>JBDGQP010000032.1:0-6780 GCA_042218975.1 Salinibacter sp.
GTCCGGGATCGTGTGGAAGAGCGCCGGCTCCATGTAGTTGTGGCCCAGGATGACGGCGTTCTGTTCTCGTTTGACCCGGTTGATCTCCGCGGCGAGCTCCGCCTTCTGCTGCAGCTCGCGCTCGCTGGGCATGTCTTCGAGCCGCTCCACGAGAATGTCGTAGAGGGCGCCGGGGGAGGTGAGGGTGGCTGCTTCGTTTTTCATGGGGAATGGGAACCGACAGTCTGCGAGGATAGCGACGGACGGAGCGGACCTACGTATCCGTCCGGATGCTGAGATCAAGCGTCGAGGCCGAGTGGGTCAGCGCGCCGACCGAAATCCGGTCGACGCCGGTCTCGGCGATCGCGGCAACGGTGTCGAGCGTGACGCCCCCCGAGGCTTCGAGGGGCACCTGCCCGTCGGCCTGCTCGACGGCGCGGCGCAGGGTGGGCACGTCCATGTTGTCGAGGAGGATGAGGTCGGGGTCGGCCGCGAGTGCCTCGGCCAGTTCGTCGAGCGTCTTCACCTCCACCTCTACGGGGTACTGGTCGCCGTGTGCGTCACGGACGCGGCGGAGGGCCGCCGTGATCCCGCCCGCCCCGTCGATGTGGTTGTCCTTGATCAGGGCCATGTCGAAGAGGCCGAGGCGGTGGTTGTGGCCGCCGCCCTGTCGCACGGCGTACTTGTTGGGCCGCCGGGCGCCGGGAAGCGTCTTTCGGGTGTCGAGGATCCGGGCCTCGGTGTGGGCCACCGCCTCGACGAACCGGCGGGTGAGGGTGGCGATCCCCGAGAGGCGCCCTGCGAGGTTCAGGGCGGGTCGCTCGGCGGTCAGGAGCGCCCGGCCCGGCCCCGAGACGCGGGCCACGACCTCGCCGGAATCGACCCGGTCGCCCTCGTCGACGACGGCGTCGAGCGCCAGCCGTTCGTCGACCAGGGCGAAGAGGGCGCGGGCAAGTGGCAGGCCCGCCACGACCCCCTCCTCCTTGGCCACGAGGCGCCCCTCCAGTTCCGTTTCCGGGGGAAGGGTGGCGCGGCTGGTGACGTCGCCCTTGGCGGGCGGGAAGCCCCCGGGTGCCCACGTGCCGTCGGGATCGACGTCCTCGGCCACGCTCCGCCGCAGGAGCGCGTGCACGGTCGGGTGGCGCAGCGCCTCGGGCAGCGAGGCCCGGACGCGCTGCCGGGATGCGGACGGGACGTCTACGTCCATCGGGCGTCGTCAGGCTGAGAAAAGAGTGTGCGCGCAGGGTCGGCGCCGCACTGGGGCTCGGGGCCCCGCGAGGCTACGCCCGACCGGGGGCGGCGGCCTCGGCGGCGGGCGTGTCGACCCGGTAGTGGCAGCCCACGGACCGCTCGTTGTCGAGGGCCGCCCGGGCAATCCGGAGGCCCACCGTGGCGGCGGAGTGAAGCTCGGCGAGGGGCCGCGCGAGCGGGGACGGCCGCGCCTCGACCTCCGTCTTCACGGCCCGCAGGGCCTCGACGGCCTGACGGAGGCCCTCGGCCGACCGGCGGAGCCCCACGTGTTCGTCCATCGCGCGGCGGACCCGACGGAAGCCTCGGGACACGAGCGCGTCGTCGCCGGTGGGCGTGCGGTCGGGCACCTCGAGGGCCGCCGCGTCGGGCTGCCGTCGGTCCGCCGCGTGGGTGCCGGCCCGCAGCCCCCACACCAGCCCCTCCAGCAGCGAGGTCGACGCCAGCCGGTTGGCCCCGTGCACACCGGTCCGGGCACACTCGCCGGCGGCGTAGAGCCGGTCGAGCGAGGCGCGGCCCCGGGTGTCGACGTCGACGCCGCCGCAGAGGAAGTGCTCGGCGGGCACGACCGGGATCCCCGTGCTCGGGTCCACGTCGTGCTCGGCGCAGAGGGCCGCGAGGTCCGGGAAGGTCTCCGCGAAGGCCAGCGGCGAGACGTCGAGGACGACCTGCCCGGTGCGCTCGTGCGCCGCCTCAACGGCCCGGGCCACGACGTCGCGCGGGGCGAGCTCGGCGTCCGGGTGGACCGCCGGCATAAAGCGCTCGCCGTGGGCGTCGCGCAGTGTCGCCCCCTCTCCCCGCACGGCCTCGCTCACGAGGAACGGGTCGCCGCTCGCGACGCAGACCGTGGGGTGAAACTGGACGAACTCCAGGTCGGCGACGTCGGCCCCGACCCGGGCGGCCATGGCCACGCCGTCGCCGGTGGCCCCCGCCGGGTTCGTCGACCGGCCGTAGAGGGCCCCAATGCCGCCGGTGGCGACGACGGTGGCGCCAGCCCGCCACGGGGCGAGCGCCCCGTCCTGTCCAAGCAGCGCCCCGACCACGGCGTCGCCGTGGCGAAGCAGCTCGAGCGCGGCGGTGTCGTCCCGAATTTCGACGCGGTCGTGCGCGGCGAGGTAATTGAGGAACGGCACGTGGATGTGCCGGCCCGTCGAGGCATCGACGTGGAGGATGCGGTCCGCCGAGTGGGCCGCCTCCCGCCCGTAGTCGAACGCGGCGCCGTCGCCCCCGGTGTCGAACCCGACCTCCAGCGTGTCGATGAGCACGTTCCGTACGGCCCGGTCCGCGTGCCGCACGAGCACGTCGAGGGCGTCGGGGTCGCTCGTGCCGCTGGAGGCGGCGTCGATGTCGGCCTTGAACGCGTCGGGGGCGGTGCGGGCCACGGCGATTCCGCCCTGGGCCCACCAGGTGGAGGCGCCCTCGGGCCGCGTCGCCTTCGTGGCGACGGTTACCGAGGCGCCCTCGCGGGCGGCCCCCAGCGCGGCGGAGAGTCCCGCAATTCCACAGCCGAGCACGAGCACATCGGTCGAGCGGGGGGCCATGGGCAGGGCGGACTGGTGCGTGGGAGCACGGCTTCTAACAGGCACTTTTACATCGCCTCCGGGGCCGTGTTCGTCTCATGGCAGCATTCTGCGCCGAGCAGTTGGTAGGGCCTCGGGGATCTACAGGGCACCTCCAATCCCCCGAGAAGTTTTCAACGATAGCGTGAGGGTTGCCGGGCGGCCCCCAGGCCGCCCCCAAACAGCACCACCCGGCGGCGCGGGGCCACCGGGTGGTAGGATTGCGTCGAGACCAGATTCACGGGCGCCCCGGGCGGCCGATTGCTCGGCGTCGGGGAGCGGAAGACAATGGTCGCCAGCTAGAACGTGTACCGCACGCCGAACTTCATCTGCCACTGGGAGCTGTAGGTGGAGCCCGTCCGGATCTCGTTGAAGATCTGCTGCTGGTCGAGCGCTCCCCGGAACTCGTCGGCCGTGCCGTCGCCGTTGGTATCCACGACGTTGGCGACACCCTCGGCGGTGTAGACCGGGGTGAGGTCGGCCCCCGGAGGATTGCCGTCTCCTTCACCCGGTGGGTTCTTGAAGGAGCGGAACTGCGTCAGGCTGACCTGACTGGTGCCGAAGTAGCGCTCGCCCCACTGCTCCTGTCCCACCAGGTCGCCGACGAGGCTCGAGAAGTTGAAGACGTTGGCCGTCAGCTCCACGCTCTGCCGGCGGCCGAGCAGCTCCTGGAAGATCTCCAGCCGGAAGTTGAGGTCGACGACCCCCTCCCACGGCGTCCGGTCGGCGTTGCGCTCTGCGTACTCGCCGCGGCGCGTGCTGAGGTAGTCGTTCTGACTGATGAACTCCTCGAGGGCCGCGGCCTGCTGCCGGGGCGTGAGGGTCAGGCCCTGCACGGTGGTCTCCCGGAACGAGAGGGCGTCGCCCGACCGGGGCACGTAGAGCAGGGAGTTGGACTCGCCTCGCTCCTGCACCATCCGGTCACTGCCGCCGATCACGTAGGAAAAGGGTCGGCCCGACTGCCCGTCGTAGACGAGCGACACGGTGGCCGCGATGTTGTCGAGGATCTGCTGCTGGTAGCTGAAGCGCCCGAGCACGCGGTGCCCCGTCGAGAAGTCCGAGCGGGAGAGCCCAATGTTGTTGGCCCCGTTGACGTGCTCGACGCCGTCCCACAGCGAGTTGATCTGGGAGGAGGTCCCGTCGTTCACCACGTAGGCGTCGCCGTACGTGTACGACAGGTCCATGCTGAGGGCGCTGGTTTCGGTCGTCACGCCCTCGAAGGTGTTGCGGAGCCGCGCGGTCAGGTTGTAGGAGTAGCCGCGGTCCGTATTGCCGACGCGGTGAATGTTCGAGTACCGCGTGTCGACGCGGACGTCCCCGGCCTGCGTGAATTCGCTCTGCCCCGTGCCGTACCGGGAAGGCACCCAAATCGGCCGGTTGTCCGGGCCGTCGAGCGTCGCGTTTGCCGGCCGCAGGTTCACGTTCGTCACGAGGACGTTCTTCAGGGTGTTCGAGTACTGGGCCTCGAGCGTCCCGGTGAATCCGGCGGGCAGGGCCTGGTCGATGCCGAACGACGTGCGCCAGAAGCGCGGGTTCATGTAGTCCTCCTCGAACATCTCGAGGCGGCCACTCGGAATGAGGTCGGACGGCGACCGGTCCGAGACGTCGGCGACGGTCAGCCCGTTCTGCGGGTTCGGCCGGAACGAGTTGCGTCCGAACGCGAAGTCGACGACACCGGTGTTCGTGCCGTTGTTGAGGTACATGCCGCCGGGCCAGACGAAGGGCTGCCGGCTCGTGAAGACCCCGGTCCCTCCGCGAATCTGTGTGCTCTGGTCGCCGAACGCGTCGAGGTTGAACCCGAAGCGCGGCGCCCAGTGCAGGTTGGCGTCCGGCGTCTCGCCCGGACGGATGCCGCTCACGTCGTAGTACTGCGAGAGCGCCGGAAGCGTCGTATTCCGGGGATTGATCTGCGGGTTGTCCGGAATCAGTGGCCGCTCCGGGTTGGCGTAGGCCGGGTCGTCGAGGTAAACCGGCACGTCGACCCGGATGCCGCCGGTCACGGTCAGCCGGTCACTCACCGACCACTCGTCCTGCACGTAGAGGCTGGTGTTGAGGGCACGGAAGGCCCCCTTCGCGTCCGTCTCGTCCCCAATCACCTCCTCAAACTGCGAGGTGCTCGGGTTGTCGTCCACCAGCGAGAAGCCGCGGGCAAAGACCGACGGCGCCGGCTGATTCGGATACTGGCTGCACTCCGAGACGCTGCCTCGATTGACGGCGGGCGAGGCGCACACCGTCTGCTTGAATTCGTCGATGCCCGTTCCGTTCTGGAACCGCTCGGGCCCGAACGGGCGGTCGAAGAAGATGTACCACCCGTAGTTGAAGGGGACGAACTTGTTGGTGAGGTCGTAGAGCTCATTGTGCGTTCCCACCGTGATGGTGTGGTCCCCCGCGAAGATGTCGAAGTCGTTGGTCAGGGTGAAGACCTGCTGATCCAGGAAGTTGACCGTCGAGAACGGCTCCCCCCCCAGGTTGATGTTGCCGGCCCCGTCTCCGATGTCAACTGTCGGGAACGGCTGGTTGAGGTTCGTGTCCCGGTCGTCCGTGACGTCCTTGTAGGTGAGAATCAGCTTGTTGGCGTAACTGTTGCCGAACGTGCTGTTCAGTTCCAGGGCCCCGGTCTGCGTGGTGTTGGGAAAGACCTCGTTCGTGCTGGAGAAGGAGATGCCCGTCGGGCTCCCGCCAAACGCATCGACGTTCCGCGAGTCCGAGTAGTTGTACCGGAGACTGAGCCGGTGATTCTGGTTGATGTTCCAGTCGAGCTTCCCGAAGAACTTGTCGCTGTCGAGGGTCGTGGCCTGGCCCCGAAAGCTGCCCGGATCGTACCGGTTCCCAACGGTCTGGTCGATGAAGCCCAGCAGATCGTTGAGGTCCGACTCCGAACTGATGCCCGTTCCCCGGTATTCCTGAAATCCGCCCTCGAAGGGCTGCGGCGACACCTCGTTGTTGATGTCGAAGTTGACGAAGAAGAAGAGCTTGTCCTTGATGATCGGTCCCCCGAGCCGCCCGACGTAGCGCTCGTTGCTGAACTCCGGAAACGGGGCGCTCGGCAGGTTCTCCGCGAGGCTCTGGTCGCGATACTCAAACGCAAAGGAGCCCTGAAACTGGTTGGTCCCACTTCGGGTGACGGCGTTGATGGCCCCGCCGCCGAAGTAGCTCTGCGTAACGTCGAACGGAGATATTTCGATGTTGAAGCTCTTGATGGCGCCAATGCTGATCGGCGTGGCGCCCGTCTGCCCCCCGTCCGTTCCGGTGGCCGAGAGGCCGAACACGTCGTTGCTGATGGCCCCGTCGATGAAGATGGAGTTGTACCGGTTGTTCTGCCCGGCAATCGAGATCGAGGCGCCGTCGTCATCGTCGTTGCCGACGATGGCCTGCGGCGTCAGCCGCGCGAAGTCCGCGATCGAGCGATCGATGGTCGGTGTGCTCTCAACCTCCTGCTCCGAGATGTTGGTCGAGATGCCCTGCCGCTCCTCGCTGAACACGGCGCCGCGGTCCCCCACGATCTCCACCTCGTCCATCTGCTCGGTCTGCGGCTGGAGCTGGAAATCCAACTCCCGGGTCTCGCCGAGGCTCAACTGGATGTCCGTCTCGCGCTGCGACTGGTAGCCGACGAACGACACGGTGATCGTGTAGGGCCCGCCGACGCGGACGTTGGCGATTGTGAAGTCTCCGCTCTGGCTGGTCGCGGTTCCGTAGCGCGAGCCGCTCGGCTCGTGCACCGCAACGACGTTCGCTCCGGGGATCGGCTCGTCGTTCTCGTCGACGACCGTGCCCCGGATCGTCGCGGAGGTGACGCCCTGCGCGTGGGCCACCGTCGGGGCGAAGACCAGTGCAGCGAGGAGGAGAATGGGAATTGTAGCCCAACGTCTCATGGTGGAGAAGGGGGGTGGTTTCGGAAAGGGGTGAGTGGTGGTGCCGGTCCGACGCGGATCCGCCGGGCCTCGGCGTGCGCCGACCAGCGCACCGGTCCGCACCGGTAGGCCGACGGGACCGT
>JBDGQP010000033.1:0-20222 GCA_042218975.1 Salinibacter sp.
CAACTACTTCGCCGGCCTCTACGGCATCGCCATCGCCGCGGTGGGCATGCTCTCAATCACCGGCATGCAGCTGGCCATCGACGCCTACGGCCCCATCTCGGACAACGCAGGGGGCCTCGCCGAAATGAGCGGCCTGCCCGGCGAGGTGCGCGACCGCACCGACAAGCTCGACGCGGTGGGCAACACGACCGCCGCCATCGGCAAGGGCTTCGCGATCGGCTCCGCGGCCCTGACGGCCCTGGCCCTCTTCGCGGCCTACATGCGGCAGGCCGAGGTGCAGAGCATCGACGTGTCGGATCCGGTAATCCTCGCCGGCCTCCTCATCGGGGCCGTGCTGCCCTACGTCTTCAGCTCGCTGTCGATTGCCGCCGTAAGCCGGGCGGCGGGCGACATGATCAAGGAAGTCGGTCGCCAGCTCGACGAGATTCCCGGCATCATGGAGGGCGAGGGCACGCCCGAGTACGTGCGCTGCGTGGACATTTCCACGAGGGCGGCGCTCCGCGAGATGGCCGCGCCGGGCCTGCTCGCGATCCTCGTGCCCGTCGTCGTCGGCTTCTTCATCGACAAGGGCATGCTCGGCGGCCTGCTCGCCGGCGTAACCGTCTCCGGCGTGCTGTTTGCCATCTTCCAGAGCAACGCCGGCGGGGCCTGGGACAACGCCAAGAAGCGCATTGAGGCCAACTACACCGGCGCGGACGGCGAGACCCACGGCAAGGGCAGCGAGGCGCACACGGCCTCGGTCGTCGGCGATACGGTGGGCGACCCCCTCAAGGACACCAGCGGCCCGAGCCTCAACATCCTGATCAAGCTTATCGCCGTCGTCTCGCTGGTGATCGCCCCGCTGCTCTAGCGACGACGACCACGTCCGATTCCCGGAGCGGGACGGACGGATGGGCCTGTCCCGTCCGGCCCGTCCCGCTTTTTATTGTTGGGCACGGTTCCGTACATTGACGGGCAGGACCCCGTGGCGAGAACACGTGCTCTGTCCTTCGGTGGGCTTTTTCCCGCGACGCACTCTTTTCCCGACGCTGAACGAGTACACACCATGGCGCAGGTTGACGTTGAGATGCCCAAGATGGGCGAAAGCATCACCGAAGGGATGGTCATCGAGTGGCACAAGCAGCCCGGCGACCGGGTGGAGCAGGACGAGATCCTGCTCGAGATCGGGACCGACAAGGTCGACACCGAGGTGCCCTCGCCGACCGCCGGCATCCTCACCGAGACGCTGGTCGAGGAAGGGGACACCGTCGAGGTGGGCACCATCATCGCCCGGGTCGAGACGGAGACCGAAGAGGCGGAGGCGCAGACGCCGAGCGAGTCGCCCCCGGCTGAGGGGGCGCCCGCCGAGACGGCCGACGACGAACCGACCGAGCCGGAGCCCGCCGAATCGGCCGCCGGTCGGCCCCCGGACTCCCAGCAGCCGTCGGGCGAGGACGTGGAGGTCGTGATGCCCAAGATGGGCGAGAGCATCACCGAGGGCACCGTCATCGCCTGGTACAAGGACATCGGCGACCGCGTCGAGGTCGACGAGACGCTCCTCGAGATCGGGACCGACAAGGTCGACACCGAGGTGCCCTCGCCCGCCGCCGGAGTGCTGAGCGAGAAGGCCGTTGAGGAGGGGGAGACCGTCGAGGTGGGCACCGTCATTGCCCGCCTCGCCGGCGAGGCCGAAGCAGACGCGGTCGAGGCCCCGGTGCCGGACGCCCCCGAGCAGGACGCCGACGAGGCCGACCTTCCCTCCTCTCCCCCCTCCGGCGACGGGGCCGTTCCGGAGGGCGACGCGGCGGAGCGCCCCCCCGGCGAGGAAATTCAGCGGCGCGGCGCCGACGGCCGCTTCTACTCGCCGCTCGTCCGCTCGATCGCGAAGGAGGAGGGGCTCCGCATGAGCGAGCTCGAGTCGATTGAGGGCTCCGGACGTGAGGGCCGCGTGACGAAGGAGGACGTCCTCGCCTACCTCGAGGAGCGGGAGGAGGCCCCGGCCCCCGACTCCGCGGCCCCGTCGACGGCCCCCGAGCGACCGCCCCGGCCCAGCCGCTCGACCGGCGTGCCCGACCGCGGCAGCTACACGGTCGAGGAGGGCCCCAGCGAGGACGAGCTGCGGCAGCAGTACGGCGACCGCATCGAGATCCAGCCGATGGACCGGATGCGCAAGATTACGGCCGAGCACATGGTGCGCTCGAAGGCCACCTCGGCCCACGTCACCTCCTTCGCCGAGGCCGACGTCACCGGTCTGGTCCGCTTCCGCGAGCGCAACAAGGAGGCGTTTATGGAACGGGAGGGCGTGAAGCTCACCTACACGCCCTTCTTCGTGAAGGCCGCCGTCGAGGCGCTGCGGGAACATCCGCTCCTCAACGCCAGCGTGGAGGGGGACAAGATCGTGATCAAGAAGGACTTCCACGTGGGCGTCGCCGTCGCCATCGGCGACAAGGGCCTGCTCGCCCCCGTGGTCCGGAACGCGGGCGACTACAGCGTAACGGGCCTGGCGCGCAAGGCCGGCGACATGGCGGAGCGGGCCCGCAACAAGGAACTCCAGCCCGACGAGCTGCAGGGCGGCACCTTCACGGTCACCAACATCGGGTCGCTCGGTTCGCTGATGGGGACGCCCATCATCAACCAGCCGCAGGTGGGCATCCTCGCCACCGGCGCCATCCAGAAGCGCCCGGTCGTCGTCGAGGACGAGGCGCTCGGCGACTCGATCGCCGTCCGGCACATGATGTACCTTTCTCTCAGCTACGACCACCGAATCATCGACGGTGCGATGGGGGCGAGCTTCCTGCAGCGGGTGGTTCAGGAGCTCGAGTCCTTTTCCGGCGACACGGCCCTCTACTAGCCGTCCGCGCCGGCGCCCGCCGGGGCGCCCTGGACGGTGACCCGGAGCGGCTCGTGGATGTCGACGCGGCGCTGGACGTGGAGGACCTGCGCCGTGGCGTCGTAGAACCATCCGCCCCGCCGCTCGAGCGCCGCCGGATTTGGTCGTCTCGGCAGCGGATTGCCGCCGGCCGTCACCTGCTGGGGCGCGGCGGACACGCGGTGCATGGCGGCCTGGATCGTACGGGCGTCGGGCTGTCCCTCGTAGCGGCCCGTGGCGCCCCCGACCGTAAGGACGAGGGCCGGCGTGCCGCCGCTCCGAGCCCACGTCTGCCGCAGGGACGTCAGGGCGTAGGCGCCGTCCTGGTACGCCCGGGTCCGCCCGTCGTCCTGATAGAGCGAGAAGGAGGCGGCCCCGGCCGAGTCGGGATAGACGGCCAGCCCGAGCGTGTCGGCGGGCTGGGCCCCGGTGTGGGGGGCCACCGGCCGCGTCGGCACGATGGAGCCGGCCTCCACGAAGAGCGGCGTCTCGTCGAGCGGAGCGTCGACGGTGATCATCTGTCCGCCTGCATAGGCCTCGTCCGAGTGCCAGTCGATCCAGGTCCCCTCCGGCAGCCGAACCGTCTGGGTCCGCTTGCCCTTCTCCAGGACCGGCGCCACGAGCAGCGCGTCGCCCAGCAGGTAGGCGTCGGTATAGCCGTGGAGGCGCTCGTCGTCCGGGTCGGCGAAGAAGAGCGGCCGCGCGAGCGGAAGGCCCGTGCGGTGGTTGGTCCACGCCATCGAGTAGAGATAGGGCATTAGCCGGTAGCGGAGGTGCGTCGCCGCCCGCACGATGCGCTCCGCCTTCGGGCCGAACCGCCAGGGCTCGGTCGGCAGGTTGTCGACGCCGTGCACGCGCATGATCGGCGAGAGCGCCCCGTGCTGCAGCCAGCGCGCGTAGAGCTCGGGCTGCTTCCGGTCCCCGACGAAGCCGCCGAGGTCGGAGCCGTAGTAGCCGACGCCGCTGAGGCCCATGTTGAGCAGGAGCGGCGGCTGGGCCTGCAGGCCGTCGAAGCTGCGGCCCACGTCGCCGCTCCAGAGCACGGTGCCGAAGCGTTGGATGCCCGCGTAGCCGGAGCGGGTCAGGTTCACCGTGCGCCGGTTGGGGCGCCACTCGTCCCAGTGCCGGGACAGGGTGCGCGCCCAGAGGAGGTTGTAGAGGTTGTGCACGGCGGGCGCAGGCCCCATGTGGTGCTGCATGTCCGAGGGGTGCTTCTCCGGCTCGCCCAGATCCGTCCAGAGGCCGGCCATCGTCTCGCCCATGAACGGGGGATACTGCCCCGCCCACCAGTCCCGCGCCGCCGGGTCCGTCATGTCGAGGAGGGCCACGTCGCACCCGTCCGGGCACGACCACCAATCCGGCATGACGTAGGGCTCGCCCGCCGGCGTCCGCCCGACGAAGCTGCTGTCGAGGGCCGGTCGGAAGAGGCGCGACGGCCGCACGAGGTAGGGCTCCGAGATGGCGACGGTCTGCACGCCCCGCGCCTTCAGGTCCGTCATCATCCGGAACGGGGTCGGGAAGGCCTCCCGGTTCCACCGGAGGTCGCCCATGTGCTCGAACCAGTAGAGGTCGAGGATGAGGGCGTCGACCGGGAAGTTGCGGCGGCGGAGCGTGTCCACGACACCGCGGGCGGCGGCCTCCGTCCGGTACCCGAACTTCGACTGCATGTACCCGAGGGCCCACTTCGGCGGGAGGGGCTGGCGGCCCGTGAGGGCGGTGTACTGGCGGAGCTGCTCCTTGACGGTGGGCGCCACGAGGACGTAGTAGCGGAGGCGCCCCCCGTCGGCCCGATACGTGAGCCGCGTCGAGTCGGCCCGGGCCACGTCGAGCCGCGCCCGATACGGGTTGTCGATGAAGAGCCCGTATCCGCCGGTCGTGGGCACGAAGGGCACGTTCACCTTCATCGTCATCGGCGCCTCGTTGTAGCCGTAGCGCTGCGTGTTGACGAGGTCGAAGGCGTGCCCCCGGACGCCAAAGACCGGGCGCTCGCCGGTGCCGTACGCCCGCGTCCCGGCGTCCATGCGTACCCGAAGCACACGACTGGTGTCCGTCCAGGCCACGTTGGCGTTCGCCTCCTCGAAGACGGCCCGACCCTCGCGGTTCGCCACGCGCACCCGCAGGGGCGCCTTCTCCACGACGGCCGTGACGGGTCCACCCCGCAGGTAGACCGCCGCCGGTCCCTCCTGCACGGTCGGCTGCAGAGACGCTTGCGGCTCGGCCACGACGGCCAGGGACGTGTCCGGGAGCGTCTCGGCCCCTAGCCAGTCGACCCGCACGATCGACGGGCGCACGAGGGTCAGACGCACGGAGGCGTTTTCCCCCTCTACGCGCACCCCCTGCTCGGTCACCGCGTGGTCGACGTAGCGGCCGGGGCCGCCGGGGGCCCGCTGGGCCCACGCGTCCACGGCGGGAAGACACAGAAGAAGAAGGACCGAGGCCGCAAGCAGGGTCTTGGGCGAGGAAGCCATCACGTGGAGGGAACGTGGACGAGGACGATCAAACTTCGGGGACTCGATTTGAGAGTACGGCTTGTGGACGGCCCTTTCAACCGACGCCGGCACGCCTCTCGTCGGCGAATCGGCCGCCCGCCGGATTCCGTTATTGACACCGTCGGCGATACGCCGTTGGTTGTAGGTGGGATGCGTCCGCTTTCAGATTCCGGGTTCGGCCCCGTGGGCCGCCCGCCTCTCGGTCGCCCCCGCCCCGCAGTCTTCGCCCCCGCTTCCGTGTGTCCCATGCCCGACGCCGACCCAAACGACTCCCTTTCGCTTTCGCTCCGGGAGCTCCGCGATCACCTGCAGGCCTTCCAGGACGAGTACCTGGCGGAGAAGAGCGACGAGACGGTGGGCACCTACCGCCGTTCGCTCAACAGCTTCGAGAAGTGGTTCGTCCAGCAGAACAACGTCACGTTCACGGAGGACGACATCCGGGCCTACAAGACGCACCTGATGGAGGAGCGGGACCTGAGCCAGGTGTCCGTCTCGACCTACCTGACGGCGCTCCGTCGCTTCTGCCAGTACCTCACCGACATCGGCGAGCTCGCCGAGAACCCCGCGACGGCCGTGAAGGGCAACCGCCGCCCCGATACCCACTCGCGGGCCGTCCTCACGGAGCAGGACATCGAGGCGCTCGAAGAGGTGCTGGGGACCGCCACCCAGATCGACAAGCGCGACACGGCGATCGTGTCCCTGATGCTCTACGCCGGGCTCAGCGAGATCGAGATCGTGCGCGCCAACGTGGAGGACCTCGAGCACACGCTGATGGGGCCGGTGCTCCGCGTGCAGGGCAAGGGCCGAACGGTGAAGGACCAGGAGGCCCCGCTCGACGAGCCGGTCCTCGAGGCCGTCGAGGCCTACCTCGACACCCGCGACGACGTGCATCCCGAGGATCCGCTCTTCGTGTCCCACGGCCACCGCTCCGGCGACGAGCGGCTCAAGACGCGCTCGGTCCGCAGCCGCATCAACGGGTACCTCAAGGAAGCGGGCATCAAGCGCAAGGGCGTGACGCCCCACAGCCTCACCCACACCGCGGCCCTCCTCTGGCTCAACGACGGCATGCCGCTCGAGGAGGTGAAGCAGCGCATGCGGCACGGGACCCTCGACACCACGATGATCTACTACAAGAAGCAGGGCCTCCTGAAGCGAGACCCGGAGGAGATCGAGGAGATGATGTCGTGATCCGCGACTCTTTTAGACTTGGGGCTCCCGATCATAGCTTGACAGATCACTGTCGATTGCCCAGATGAATACACGGCGCGACGGATGTCGGCCACATTGCTTGCGAAAGGCCTCGACAATCGACATGTCTCCAAATTCAACTTCCTGCTCCGCATACTCCGGAAATTGCGTCAGCCAGCGACGGATCTCCTCTTCCTCGTTGATATCCGTGGGCGTGAATGGGTTCTCACCCCGAAGAGCCTGGTCAACCTGTCGGCGGAACCGCCCTGCGGTTTCCCGTCGTTGACGACCATCTCCATTCCGGGAGATGTGATTTCCAGTTTCGTAGATCGTTGCAAGGGGAAGAAGTAGCGTGGCCCCCTCTTCGATCAGGGACTCGAGCCGATCAAGAACTTGGCCTCGATGCTGACAGCGATTAGGGACCTCAAGGATGTTGCAGAAGACGGAGCTATCAACGATACAGATGCTCATTCCGAGTGGGCGGCGTCAACCAATAGACGATCACTCAGGAACGCTGGGGGTCACCGTACAGATTCTAACCACTCCTTGTCCTTTTCTCGCTGCGATTCGGGGTCCACTTGCTCGTGCAGATACTGCTCGATGATGCCGCGTGTCATGAGACGTCCCAGCGGTCCCCGAGCTACCAAATCCGGGTACTTTCGCAGGTCTTCCAGTTGGACGAGACGGCTATCTCCTTCGTCCGGGTCGCGGTAGCAGCACACCACGTGGGGGATCGACTCATCGGGTAGAGAATCGAGAAGGGCCGGATTGTGACTCGTGAGGATGACCCGCAGATTTCGCTCCTGGGCGATGCGTTGGATGTTCTCGAGGAGCATTCCCGCCCTGCTCGGATGAACGCCATTGTCAATTTCTTCGATGGCAATCAATGAGCCTTCGGGGGCCGACAACACAGCCGCCCCGACGGCCAGCACGCGGAGCGTTCCGTCGGAGAGAATGGGGGCATCCCACGCCTTGTCTCGCCCTCCAAATGATTCTGTCAGCTCCAGCATCACTTCGCTTCGCG
This sequence comes from Salinibacter sp., assembly GCA_042218975.1. Taxonomy (GTDB): domain Bacteria; phylum Bacteroidota; class Rhodothermia; order Rhodothermales; family Salinibacteraceae; genus Salinibacter. The sequence goes on from JBDGQP010000033.1 coordinate 7,550, forward strand.
GCGTCTCAACGAAGCTGATGTCCCGAAAGTCTTGTTCAGGCAAGGCCTCGATAAAATCCAGAATCTCCCGTTTTCGGCTCGGATCCTCGCAAAGGTTGTAGAGAACCCCAGATAGATTGCGTCCATCCCCGACGAGTTCTGTCTCGTTTACGAAACTATATTCCCGCATCCGACGAGGGTCTGGATCGAGAAACAGAATTTGCCCCAGTGCACGCCGAAACCGCTCAGTGATATCAGGGATCTTTTTCTGTGACTCCTCCTTACCAAACCGCGACGGAGTGTCAAGCCGAGTGATGATTGCCCGCTGATTCGAACAGGCAATCCGCGGTTTGACCCCTCCCTGCGCGAAGTTGTTGTATGCGACCTTGACTTCGTAGCCGTACTCCTCCGGAGAGTGTACAATCTGATACAGCGGAACAGAGGAGTGATCTCCGTGGATTTTCTCCTGAACGATGTACAACTCGTCCCCATCCACCTGGAGCGTGACGTCAAAGTGTTCCCACGGCTGGGTGCTCGTAAGAGAACATCCAAGAGAGAAAGATTTGGCTCCGTGATACCCTAGAGAGTCAAGCGTTCCTCGGATCGTGACATCGTCCTCCTGAACAGCTCGAAGCGCGTCACCAAGACGTTGTCCTTGTGATAGCCAAGAGAGGAAGCGAATTCCTTCCAGAGCATTGCTCTTCCCCGAGGCATTCGTCCCAATGAGGAGGGTGAGGGGAGCGAGGGGGAATTTCGCCTCGCGGTAACTCTTGAAGTTCTCATATCGAAATTCGCTAAACATAGCCCTCTCTGGTACAATGCATTGGGGCAAATGGACTTTGTCTACGCTGCCAGAACCTGCTTGTTGGCCCGCACCTCACGTCTCGGCCTCTCACTAGTGGTGCGCCAAGTCCTGTCCGTCGAGTCATGATCGATCTGTCAGATAGTAGCTGACATACCACTAGACTACGCCAGCAGGGATCACCCTCAGGGATAAGACACGCTGTGCCCGAAGCTGTGGCCGACGTGTTGCTGCTCGAACGGAATGCGGATCGAAGGCTTTCAGTCCACAGACGGCCGAACACGGCGCGGGCGGCGGTCCGCCGTCCGCGGTCGGCGATCTCTTGTGCCAAAACGCCCGTCCGATGCAACTTGGCGTTCTCTTCCCTACTCCCCGTCCTCCGCCCACGCCCCCAGGTCGGTGCGGAGGCTGAACTGGTGCAGTCCCCCGAGCGACGACCAGGAGTTGTAGGCGTAGTCGACGGTGAGGCCGCGCACGGTGACGCCGAAGCCCACCCCGACGCCCGCGAAGTCGAACCGGTCGGTGAGGGCGAGCTCGCGGCTGCGGCGGTGGTTGTAGCCGACGCGGATCCGGAGGACGTCGCCCGGCTGGAGCTCGGCCCCGAACGTGAGGTGGCCCAGCACGTGGTCGACGGGGCCGCCCCCCCGGAGGCCCTCCGACAGGTCCGTGAGGTCGTAGGCCGTGGCCGTGAGCAGGAGCGGCAGATGGGCCAGCCGCTTCGAGAGCCCCACCTGCAGGTCGAGCGGAAGGCGCTCGGGGGTGTGCCCGAACCCGTCGACCGTGCCCCCGGCGTTGCGGAGCGCGGCCCCGACCGCGAGCTGTCGGCTGGGGACCCGGTACAGGACGCCCAGGTCGGCGGCCAGGGCCGAGGCCGAGGCCGCTTCGATGCGGGCGTGCAGGAGGTGCAGGCTCACCCCGTACCGGAGGCGCGCCCCGTACGAGCGGGACGCCCCCATCGTCAGCACCGCGGCGCCGGCCCCGAAGTCGCCGGTCGGGTTGCCGAACCGGTCGCGCCCCTCGAAGGTGCCCCAGTGCGCGAACCGGAGCCCCCCGCTCACCGTGGTCTCGAGGGCCGGAGCCGTCTGGCTGTAGGCCACCGAGCCGACGTTCAGGTCCGACAGGTGGTTCAGGTAGGAGAACGAGGCGCGCCGGCTCGTGGCGGGCCCGGGAACGGCGGGGTTGTAGAAGAGCGCGTTGACGTCGCCGTTGGCCATGGCCGTGAAGGCCCCGCCCAGTGCGGCGGAGCGGGCCGAGGGTTCGAGCTGCAGGACCGGAAAGCTCGTGCGCTCGCCCCCCGGCTGCGCCCCGGCGGCGCCCCCGGTGCACACCAGGACGAGAAAGAGGATCCCGAGGCGGGCAGCCTGCATCGAAGGCGCGTCGGAGATTCGACAGATGCTGGCAGCCTGCGCCAATGCCCGGGACGACCGCCGGTTCCCGCCGCGGAGGGGGAGATGTCCGTGGCGAGTGGATCCCCCCTGAATCGCGTCCCCTGCACCCGCCCTTGTCGCGCCGCCCCGTCGAGCCGGCACGCCGGGAACGCACCCTGAGGCCTCGCGTGCCATGCCCCATGGTGTAGGTGGCCGTAGGCACTCGGCCGCTGGGGCTTCCGGCGCATCGGTTCTTCGGGGAGCCTCGTGTCGCGACCGTTCGTCGCCCTTCGCACGCAGGATCAGGCAACACATGTTTGAGTGGCTGAAAAACCTCTTCGGCGATCAGAACAAGCGGGAGCTCGAGAAGCTCTGGCCCGTCGTCGAGGAGATCAACGAGCACTACGACGGGCTCCGGGACCTGACCGACGACGAGTTGCGGGCCAAGACCGACGAGTTTCGGGCCGAGATTCAGGAGGCGGTGGCCGACATCGAGGCCCGGCAGGAGGAGATTGAGGAGCGCCTCCGCCGGGCGCCGGCCCCGAAAGCCCCCGTTGGGGGCGACGGGCAGGTGGCCGACGCCGACTTCGAGCCCCTCTCCCTCGACGAGCGCGACGCGCTCTACGACGAATACGACGAGCTCGAGGAGGAGTGGCAGGACACCGTCGAAGACATTCTCTGGGACCTGCTTCCCGAGGCCTTCGCCGTCATCAAGGAAACGTGCCGACGCATGCTGGGCGAAACCTGGACCGCTGGCGGCTCGAAGGTGGAGTGGGGCATGGTGCCCTACGACGTGCAGCTGCTCGGCGCCGTGGTGCTCCACCAGGGCCGTATCGCCGAGATGAAGACCGGGGAGGGCAAGACCCTGGCCGCCGTGATGCCGCTCTACCTCAACGCCCTCGCGGGTCGCGGCTGCCACCTCGTGACGGTCAACGAGTACCTCGCGAAGCGGGACACCGAATGGATGGGCCCCATCTACCGGTTCCACGGGCTTGCGGTCGACTGTGTCAACCGCTACGACCCGCACACGCAGGGGCGCAAGGAGGCCTACGAGGCCGACATCACGTACGGCACCAACAACGAGTTCGGGTTCGACTACCTACGCGACAATTCGTTCGTCGTGCGCCCCGAGCAACTGATGCAGCGGGGCCATCACTTCGCCATCATCGACGAAATCGACTCGGTCCTCATCGACGAGGCCCGCACGCCGCTCATCATCAGCGGCCCGGTGCCCGACCAGGAGAACGACCAGTACCGCGCCCTCCGCGACCCGGTCAAGAAGCTGGTCGACGCCCAGCGCAAGCTGGTGCGCTCCCTTGTGAAGGACGCCAAGGAGCACCTCGAGACGAAGGAGGAGCTCGAGGAGGACGGCGACTCGCGGGAGGCCCAGCGGTACGAGGACCGGGCCGGCCTCGCCCTCCTGCGCGCCTCGCGCGGCTACCCCAAGAACCGCCAGCTCCAGAAGCTCCTCAACGAGCCCGGCATGGAGCGGCTGCGCCAGAAGACGGAGAACTTCTACCTCCAGGAGAACGCCAAGCGGATGCCGGAGGTCGACGAGGAGCTCTACTTCTCGGTCGACGAGAAGAAGCAGTCCATCGAGATGACCGAGAAGGGGCAGGAGTACATCGCGAAGGTGATGGACGAGACGGCCGACATGTTCGTCCTCCCGGTCGTGGGCGACGAGATCGCCGAGATCGAGGAGGAGCACGAGGAGAAGATCGAGGCGCTCGAGGAGGAGCTCACCCAGCGCGACGACCTTTCGGAGGAGGAGCGCGAGAACAAGTACCTGGACGACAAGCGGGAGCTGGAGAAGGCGCTCCAGGAGGAGAAGCGGGAGATCTACAACGCGTACTCGGAGCGGGCCGAGCGCGTCCACGCCATTGAGCAGCTCCTGAAGGCCTTCACGCTCTACGAGCGCGACACCGAGTACATCGTCGAGGAGGGCAAGGTCCAGATCGTCGACGAGCACACCGGCCGCGTGATGGAGGGCCGCCGCTACTCGGAGGGGCTCCACGAGGCCCTGGAGGCGAAGGAAGAGGTCGAGATCCAGGACGCGACCCAGACCTACGCCACGATCACGCTGCAGAATTACTTCCGCATGTACGACAAGCTGTCCGGCATGACCGGCACGGCGGAGACGGAGGCGGAGGAGTTCGGCGAGATCTACGACCTCGACGTGGTGGTGGTGCCCACCCACGAGCCGGTGCGGCGCGAGGACAAGGACGACCTCGTCTTCCAGACGAAGCGCGAGAAGTTCAACGCCATCATCGACAAGGTCAAGGAGTACAACAAGCGCGGTCAGCCGGTCCTCGTGGGGTCGGCCTCGGTCGAGGTGTCCGAGACGCTGAGCCGCATGCTGAAGCGGGAGGGCATCCCCCACAACGTCCTCAACGCCAAGCAGGACCGGGCCAAGAAGGAGGCCGACATTGTGGCCGAGGCCGGGCAGAAGGGCGCCGTCACGATCGCGACGAACATGGCCGGGCGCGGCACCGACATCAAGATTAGCGACGAGGTGCGCGAGCTGGGCGGGCTGGCCATCGTCGGTTCGGAGCGCCACGAGAGCCGCCGCATCGACCTCCAGCTCCGGGGCCGGGCCGGCCGCCAGGGCGACCCGGGCGAGAGCCAGTTCTACGTCTCCCTCGAGGACGAACTGATGCGCCTCTTTGGGTCGGACCGCGTGGCGAAGGTCATGGACAGCATGGGCATCGAGGAGGGGGAGGTCATCACCCACCCCTGGATCAACAAGAGCATCAAGCGGGCCCAGTCGAAGGTCGAGCAGAACAACTTCGCGATCCGGAAGCGGCAGCTCGAGTACGACGACGTCCTCAACTCCCAGCGCGAGGTCATCTACAAGCGCCGCCGCGAGGCCCTCACCGGCGACCGCTTCCACGGGCAGGTCCTTAACATGCTCCACGAGTTCATCGAGGCGGTGGTCGAGCGCCACTACGGGCAGGGCAACCTCGCCGGGATGCGGGAGGACCTGCTCCGCTACCTCGCCTTCGAGCCGGAGATGGACCGCGAAACGTTCGTCCAGCTCGGCGAGGACGGCGTCGTGGACCGGGTCTACGACCTGGCGACCGACTACTACACCCAGAAGCGCGAGTCGATCGCCCAGCCGTTCTACCAGACGCTCAGCGACCTGAAGCGCGAGCGCGGCGACGAGATGATCGAGCGGGTGTTCGTCGACTTTACCGACGGGCAGGACCTGATCCGCGCGGTCGCCGACGTCGACGAGGCCCTCGAGACCAACGGACAGGAAATCAACGAGGCCCTCGAGCGGACCGCCATGCTCCAGACCATCGACGAGAAGTGGACCGAGCACCTGCGCGAGCTCGACGAGCTGAAGGAAGGCATCGGGCTGCGCTCGTTCGGGCGCAAGGACCCGGTCGTCGAGTACAAGATGGAGGCGTTCGACCTGTTTGCCGACATGATGGCCGACATCGGCCGCGAGGTCGTCTCCACGGTCTTCCGCGCCGGTCCGGTCGTCGACGACGAGGTGCAGACCGAGGGCGAGGGCCCCAGGGGCCGCCTCGACGCCGGCCGCGCCCAGACGCAGCACGACAGTGCACAACCCGACTACTCGATCGACACGCAGGGCGGAGAGGGCCAGCAGCAGGGCGCCGCCGAGCGGGACCCGACCCAGCAGAAGCAGGAGCCGGTCACCGTCGCCGACGAGCCGGGGCGCAACGAGTACGTCACCGTTCGCAACAACGCCACCGGCGAGACGACGGAGATGAAGTGGAAGTACGCCAAGAAGAAGATCAAGCAGGGCTGGACCCTCGTCTCCTGAGTCGCCTGTACTGCCACTCGACCTTTGTCGTGCTTCTGTCGGGCGCCGCCTCCTCTGTTGTGAATGGTAGATGGTAAATTGTGGATAGTGGGTTCAGGGCCTTTTACTATTCACCATCCACCATCAAACTAACGGCCTGCCATGCTTCAATCGCTCTACGTTCGGGACTATGCCCTGATCGAGGAGCTGGAGATGGAGTTCGGCAGCGGGCTGAACATTATCACCGGCGCCACGGGGGCGGGCAAGTCGATCCTAATCGGGGCGATGAGCATGATCCTGGGCGAGCGCGCCAACACCGACGTGGTCCGCGGCGATGCTTCGAAGGCGGTGGTGGAGGGCATCTTCGACGACGCCGACACCGAGCGGATCCGGGCGGTCCTGGAGGAGAACGCGATCGAGACCGACCCGCTGCCCCGCGTCATCCTGCGCCGCAAGATCACCGAGCGCGGCAGCCGCGGCTTCGTGAACGACACGCCCGCCACGCTCGACGTGATGCGGGCCGTGGCGGGCGAGCTCATCGACCTGCACGGCCAGCACGAGCACCAGAGCCTCCTGCGCACGGAGACGCACCTCCGCCTGCTCGACAGCTTCGGGGGGCTCGGGAGCCTCGTGGAGCACTATCGGAAGAAGCGGGCCCGGGTGGCCGAGCTCGTCGAGGAGCGCGAGCAGTTGGCCGACCGGGAGCGCGAGCTGCGCCAGCAGAAGGAGCTCTACGAGTTTCAGATCGAGGAGATCGACGCGGTCGACCCCCAGCCCGGCGAGGAGGAGGAGCTGCAGGCCGAGCGCCGCGTGCTCGAGAACGCCGAGCAGCTCTACGCCTCCACGCAGGGCCTCTACGAGATGCTGTTCGAGGACGAGAACGCCGTCCACGACCAGCTCGTGGTGGCGCGCAACGACCTGCAGGACCTCGCCCGCATCGACGACGCCTTCGAGGAGCACGTCGACGAGATCGAGAGCGCCCAGATCATCGTCAGCGAGCTCGCCAACTTCCTGCAGGACTACAACGCCCACATCGAGTTCGACCCCCAGCGCCTCGAGGAAATCCGCGAGCGCATCACCGAGATCGAGAAGCTGAAGCGGAAGTACGGGGGCACCCTCGAAGCGGTGCTCAAGCACCGGACGGAGATCGGGGAACAGTACGAGCTCGCCCAGGACTTCGAGGGCAACCTCGAGCGGCTCGACGCGGAGATCGAGGCGGCGCAGGCCGAGCTCACCGACGTGGCGCTCCGCCTCTCCGCGAAGCGCAAGGAGGTGGCCACCCGAATCGAGGACGCCATCCTCGAGGAGCTCGCCACGCTCGGGATGCCCGACAGCCAGTTCGAGGTGCAGTTCACCCGGCGGGAGGACCCGAACGGCTGGATCCGGCCCGACGACGAGGATGCGCGCTACCGGGCCTTCGCCAAGGGCGTCGACCAGGTCGAGTTCTACATCTCCACGAACGTGGGCGTGCCGCCGATGCCCCTGGCGGAGGTCGCCTCCGGCGGGGAGATCAGCCGCATCATGCTCGCCCTCAAGACGATCCTCGCCAAGAGCGAGCGGCTGCCGATTCTCGTGTTCGACGAGATCGACGTCGGCATCTCCGGCGACATGGCCCGCCGCGTGGGGGAGAGCATGCACGACCTGGCCCGCTACCACCAGATCATCACGATCACCCACCTCCCCCAGATCGCCGCGCTGGGCGACCGCCACTTCAAGGTCGAGAAGATCGTCGAGGACAGCACGACGAAGACCACGATCCACTGCCTCGACGAGGAGGAGCAGGCCACGCAGGTCGCCTCCCTCATCAGCGGCGCGGAGGTGACCGACGCCGCCCTCGAGAACGCCCGCGAGCTGATGGCCGCCGGCGAGCGGGAGGAATAGTCAACCCAAGTCGCGGGGTGGTGGGTTGCGAGTTGGCAGGTCGTGGGTTGTGGGTTTTGGGTTGTGTAGGTACGCCCCAGGCCCTGCGGCAGGCGCATCACCGTCGGGAAGCACAGTGTGCTGGAGCTCCGGATTGTCCCTGTGACGGAACCCACAACCCTCAACCCTCAACTTCCAACCCGGACGGACTACGCCGCCCCGTTCCCGACGTGTGGGCCGTGCTCGGCCGCTACGGCCTCCAGCGCCCGGCGGAGGCAGGCGATGCCCTCGTCGACCTCGTCCTCGGTAATCGTGAGCGGCGTACGGAACCGGATGGTGCTGTGCCCGCAGCCGAGCACGATGGCCCCCTCCTCGTAGGTCTGCTCCTTCACCCGGTTGCGGACCTCGGTGCTCGGCAGGTCGAACGCGCACATGAGCCCCTTGCCGCGCGGATTGGTGACGGCCGGGAACCGGTCGGCCAGCTCGTGGAGCCGGGCCTGCAGGTGCTTGCCCACCGTGCCGGCGTGGTCCACGAGGGCGTCCGCCTCCATGATCTCCAGGATGCGGTCGAAGCGGACCATGTCGACGATGTTGCCGCCCCAGGTGGAGTTGAGCCGGCTGGGCGTCTCGAAGACGTGGTCGTCGACCTCCTCAATCTTCTCGCCCGCCAGAATGCCGCAGACCTGCGACTTCTTGCCGAACGCGAGGAGGTCGGGCCGCACGCCGAGCGCCTGGTGCGCCCAGAACTGGCCGGTGATGCCCACACCGCTCTGCACCTCGTCGAAGATGAGGAGGGCGTCGTTCTCGTGGGCGAGGGTCTTGAGCCGGTGCAGGAACGAGGGGCGGAAGTGGTTGTCGCCCCCCTCCCCCTGGATGGGCTCAAGCAGGACCGCCGCAATCTGGTCCGGCCGCTCGTGGAAGTAGCGCTTGGCCTGGTCGAGGGCCCGCTGCTCCTCGGCGGCCACGCGGTCGACCTCCTCGGCGTCGAGGGGGAAGCGGACCGCAGGGTTTGTGATGCGCGGCCAGTCGAACTGCGGGAAGTGCATCGTCTTCCGCGGGTCCGGCGAGTCGGTGAGCGACATCGTGTAGCCGGTGCGCCCGTGGAACGCCTGGTCGAGGTGCAGCACCTGGTGCCCCACCTCCCGTCGGTATCCCTTCTGGTAGTTCTTGCGCACCTTCCAGTCGAAGGCGGCCTTCAGGGCGTTCTCGACCGCCAGCGCCCCGCCGGAGATGAAGAAGGTGTGGGGCAGATAGTCCGGGATGCCGACCCGCTCGAACGTGTCGAGGAAGCGGGCCAGGGGCTCCGTCATGACGTCGGAGTTGGTGACCTTGTTGAGCGCCGCGCCCTTCAGCCGCTCCATGAAGGCCTCGTCCCCCGTCATCTTCGGGTGGTTCATGCCGAGGGGACTGGACGCATAGAACCCGAAGAGGTCGATGAACGTGCGCCCGGTACGCTCGTCGTGGAGCCGGACGCCCTGGCTCTCGTCCATGTCGAGCACGAGGGGCATCATGCCCTCCGTAAGAAGGTGCCGCGACAGCACCTCGCGCACCTGCGACGCCTGGATCGAGTTTGGAGAAACGGCCTCCATCGGGAAGCGAGGTTGGTGAAGGAAAGTACCGACGGAGTGAAGGATATTCCCGAGGCCAGGGGACGTTTCCGTCCGTTCGTTACACGTTGTCCAATTGAGGGTGGGAGGTAAGCAGCTAGGGGTCGTGATCCCTTCGCACTGGTGCACTGACGCTCAACGTGGAAACGTTCAACGTTGAACGTTCACCCGCGCGGAGGTTCACTTTGCCGTTGATAGAAGCCGTGCGCGTTCGGTCTCGGCACCGACCTCTGGCCCTGAAACGTGCCAACGATGTCCTACCGTTCGTACGCCACCTCGCCCCCGACGATTGTGATGTCGACGGCAACCGAGCGGAGGGAGTCGGCCGGGACCTCCAGGATGTTGTCGGAGAGCACGGCCACGTCGGCGAGCTTGCCCGGCGTCAGGGTCCCCTTCGTGTCCTCTTCGAAGGCGGCGTAGGCGTTGTTAACGGTGTACGACCGGAGGGCCTGTCGGCGCGTGAGCGTCTCCTCGGCCGTGAAGGCGGTGTCGGTCCCCGGCACCTGCCGCGTGACCGTGCAGTGAAGACTGGCCAGCGGGTCGATCGCCTCGACCGGCACGTCGGTGCCGTTGCCGACCACGGCGCCGCTGTCCCAGAGCGTCCTCCACGCATAGGCGCCGGCCTCCACCCGCTCGGCCCCGAGGCGCTGGTAGTTATAGGGCGCGTCGGAGCAGGCGTGGATGGCCTGCATCGAGGCGATGACCCCGAGGTCGGCGAAGCGCGGAATGTCGGCCGGGTGCAGGTGCTGGGCGTGCTCGATGCGCCAGCGCAGCGCCTCCCCGTCGACGTCGGCCGCCGCGAAGAGCGACGCGTAGAGGTCGAGCGTCTCCCGGTTGGCGCGGTCCCCGATTGCGTGCACGGCGATCTGGTAGTCTTCCGCCAGCCCGATCTTGGCGATCTCGCGGATGCGCCCCATCGGCGTCACGTTGATCCCGGTGTCGCCGGGCGCGTCGTCGTAGGGCGCAAGCATCCAGGCGCTGCGGGAGCCGAGGGCGCCGTCGGCCGTTATCTCGCCGATGGCCCGCACCGTGACGTGCTGGTCCGCGGCGCCCACGGTGCGGAGGGCGGCGAGCGAGTCCTGCGTCTCCGGCGTCACCTCGTCCTGCGCGACCATCGCGTACATGCGGATGCCCAGACGGTCGCGCTCGGCCATCTCACGGTAGAGCTCAATGGTCTCGAAGGAGGCGCCCTGGTCGTGGAAGCTCGTCACGCCGTGGGCAAGGGCCTCCCGGGCGGCCAGGCGGATCTGTTTCGTCCGTCGCGCCCGGCGCTCGGCCGGACTCCGGTCGCTGCGCGAGGCCGCGATCGCCTCCTGCACCAGCCCCGCCGCGGTCTCCAGCAGGATGCCGGTGGCGCGGCCCTGCGCGTCCCGCACGATGGTGCCGCCTGCGGGGTCGGGCGTGTCCGGCCCGATGCCGGCGGCCTCCAGGGCGGCGTCGTTGGCGATGGCGGCGTGGCCGCTGGCGTGCGTCAGGTAGACCGGCGTGTCCGGCGCCACCTCGTTGAGGCGAGCGTTCGTCTGGAAGCCGCGCACCATCCGCTCGGGCGTGGAGGCCCACTTCTCCTGGTGCCACCCGCGGCCCTCGACCCACTGGCCGGGAGGGGTGGCGTCGGCGGCCGAGTCGACCCTCGCGACGATTCGGCCCCAGGAGTCGGTGCCCAGCAGGTCGAGCTGCAGCTGCGCCTCGCCCATGCCCATGAAGTGGCCGTGCCCCTCGATGAAGCCCGGCACCGCCGCCCGCCCGTCGAGGTCGATGACGCGCGTGTCGCTCCCGATGTAGGCGCCAATCTCGTCGGCACTGCCGACGGCGAGGATCGTGTCGCCGGCCACGGCCAGGGCCTCCGCCTCGGCGATCGACGAGTCAAGCGTGACGACCGGGCCGTTCCGCAGCACGAGGTCGGCGGTGGGGGCGGACGCGCAGCCGGCAAGCAAAAAAACAGCGGCCAGGAGGGCGCAGGATCCCGAAAAACGAAAACCCATGGGCACAGAGGCGTCGGCTGCTGGAACGGAAGATGGTCACAGTGTTCTGAATCCAACACTTCTTATCAACCCCGTGTCCGTCGCAGGGCGGTCCTCCCCCAGGCCGTTCGCCGGCGGGCAGAGGCCCGCGTGCCCCCGGCGGATCGACAGTGTCGGGTCGCACGGGTGAATGGGCGCGTTGCACGGGTACATTTTTTTCATGTGGGCAGCTTTTTCGCGGGGGCGGCGGAGACGCCCGTCCAGACCAATCCGTGAGCCCGTTTCTCACGTCTGTTTTCGTTTGCGGCTGTGCACAGCCCGCGATGTACGGAGGTTCTCACGGGGATCGACAACGGAGCCGGGCGGCCGCACAGGGGAGAGACGTCACCCGCAGCGCCGACGACGCAGACTTATGCCCAACTGTATTCTTGTTTTTGTGCGTTCGCCTTTCGTTTTTCCCAAATCTTCTATGAACACGAACAACCATAACGGGCTCTCGTTGCGGTCCTAGACATTTCAACGGAGTCAATGGCGTCGAGACGCCACGAGGGACCGGGGGGCCTGCGGGTTGGAAGGTGCAGGTGAGCCCGTCGATGCCGGATGGATTTTCGCTCCCGGCGACGTTTCGGGGTCCCTCTGTGCCCCGCTGTCCAGGTTGGACGTAGCATTGAGGACGCCGACGATGCCGTCGGGGGCCACGCTGTTCGAGCATGGACCGGCGCCCCGGATACCGATGCGTGAATACGTTCCCAAAGGACTGTCTTGATGTTACACGGAAGCGTAGAGCACCTCGGTAGGCCTGCAGACCGGCCATGACCGGCACTTCCGGTCATACGACCCACGATCATTTACAGTCGAGACGGGGCGACGTCGATATCAACGACGACCCAGAACTCAGAACGGCCTCGAAGTCCCTTCTCTGTTTGCGGTGATGTGCGCGCAGCGGCCGCGGAAAATCGTTCACGTACGTTCTCGTTAATCGGGACAACTCCCTTTGGGGGCCCGCTGGACGTTGGGGAACGCGCTGCGGTCACCCCATCTGCCATTGAACCAGCCGCGGAGACGCGTGGTAGGAGAGGAGTCTTCTCCGTCTCCCCGCTTTTTAATTCGAATCAGAAGCTGTTTGACGGATTGATGTTCAGCCGGGACACAGTGGGCGACGGTTCAGAAGGCCGCCCAGGCACGCCTTGTGTGCCGATCCTCGTCGGCACAGGCGAGCGCGGAAGGCTTATTGCAGGAGAACCACGACGTCGCAGGCCGCAGAACGTCCGCCAAGCAGCTTCTCAAGTTTTAGACGGACTCATCGCCCCAATCCGCGTTTACAGTTA
>JBDGQP010000034.1:0-3898 GCA_042218975.1 Salinibacter sp.
CGACCCTACCGAAGCAGGTTGAGGCGTACGTGTCCCCGGCGAGCAAGATGTCCTTTGAGGGAAGCGGGTCGTACGTTACCTCCGATGGTTCGGAGCAGTCTTGGTTGGGCAATTACAATTACAAGATTGCATCGAAGGCTGAGGTCGACAAGTGGTACGGAAGCGGGCCTGTGGCCCAGACGGCCGGGAAGATACGTTCGACATCCACGAGAAAAGGAACCAAGAATACAGATTCGACCGTTCCGTCGAAAGTGTTCGGCGGAAAGGTTCTCCTCCGGCCGCGGGCGGGGAGCGGCCGGATGTGCCTTCGCCTCGGCTCACAGGTCGACGTGAAAGTGGGGAGCCAAGACCTTGTCAGCCTAAATCACCCTGTGGCCGTGACCCTGGGTGTCAACGTCCCGTCTGTAGAGATCACCAGAGGAAATCCGCCACTCGGCTGCTTCGGCCTGACGTTTCAGGACGTGCCTGCAAACCTGAACACTGCTGGCGGGAACGAGGGTATCGCTGGGACCTTCAGCACTTTTTCTTCGATGGGAATTGAGTGGTCTGGTCTGCAGGCTACGGGCCAGCCGCTTCCGCGCTCAGAATCAAAATAGGCTGTTTGCGGGTTCCTGCGTGCTCTCCCGACCACCTGCGAGCAAGGAGAGAACCCAGGAGTTGTTTCGGTACCTTCTGCCCCAATGCGTACTGCCCCAATGCGTGTCCGGCGCTGCGGGCTTCAAAGCGCAGGATTTCTTCGGGAATCTGGGCCATGGTTGACAGCCGCGACCCGAGGCAGATTAGGCCCTACCGATCCGTGAAGAAATGCATGAAGACCGTTTCCGCGCATGTGAGACCCGGTCCTCCGCCCACCGCAGAACCCGTTCAGAGACTTTTGCACGGATCGGTAAGAACCTGAGTGGCCGGTTCCGCTACAATCGCGGCACGGCATCTATTTCTTCGCTTCTCGTCCCACAGTGTTGTGGCCGCTTCTGTCCAGCGCCTCCCCGAAGCAATCTCACTTCCGTCGTACCTACCCGCGTCAAACGATGGCACCCGCAAAACGATCGAGGCCATCCGGGAAGGCCTCCCGGCCGAGGCCTTAGACTGGCTGAAGGAGCAGTTGGATCTGACCGCCGAAGAGCTCGCCGGTGTCGTTTATGTGTCCCGGCGCACGACGAGTCGGCGTAAAAAGAACGGGCGACTGAAGCCGGATGAGTCCGAGCGAGTGCTCCGACTCGTTCGTCTTTATCGAAGGACCGCGGAGGTGCTCGGCGGTCCGGGGGAGGCCACAGAGTGGCTGCGCGAGGAAAACGTCGCGCTTGGAGGGGAAACGCCCCTAGAGTTTGCCGACACCGAACCCGGGGCACGCCGCGTCGAGCGTCTTCTCGGGCAGATTGAGCGTGGGATTCCCACATAGAGGGGGAGTTCCATGTGGCAAATCGGCGTCAGCTCCGCCTTTTCGGTCAATTTCCCCAGTGTGGGAAGGGACCGTCGGTACCCGGTAGATGCCATCCGGTGGATGCCAAGTGACTGACCGGCTGTATGGATTGACGAGCAGTTATATGTGTCGGCGAACAGCTTTGTCCTGAGAGGGAGTATCCGCTCGGTCTGAGAGGCCAACCGCGTCCCCCGAACGTACCGGGGAAGCCGCCGGCGGATCAGGCCGAGAAACCGTTCGACGTGGGCAGGCTCTCCGCCCGTAATACTCCGAGGGAATGTTTGCTCACAGGCGAGCACAGGTTTTAGCAGAGCGGTCCCCGACCCGTAGAGGCGACGATCTGCCCATGACCCTCGTTGGCCACGGCCGAGGGGGGCGGTCTTTCCCGGGCCACGTTCCTGAAGGGACTAGGGGAGCGCAGATCGGATCTGGTCGGTGTCAGTCGGCTCGTCCGTGGTGTGCCGAAGCTGGTTCGCTCCCTGAACGTCTCCCTCCGAGGAAGGCATCTTCCGTTGCAGGACAGCGGCCTGGTTTGACGAATACCGACGGCCCCGCTGGCAATTCGCGGCGTCTGCGAGTTAGCTTTGAGAAGCAGGGTCTCCCGCAGCCACTCTTTTCCTCACCACGCATTCTCCCACCGCATGATCGATCTTTTGGCACGACTCTCCGACGGTCCCGTGTTGCTGGACGGCGGCCTGGGCCAGGAACTGCTCCACCGGGGCATGCCCGACACCGAGCCCTCGCTCTGGTCCGCCAACGCACTAACCGAAGCCCCCGACTTAGTGCAGGAGGTCCACGAAGATTACCTGCGTGCGGGGGCAGACCTGATCACTACCAATACCTACGCCACGCCCCCGGAGCGCCTCGTGGAGGCTGACCTGGGTCACCGGGTGGAGGAACTCAACCACGAAGCCGGCCGTCTGGCCGAGCGCGCCCGGGAGGAAGTCGGCCGAGACGCTCTCATCGCGGGATCGCTGCCCCCGATTCGGGGGAGCTACCGGCCCGACCTGGTGGGCGAGGCCGACGAGATCGAGCCGCAGTACCGCGAGCAGGCCGGCTACCTGGCCCCCCACGTCGACGTCTTTCTCTGTGAAACGATGTCGACCCCCGATGAAGCCCGAGCGGCGGTCCGAGGGGCCGCGTCGACCGGCCTTCCGGTGCTGGTGGCGTACACGATTGCGGACCCGTCGTCGCCGAAGGGCGCCGAGCCGCGCCTTCGCAACGGTCAGCCCCTCAAGGAGGCGGTCGAGGCGCTGTCGGGCCTTCCGGTCGAGGGGGTCCTGCTGAACTGTTCCTACCCCGAGAGCATCTCGGCGGCCGTGCCGGTTCTCCGGGGGCTGACCGACCGGCCGGTCGGGGCCTACGCCAACGCGTTCACCCACGTCCCGGACGGTTTCGACGAGCGCGCGGACGCCCTGGACCCCAGCGCCAGGCCCGGGCAGCGCGAGGACCTCGGCCCCGAGGTCTACGCTGCGCACGTTGAAGACTGGCTGAGCGCCGGCGCCGACATCGTCGGCGGGTGCTGCGAGGTTGGTCCCGATCACATCG
The DNA here is from genome assembly GCA_042218975.1 of Salinibacter sp. Lineage (GTDB taxonomy): Bacteria > Bacteroidota > Rhodothermia > Rhodothermales > Salinibacteraceae > Salinibacter. Next base: position 2,969 of record JBDGQP010000034.1, read on the forward strand.
CCCGCCTACGCACCGCGGTCGACGGTGCGGTAGACAGTCGCTGACGAAGGCAGCCGGGTCGCCGATGGCCCTCCCGCCAGTCGGCCTCACCGATGGCCGCGCCGGGTCCGGGCAGCACAACTAGGGAGGCAACGGACGAATCGCCGGAGGAAGGGGCCCCGGGACCTCCGTCAGAGGTCAGAAACCGAGCCGCTTTCTCCCCCAAGAACAGCAAAAGTAACGGCCCGGGCGACTTGAGTGAGGAGGCATCCAACCTTCCTCTGATAAGCCGCCCTCAGCGACGTGGGGTTCCGGTATACGCTCGTTCGAATGTACCCGTTCGTCGTTGGGCAACACCGAGGGCGCCTCACGCCCACAGTCCAGCGGCGGGGCAACAATAATCAGCCAGATTGTACCGACGAGGAGATGCTGGAGGAATCAGACCTACCGATCCGCGAACAAGTGTCCAACGTCCGTCTTCTGCTTGCGGCGATGCACGGTCCGCAGCGATCGCAGAAGATCGCTTGCGTACGTTCTCACGGATCGGTAAGGCCCGGAGCAGGAAAAACGGTCAGCTCAACGAGAAGCTCGACCGGTATCGTGACCGCCTCATCGAGCTTCAAGAAGAGCACGAGCGTCAGCTTGAGCTCAAGTACGCAGACAGCGACCGCCCGGCCTCCATCGTGGAACCGAAGACGGAAAGCAGAAGCGAGAGATCGAGCGCATCCTCGACGACTTCCCTGAGTGGGCCGAGAACACGATGACGATCGAGGAAGAGGCCTACATTCAGGTGATTGCCGTGCTAACGGGGATCCCCTGAGCGGCCCTCCCAGAAACGCTTCGCTTCGTCTTCACGTTGGCGGTTCTGTATTGCATCCATATTGAATGCAGTCCCGAACGATATGCCCACGCTCACCATCAAGGGGGTGCCGCCGGAGCTCCACGAGAAGC
>JBDGQP010000035.1:0-8574 GCA_042218975.1 Salinibacter sp.
CTGGGTGGCCGTCGACCGCGGCATCCGGCTCGCGCAGAAGCGGTCGCTGCCGGCCGACGTCCCCGCCTGGCGGCGGTGCCGCGACGAGATCTACGAGACGATCATGGAGCGGGGCTGGAACGCCGACCGGCAGGCCTTCACCCAGCAGCTCGGCGGCCACGCCCTCGACGCCTCCAGCCTGATGATGCCGCTGGTGCGGTTTATCTCGCCCGGCGACGACCGCCTCCTCCACACCCTCGACGCGACGCTGCAGTCGCCCGAGGAGGGGGGGCTGGTGTCCAACGGGCTCGTCTACCGGTACAACACCGACGAGACCCACGACGGCCTGGAGGGGGAGGAGGGGACGTTCAACATCTGCACCTTCTGGCTGGTGGAGGCCCTCACGCGGGCCAGCGAGGCGGAGCCCGGGCGCCTCGAGGACGCGCGGCTGGTGTTCGAGCAGATGCTCGGGTACTCGAACCACCTGGGCCTCTACGCCGAGGAGACCGGCACCCACGGGGAGGCGCTGGGCAACTTCCCGCAGGCGTTCACGCACCTGGCCCTCATCAGCGCGGCCTACAACCTCGACCGCACCCTCGACGGACAGTAGCCGCGGAACCGAGGACACTGCCCGCGGCGGAGGGAAGAGGCACCAGTTCTGATACCTCGCACTCCACATTCTGCACTCCACATTCCGCACTCCACATTCTGCACTTCACGCCCGCATGACCGCCGAACACGACCGCCTCGGCGCCTCCCGACCCGTCGGGCCGACTGGAAGAGCGCCTGATCTCGCCGAGCGGGCCGGCGCGGCGTTCGGTCGGTTCTGAGGCCTTCGGGAAGGCCCCCCGGGGACACGACCGTGGCTGCCCGGGGCGTCGCGCCGCACCTGGAAGCGCGGACGGCGACGCGCGACGGCGGCCCAGGGCCCGACGCAGAAGGGATCAGTCCTCCAGGCCGAGCTGCGTGGCGGCGTCCTTGACGAGCGCCTCGGCGGCGGCGGGCGACTCGGCCTCCGAGTAGACGCGGAGCACCGGCTCGGTGCCGGAGGGGCGGACGAGGAGCCAGCCGGTGTCGACGATATGCTTGTAGCCGTCGAGCGTGTCGACGCGCCGGACGGCCTCCCCGTTCACGCTGTCCAGGCCGCCGCCGGCGTCGAGCCGGTCGAGGACGTCCTGCTTCTGGTCCGCGCGGATGTGGATGTCGTCGCGGTGGTGGTAGTGCGGGCCGAACTCCTCGAGCAGCTCCTCGACCAGGGCCGAGAGCGGCCGGCCGCGCTCGACCATCATCTCCACGATCAGCAGGCCGATGTAGATGCCGTCCCGTTCCGGAATGTGGCCGGCCGCGGCGATGCCGCCGGACTCCTCGCCGCCGACCAGCACGGCACCCTCGGTCATCCTGGGGGCGATGTGCTTGAAGCCGATCGGGGTCGTCTCGACGGGCAGGCCGTAGCGCTCGCCCATCTTGTCGAGCATGTGGGTCGTCGAGAAGGTTTTCACGATGCGGCCGGAGAGGCCCCGCTCCTCGTGGAGGTACTTCGCAAGGAGGGCAAGGATGCGGTGTGAGCTCACGTAGTCCCCGTTCTCGTCGATCATACCGATGCGGTCGGCGTCGCCGTCGTTGGCGAGGCCGGCGGCACAGTCGGTCCGGGCCACCGTTTCGGCGAGCTCGGCGAGGCGGTCCTCGATCGGTTCGGGGGCGACCCCGTGGAAGCCCGGGTTGTGCTCGTGGCGGAGTGGGCGGACCTGCTCGGGGCCCAGGAGGGCCGTGACGAGCCCCTGCCCGGCGCCGTACATTGCGTCGTGGGCAATGGGAAGGCCCGACGCCGCAATCGCCTCGACGTTCAGGGCGTCGCGCAGGGCGTCGAGGTAGCCGGTACGCAGGTCGCGGTGCGAGACGCGGCCGTCGTCGAGGAGGGTGTCGAGGGACGGCAGGTCCGTGGCCCGGGCGGCGGCGGGCCCGACGGCGCCCTCGACCGTCGATACCATCGCCGGGGGGGCGGGGCCGCCGAAGTGAGCCTTCAGCTTGTAGCCGTTGTACTCGGGCGGGTTGTGGCTGGCCGTGATGACGACGCCCGCGTCGGCGTCGAGGGCCTGCGTGGCCCAGCTCACAGCGGGCGTCGAGACCATCTCGTCGGCGAGCGTCGTCGTCACGCCGGCGTGGCCGAGCACCTGGGCGGTCCGGTCGGCAAACTGAGGACTCAGGAACCGTGCGTCGTGTCCGACCACCACCCGGGGGGAGGGGCCGTACTCGGCGTGCAGCCAGTCGGCCGTGGCGTGGGCGACGCGCTCGAGGTTCTCGAACGTGTAGTCGTCGGCGATGACGGCGCGCCAGCCGTCGGTGCCAAACTCGATGGGAGCGTCGGACATCGGGCAGATCGGTCGTCGGTCGGAGGGGGAGCGAAGAGCGTGCGTACGGTCGATCTCCAAGAAAAGAATCTGCGGGCCGAAAAGCCATCCGGAGCGGTCGGGAACGATCGACGCGGCGTGGACGCGGGAGAACGAGGACCCGCGATGCACGTTGAGGTTCGCAGATTGATTGAGTCCCGCCCGCCACCCGGCCGCCCCTTTTGCCCATGCGTGTTCGACGCGTCCTCGTGTCTCTTCTGTTCGTTGCCCTCGGGTTGTTGATGGCGGGGCCGCCGACGAGCAGTGCTCAGGAATTTCGGATCGGCGTGGGCGGGGGATGGGCCGTGCCCACCAACAACGTCGAGCCGCAGATCGGATCCGGCCGCAACGCCCGGACCCGCCTCGTCGACCTGAAGCCCGGACCGCACGTCTACGTGGGCGTGGGCTTCGTGCGGTCGATTGGGGAGCAGTTAGCACTGGGGGCGCGAGTCCGGGGGCAGACCGCCCGCCTCCGAAGCGACGTGCCGGCCTGCAACGCGGACATGGTATCCTGCACGGACGACCCGGACGGCCGTCTTCAGGCCGCTACCGTCGAGGGTCGGATCATCCTCACGTCGCCCGACTGGATCCACCCGTACCTCCTCGTGAGTCTGGGCATCGTCCACGCGAACGTCGGATCGGTGATGGTCAACACCTTGTCCTTCCCGGAGGCCTCTGTGACCGACGCGGGCGGGGACGTAGGGCTTGGGGCCTCGCTCCCGCTTGCCGGCGGGCTCCAGCTCGACGCCGAGTTTCGCGTCACCGGCGCCCTGCCGGGCGGGAAGGAAAACGCCGTGACGACGCTTCCCCTCTCGCTGGGGCTCGGGTACCAGTTCTAGACGAAACGCCGTAGGCCGGCATTCTTCTTGCGAAAAATGTATCATCTACCGAACGGCACGAGAGGAACGTTCAGGGGGCCCTGACATTCTGGAACCCAGATGGTCGTTCCTCATCGGGTCCTGGGACGCTTCCCACCGCCGGTCACGGGCGAACGGTCCCTCCGAGGGCCGTGCCCGGTCCTCCGCTCGCTCCCGCACGACTCCTCCCACGAGTGCTCCTGTCCCCATGACGCGCCGCTATGCTTTTCTTGTCTTTCTGGTCGTGGGTGTAGCGTGTGGAGTGGCTCCCACCGTCGCTCAAGACCGGCTTCCGTCGCACTCGGTCGGGATCGTGCCGACGGAGGGCCTGTCCGCCGACGTGAGGGCCGCGGCCCGGGCCGCCGTCCGCGGAGAGGGACCGGCAAAGTCGGGGGGACGGATGGACAAAATCGGGATGGAGTTGGCCCTTCTTCATTTCCAGTACCAGCAGAACGGGGCCGCGGGCATTCGGGCCCTCCGGACGGCCGCCACGCGCGAGCCGTCTCCGAAGAGCCGCGAGGACCGACGCCCGACGCCCCGCGTCCGCTTTCCGGTGTCGTCGAACGGCCGGCTCGTAACGGTCGAGGCGGTGGCCGCGGAGGCGCCGTCTGAGCTCCTCGGGGCCCTCCGCGGTCTGGGGCTGGAGGGGGGGGCGGTGGCGGGCAACCTCGTGTCCGGCCGTCTGCCCATCAAGGCGCTGGACCAGGCCGCTCGGCTGCCCGCCCTGCGCGGCATGGTGCCGTCGCTGATGCGCACCCATGTCGGACGCGTCGGCTCGGAGGCGGACACGAGCCACAACGTCATTCAGGTGCGCGAGAACCAGGGACTGGACGGGACGGGACAGAAGGTCTGTGCCCTCTCCGACAGCTACAACAACAATGCGTCGGCCCTCACCACGGCGAGCGAAGACGTTGAGTCCGGCGACCTGCCCGGCGCCGGGAATCCGGAGGGCAACACGACGCCGGTCGACGTGCTCGACGACGGGGTCGCCACTGGCAGCGACGAGGGACGGGCCATGCTCCAGCTCATCCACGACATCGCCCCCGGGGCGGAGCTCGGCTTCCACACTGCCTTCAAGGGGGTGGGCAACTTTGCGCAGGGCGTCCGCGAGCTCGCCGACGCCGGCTGCACCATCATCGTCGACGACGTCGGCTCCTCGATCGAGCCGTTCTACCAGGACGGCCCCGTTTCCAACGCCGTCGACGACGTCGTCCAGAACGACGGCGCCGCCTACTTCTCCTCCGCCGGCAACGACGGCCAGAACTCCTACGAGGCGCCCTTTCGAAATTCAGGGATGCCGGGCGTGGTCAGCGGCAGCTCCGTGCGCCACGACTTCGACCCGGGCGCGACGACGGTCGATACGGAACAGTCCATTACCATTCAGGCCGGAGGTGAGTTTACGATCTTCTCGTTTCAGTGGACCGACCCGTCCGCGATCGTCGCGGGCTCGGAGGGGGCGGACACTGACCTCGACATCGCGCTGGTCAACGCGGCGGACTCGATCGTGGCCCAGTCGTCTAGAGACAACATCGGGACCGGCGTGCCGGTCGAGTCGATCGAGTACACCAACGACAGCGGGGCCTCGCAGACCCTCGACCTGGTGGTCGAGAAGGCGGCGGGCCCGGATCCCGACGAGATCAAGTACGTCTACTCCGGAAGAAACGTCCAGATCAACGAGTACGATACGCTCGGGCCCACGATCTACGGCCACCCGATGGCTGAGGGCGCGATGGCGGTGGCCGCGGCGCCGTTCTTCAACACGGCCACGTACAACTCGGACGCCGACCCGGCCACGCTTGAGTCGTTCTCCTCGAAGGGCGGCATTCCCATCCTCTTCGACCAGAGCGGAACCCGGCTCTCGACCCCCGTCCAGCGCCAGAAGCCGGACGTGACGGGTACGGACGGCATCGACAACACCTTCCTCGGCTTCGACCTCCCCGACGACTTCTTTGGCGGGGTCGACGCGGACCCCTACCCGAATTTCTTCGGCACCTCGGCGGCGGCGCCGAACGTGGCGGCGATCGCGGCCCTCGTCAGGCAGGCGCGGCCGGGCATGCCGCCGACCGAGGTCTACAACCGATTGGAGTCGACCGCGGCGGACGTCACCGATCGGGCCAATCGAAGCGGCGATTTCGTCAGTGTGGCCGCGGGGGTCGATCCCTGGAGCGGGCACGGCTTCGTGCAGGCCTCGCAGGCCGTGCCGCGGCGCGACATCTTCGACGTGCAGCTCGCGGAGACGGCGGACCCGCAGACGGGCACCTTCGAGCTAACCTGGCGCCAGCGGAGTAACATCACCGTCGAGAGCTACAAGATCGAGAAGCGGTACTTCGACGAGTCCTTCGAGCCGGTATCCGCGACCGTAACGAAGAGCGGCGACCAGCGCACGGCCGATGTCGGCGCCCTCGGGCTCGGGGTCTTTACGTTCCGGATTCAGTGGACCCGGTCGGACGGCACGACCCGGCAGCGCACCACCCGTCCCGACACCCTGGGCTTTCGGGGCATCACGTCGGAGCTGCGGTTGCCCGGCGACATTCCGAACCCGAGGGGACGGCGTACCGCGGCGCTCTCTTGGATGGTGCCGGCCGGGACCAATGGCTTCTCCTACGAGGTCGAGCGGCGGCGCGGCGAGGACGGGACCTTCGAGGTCATCGGGACCACCCAGGACCCGGGCTTCAACGCACGGCTCCAGGCGCCGGGCCGGTACAGCTACCGCATCACGGCCCGCGACGGGCGGGGGCACAGCCTGACGAGCCCGGCCAAGCCCGTCGAGATCGAGTTCGACGGAGCCGCGGTGGCCATCGGCCCCTACCCGAATCCCGTCCGCGAGAGCGCGACCCTCGACCTCACGGTCGCGGACGGGCAAACCGTGACCGTCGAGGTGTACAATACGATTGGAGAGCAGGTCTTTCGGGACCGGCGCCGGCTGGCCGCCCGGACCGCCACGTCCCTCCGCGTCGACGCCGGGCGCTGGAGCAGCGGCGTCTACTTCCTCCGTGTGCGGGGCGAGGGCTTCACCAAGACGCGCAAGCTGGTGGTTGTGAAGTGACCAGCGCACGTCGCCATGCGAGAACGCGTCGGCGTCCCGGGGCGGCTGGCCGTCCCGAAAACGTGCAACGTTAAAACGTTGAACGTTAAAGGGTTACCGGAAAATCAGTCCTCGCAAAAAGGCGCCGTCCTTCCTTCGCTGGCGCGTGACACTTGGATCGGGAAACGGGATCAGCCCTCCAGCCCCGAACGAAGCGTGCACGCAGGTGAAGGGGGACGACCCCGTAGCTGGCGGTTCTACTCCGCGTCCTCGACGGCGTCGCTGGCGGCGTCCGCGTCCATCTCGCCGTTGGTGACCGACGCGTCGGCCTCCGCCCCGTCGTCGGCCTCCTCGGCCGCCTCGGTGTCGATGACGCGCGTGACGTCAGCGATGTGATCGTCGTCCTTCAGGTTGATCACGCGGACGCCCTGCGTGTTGCGGCCCATGGTGCTAATCTCCTCGACGCGGGTGCGGATCATGATGCCGTTCTCGGTGATGATCATGAGGTCCTCGTCGCCGTAGACGCCCTTGATCGAGACCAGGTCGCCGGTCCGGTCGGTGCGGTTGAGGGTGATGAGGCCCTTCCCGCCGCGGCCCTGCACGCGATAGTCCGGCAGCGGGGTGCGCTTGCCGTAGCCCTTCTCGGCGACGGCCAGCACGTCGAGGTCGTCGTGCTTGTCGGGCGGCACCGAGATCATGCCCACCATCTCCTGGCTGCCGGGTAGCGTCATGCCGCGGACGCCCCGCGTGTTGCGGCCCATCGGGCGGGCGTCCTCCTCGTCGAAGTGGACGGCCCGACCGCCGGAGGAGGCCACCACCACGGTGTGGTCGCCGCCGGTGAGGGAGGCCTCGATGAGTTCGTCGTCCGCGTCGACCGAGATGCCGATGATGCCGTTCGAGCGGGGCCGGCTGTAGGCCTCCAGCACCGTCTTCTTGACCTGTCCCTTCCGCGTGGCGGCCAGGACGTAGTGCTCGTTCAGGAAGGCGTCGTCCTCGAAGTCCTCCTTGCTGACGTTGATGACGGTCCGGACGCGGTCGTCGGCGTCGATCTCGATGAGCTGCCGGATCGATCGGCCCTTCGCCGTACGGCTGCCCTCCGGGATCTCGAAGGGCCGGAGCCAGAAGCACTGGCCCTTGTCGGTAAAGAGGAGGAGGACGTCGTGCGAGTGGCAGACGTAGAGGTCCTCGATGATGATGTCGTCGCCGCCGGTGTAGTCGATCTCCGTGCGGCGTTCGTCGTCGAAGCGATCCTTAACCCGCAGCAGCTCCTCTTTGATGAGCGCCATCCGGCGGTCGCGGCTCTCCAGGATGCGCTGGAGGCGCTGGATTTCCTCGATGATGTCCTCGTACTCCCCGATGATCTTCTCGCGCTCCAGGCCCGTCAGCCGGCTCAGGCGGAGGCGCAGGATGGCGTTGGCCTGGTCCTCGGTGAGCCAGTGGTTCTCCTCGGGCTGCTGCACCATCTCCTCGTAGTCGTCGCCGAGCAGCTTCTGGACGGTGTCCTGCTCCCGGTCGGCCTCGACGGGCGGCGTGAGAGGCACGTTGATCTGCCGAAGGTCCGCCTCCGTGAGCGCGTCCGGGTACCGACCGCGGCGCAGGTTCTGGCGGGCCGCGTCGGTGTCGGGGGAGTGGCGAATGATGGCGATCACGGGGTCGAGGTGGTCGAGCGCCAGGGTGAGGCCCTCCAGGATGTGGGCGCGGTCCTGGGCCTGGCGCAGGTCGTACTCCGTGCGCCGGACCACAATCTCGTGCCGGTGGTCCACGTAGTGCCGGATGGCGTCCTTGAGGTCCACCACCTTCGGCCGCCCGTTCACCAGCGCCACCATGTTGACGCCGAACGTGTCCTGCAGGCGGGAGTGCTTGTAGACCTGGTTCTTGACGATCTCGGCGTTGGCGTCCCGCTTCAGCTCGATCACAATCCGGAGGCCGTCGCGGTCGCTCTCGTCGCGGAGATCGGCGATGCCCTCGATCCGGTCCTGCCGCACCCGGTCGGCGATGCGTTCGATCTCGCGGCTCTTGTTGACCTGATACGGCATCTCGGTCACGATGAGCGCGCGGCGGCCGCTGGGGACCTCCTCCTGGTGCATCTTCGCGCGCATCACGACGCGGCCCCGCCCCGAGTGGTAGGCCTCGTAGACCCCCTTGTATCCGTAGATGATGCCCCCGGTCGGGAAGTCCGGCGCCGGGAGGTGGTCCATCAAGTCGTCGATCTCGATCTCCGGATCGTCGATGTAGGCGACCGTCGCGTCGATCGTCTCTCCCAGATTGTGCGGCGGAATCTTCGTGGCCATGCCCACGGCGATGCCGTCGGCCCCGTTCACCAGCA
>JBDGQP010000036.1:0-9826 GCA_042218975.1 Salinibacter sp.
GCACGCCAGAGGCCCCAGGTCCGCAGTGGGGCTCCGGCAGAACGAGTGGGCGGTGCTGGATTTGAACCAGCGACTTCCTGCTTGTAAGGCAGGTGCTCTAAACCGCTGAGCTAACCGCCCCGACAGTAACGAGTGGGGAGTTGGGACTGTGGAATGTGGAGTGAGGGAGGGGGGCGACACTCCCCACTCCGCATTCCGCACTCGTGGACGGAGCGGGAGACGGGGATCGAACCCGCGACCTTCAGCATGGGAAGCTGATGCTCTGCCAACTGAGCTACTCCCGCTGGTCACCGGGCTGCTGAATGCAAAGCGCCGGTGTCGGTTCCGCGCCTCCGTTGGGGCGGCCCTGGGAAAACAAGGGGGCATCCTGCCGTCCGTCGGTCGATGTGCACGAATGGGCAGGGGGGAAGAGCGAGACAGAGAACGGGAATGGGCGGTCAAGCGTCAGGGAGGGGGCGGGCAGTGGCGGTTCAGCCGCGCATTTCCGGCGATTGAGATGCACCTCTCGTTCTGAAAAACGCAGCAGTGCCGCCCTGCCCTCGTTGGGTGTAACCCGGGGGATCGCACTCCCCCACACCCCCCACTCTCATCCCGGCAGACCGACGGAGTGGGGTACGGAGCCACCGTCGTCCAATCAATCCGACCCCACCGGACGGCCTCGTCTTGACACTGTTTTTGTCGAGGGGCAAAACATCGGCCCGGGGTTGCCGTTGCACTCCCTTGCGTAGTATCTTCTAGACCACCTTCCCCCTGCTGCTATGCCGAAGCGCACCTACCAGCCCAGCAACAAGAAGCGCAAGAAGAAGCACGGCTTCCTCGAGCGCATGAAGACGAAGGAAGGGCGGGAAATCATCAAGCGGCGCCGCAAGAAGGGCCGCGAGAAGCTCTCGGTGAGCGACGAGGACTCCGGCAAGCCCGTGTAGGGCGACCCTACGGAATGCCTCCTCGTCGGGCCACGGGCGGCTCGGCTGCTCCACCTGTGCGGATGGAGGCAGAACCGCGTGGGTGAGAGGGGGAAGGGGAGAGTGGGGGGATCGAACCCTCCTTCTCGGACCGAACCGGCGGAGGGCCTGCGTGAATGCACGAGTGCCCAGAGGGGCCCGACGTTCGTGTCTGATCGACCCGACCAGAACCGTCCGGACCGGCGGTACACCTTCCCGAGGACGCACCGGCTCAAGCGCCGGCGGCTGATCCGGGCCCTGTTTGATCGACGCCGGGATGACGTGAGTACCGAGGCCGTCGGCTGCGTCCGTCTCCTCTTTCGGGTAGTAGACCGCGAAGCCGTGGGCCACGACGTGCCCCTCCAGGTCGGGTTTGCACCGGGGCGCAGTCCTGAGAGTGGCGTTGAGCGCAACCGCGTCCGGCGCCTGCTACGAGAGGTCTACCGGGTGCATCAGCACACCCTGGTAGACCGTTTTGTGCGTCGGCCCGACGTGCTCACCGTCATGATCCTCTTCCGGGGCGATCCGGATCGTGCCGACCCCTGCATCGAGCAGGACCTCCCCCGGGCCCTGGAGCGGGTGGCCGCCCGGGTCTCTCCTTCTGCGGAGGGAAACGGGCCAGACGCGTAGAGCCACGGCGTCCCCGTTGCATCGGGGGCGCAACCGGCCTGCTCCGCTCCTTTCTCTCCCCCTGCACTTTTCGCTGAGTGTGTCGGCCGCCGCGGCCCCTGCAATGGGTCGGCGGCCGTTTCTATGTGTTGGCCCCGACCCGCGGGAACCCGAGCCTCCTTCGGCCGAACGGCGTAGACCTCCCCCTTGACGTTCTCTTTTGCGATCCTTAAATTTAAGTCCGAAAAAAGAAAATATCCGGCTCTCCTCCAGTCACACGCTCGGCCACAGCCGCCATGTCGGACGCATCCCTGAAGGAGCGGGCCCGCGAGGCCTTTGTCCGCCGGCAGGACGTCCCGGAATGTGGAGTCGCCTGTCTGGCCGCCATCGTCCGGTACCACGGGGAGGAGATCGGCGTCGACCGACTGTGGGCCCTCAGCGACGCTAGCGCGGAGGGCACGACCCTGCAGGGCCTCCTGGAGGCCGCCGAGGCCGTAGGGCTGGAGGCCGGGGGCTACGAGGCCACCCTCGAACACCTCGGCGCCCTGGAGTCGCCGTGCATCCTTCACGTCACGACGGAAGAGGGCCGGGACCACTACGTCGTGTGCTACGGCACCGCGGACGGCAAATTTGTGATCGGCGACCCGGGGGCCGGAGTCGAGGAGCAGCACCCGGCCCTGCTGGCGACGCGCTGGCCGTCTCGCGTGCTGCTGACCGCCGAGCCGACGGCCGACTTTGAGGCGCAGGTGGCCGCGGCGCGGCGCGATGCCACCGGGCCGCAGGCTGACGAGGAATACCGGTGCTTCGGCGTGGACTCGACCCCGTTCGGCCTGCATCAGATGCTCGTCGAGACGGCCGACGCGGAGGCGCCCCACCTCGTGCCGTCGGGAATGGGGCAGCTTCTCCTGTCGCTGGACCGGTTCGACACGCTCGGGCAGCACGCCGCGGCGCGGACCCGGGCATCGACCCGTCGGAGTGGGGACGGCGAGCCCGGGGGGGCGGAGGCGCCGCCCTCCCGTGAGGACCGGCGCGACCAAATCGAACGTCGCCTCCGCCGACACGCGGCCGACGGGGTGCTGACCGCGAAGTCGGACGTGCGGGACGACATTCTCTCCCAACAGGCCGACACGGCCGACGCGCCGCCGCCGATTGCTACCCTCGGCATCCCGACCGCCGGCCGGCCGAAGAGCCTGCGCCGCGCCCTCGCCAGCTACGTCGAGGACGGCCGGGCGCGCGCCGGGCCGACGAGGATCGTGGTGATGGAGGACTCGGCCGACCCGGACGCCCGGCGGGACGCCCGGGCGGTGGTCACCGAACTCCAGGGGACGCACGAGGCGGTGGAGCTGTTCTACGCCGACCGCCGCCGGCGCGCCGAGTACGCGGAGACGCTGGCCGCCCGCGCCGGCGTGTCGCCCGAGGTCACGCGGTTTGGCCTGCTCGGCGAGACGGGGCGCGCCGACACCTACGGGGCCCCGCGCAACGCACTCCTGCTCCAGACCGTCGGGGAGCGGTCCGTGCAGGTCGACGACGACACGGTCGCCGACACCGGCCGCCCGCCGGCGGCCGAGGAGGGGCTATCCCTGACCTCCGAGCGACTCCCGCGGGAGTGGTGGTTCTTCGAGGATCGGCAGGCGCTGCGCGCCGCGGTTCGTCCCGCCGACCCCTGCGTGCTGGACGTCCACGAGGCGCTTCTGGGCAAGACCGTCGGGCAGTGCCTCGCCGACGTGGAGGACGAGGACGTTCGGATCGGGGACATCGACGCGGCCCTTCTCGAACAGGTGCGCGACGGCGCCCGGGTGGCCGTCACCTTCGCGGGGGCGATGGGGGATTCGGGCCGGCTCAGCACACGGATGCGCGTCCTCGCGGACGCGTCTACGTTCGAGCGGCTCACCGAGCAGTACGAGGCCCACCGGGACACGACGGAGGTGCTCCGGGCCCCGACGCGTCCGACAATCACGAACGGGGCGGGCTGCGTGTCGATGAACATCGGCATCGACCACCGCGCCCTGGTCCCTCCATTCATGCCGGTGGGGCAGGGGGAGGATCACGTCTTCGGGCTCGCCCTGAAGCTGTGCACCCGCCGCACCTGCCGGGGGTATCTGCCCCACGCGCTGCTCCACGATCCCCGAGGAGAGCGAGACCGGGCGGAGGGCGCGCCGGACTTCGGTGGGTTCGGGGCGTACGGCGTCGTTCAGCACCTGATGGCCGCGGCCCACGAGTGGCTCCGCGACGACGACGGGGCGGCGGCCCTGCGGGCGCTGGGGCGGCACCTGCAGGACGTGGGCGCGCTCTCCCCCTCGGCGTTCGCCGACTACGCCGAGCGACGGGCCCGGACGGCCCTCGGGCAGGACCTGCAGTCCGTAGAGCGCCTTCTCCATCGGCGGCCGCAGGCGCCCACGGCCTGGACGGAGGACGTGAAGCGGTATCTCCGGTCGGCGCGGGCGGCGGCGCAGGAGGGAGGCCTCTCCGTGCCCACGGACCTGTCCGGTACCGCGGAGGAGCGGCGCGCCCGCCTGCAGGAGCGGGTGGCCCGCTACGGGACGCTCCTGCGGCACTGGCCCGTTTTGCGAAAGGCGGCCGCCCGGCTCAACGAGAAGGGGACCCGGGTCGCCGAGCCGGTATGACCCGTGGCGGCGCCCGCCTCCCCGCGGTCCGCCGCGCTGAGGCCGGTGCTCCGCCGGGAGGACCGTTCCGCCGGGGACTTCTCGAGACATCGACGTGCCCGTGCGCAGATTCCTCACTGAACTCCTCGAAGGACTCCGCATTGCCGGGAGCGCCCTCTGGGCACACCCCCTGCGTGCTGTGCTCACGACCCCCGGCATTGTCGTCGGCGTGCTTGCGGTCACGTCCATGGGCATCGTGATCAACGGGCTTGAGCGCAGCTTCGAGCGGACGCTCTCGTCACTGGGGGCCAGTACCCTCCGCGTTCAGCGCCAGCCGGCCGTACGGGGCCCAGGGTACGACTGGTGGAAATACGCCGATCGGCCGCCGATTCGGGAGCGGGTCTACCACGCCCTGCGGGAGCGAGCCGAGCGGGCCACGGCGGTCGCGCCCGTCGTGACCACCCGGCGCACGGCGTCGCACCGTGGCCGGTCGGCACGCGACGTCGTCGTGCAGGGGACGACCCTCGACTTTGAGCGCATTCGCGCCCCGCAGCTGGACCGAGGGCGGTTCTTCTCCCCAATGGAGAGCCGCGGTGGGCGCCCGGTGGCGGTCGTCAGCGCCGGGCTCGCCGAGGTGCTCTTCCCGGCCGGCGTGGCGCTCCGGCGGACCGTCGAGGTGGACGGCAGGCCCTACGAGGTCGTCGGGGTGCTAGAGTCGACACGACGCGGAGAACGGCGGATGATCGTGCCCTACGGCGCGTTCAGGCGCGGCTTCGGAGTGCCCGAGAGCCTCGTCGTGGAGGTGAGCGCCGGGGCTCCCGGCCGGGTGGAGCGTGTTGAGGGAGAGGTCATTCAGATCGTGCGGAGGGTTCGGGGGGTGGGTCCGACCGCCCGGAACAACTTCGCGGTCGTGAAGCAGGAGCAGCTTCGCGAGCAGCTCGCCCCGGTCAAGGCCACCATCTACGGCGTGGGGCTCTTCTTGACGGCCCTCGCCCTCCTGGTGGGCGGCATCGGGGTGATGAACATCATGTTCGTCTCGGTTCGGGAACGGACCCGAGAGATTGGCATCCGCAAAGCCGTCGGCGCGCGGCGCCGGGCCCTTCTCCTGCAGTTTCTGACGGAGGCGGTGCTCATCTGTCTCGTCGGCGGGGCGATCGGCCTCGTCGGGGCGTTGGGCGTGGAGCGGCTCGTTGCGACCGTGCTCCCGGGCGTGCTGACGGCCGGGCACGTCCTCGCCGCCCTTGCCGGCTGCACCGCGGTCGGGCTCCTGTTCGGCCTCGGGCCGGCCTGGGCGGCGGCCACCGCGGACCCGGTGGAGGCCATCCGCCACGAGTAGGCCGACTGCCGCTGAGGAGCTCTCCGAGCCCGCATACTCATCCGACGAGGAGCCCGCGATGGACCCGAGAGAAGCGTTTTGGACATCGACACGGGCGCTGCGAGCCCGCCCGCTCCGCTCGGCGCTGACGATGACCGGGCTCACGGTCGGCGTCTTCGCCGTGATTGCCGCCGTGACCGCCGTGGAGGTGGTGGCGTCGTATTTCGAACGCTCGCTTGCCGTCCTGGCCCCGAGCGTGGTCGAGGTGCAGGTAGGAGGCCCCCACGAGGCCAATCGGGAGAGTCGGGAGCGGCCGCCCCTTTTCACATATCCGCAGGTCCGCCGTCTCGAAGACCGAGTGCGTCGGTCCCTCCAGATCAGCGTGGAGGCGTACGTCGACCGGGGACGCGCGCGGTTTCGCGACCAGTCGACCGAACCCAACGTCTTCCTGCTCGGCTCCGACGCGGAATACCCCTCGAACTACGGGTTCACGCTCGCGGCGGGCCGGACCTTTTCCCGGAGCGAGGTGCGAACGGGGCGGGCCGTGGCCCTTCTAGGAGCGGCGGTTGCCGAGACGCTCTTCCCGTCGGTCGATCCAATCGGCCGGGAGATTCAATTTGAGGGGCTGCGGCTGGAGGTCGTCGGGGTCCTGTCCGAGCGTGGACGGTTCCTCGGCTTCGGGCGGGACAACCGAATCGTCGCCCCCCTCCCGACGCTTCTCGACCGGTACGGGGCCCCCTCGACAATGTCCAGCTTCACGGTGCGGGCCCGGACCCCGGCCCGGGTGCCCACGGCCATCGACCACGTCGTCGGCCACCTCCGTGTCATTCGGGGCCTCCGGCCCGGCGAAGAGCGGGACTTTCGAGTTCGGACGGCCGAGGCCCGTCGGGAACGAATCGAGACCTTCACGAGGGCCCTTGCGACCGGAGGAGCCGGGGTCGGGCTCATCTCGTTGCTCGCCGCCGGCATCGGGGTGATGAACGTCATGCTCGTATCGGTCACCGAGCGGACACGCGAGATTGGGGTCCGCAAGGCCGTAGGGGCCAAGCGAGGGCACGTTCTGCTCCAGTTTCTGCTAGAGGCGGTCCTGCTGTGCCAGATCGGGGGCCTAGCCGGCATCGCGCTCGGGGTCCTGTTCGGCAACGGGGTTGCCCTGTACTTTGACCTCCGGCTGGCCGTCCCGTGGGGATGGGCCCTTGGAAGTGTCGGCGCCATGGCGGCCGCCGCGCTTGTGTTTGGCGGATACCCGGCCTACCGGGCCGCCCGGGTCGATCCGATCGAGTCGCTCCGCCATCCCTGACGGGACCCGAAACCCAACACATTGTAAAAGGTAAATTTAATACGACGTGCCTCTTAGTCGCCTCAACCGCATCCCGATTGGGGCGATTGCCCGTTGCCGCAGTTCTTCCCATGGATACCGCGACGCTTTCTCCGAGCCCCGGTCCGTCTTCGTCCGAGCGGGGGCTCCCCGTCGATGGGTGGGTCCTGTTCGGGTTTGTGAGTGCGCTCTACGTCGGGACGACGGCCCTCGCGCAGGAAGTTGTCCTGACCGAGCAGCTCTACTACAACACCTACGGGGAGCGGCTCGCCGCGGACCGCATCCGCGACCTAATTGCGATGCGGGAGCAGTATGCTTGGGTCGGGTACGTCCTCACGCCGCTCTTCGTCGCCCTGCGAGTTGCCTACACCGCCCTCTGCCTCTCGGTCGGGGCGATCCTCGCGGAGTACCGGGCCATGAGCTTCCGGCGGCTGTTCAAGGCCGCCCTGCTCTGCGAAGGGGTTTTCCTCCTTCAGTCAACCGCGACCACCGCCTGGAGCGCTATGATTGCGGCCCCGGAGACGCTCCGGGAGGTCGGAACGGCCCTGCCCACATCCGCCGCGGCCCTGGTCGATCCATCGGGACTGCCACGGTGGGCCTTGTACCCGCTGCAGGCCCTCAATCTCTTCGAGGTCCTGTACGTCGCCGCCCTGAGTGGCACGCTGGCCTGGATGTTCGGAACCGAATGGGAGACGACCGCCCTTCTTACAGCCGCCTCGTACGGGCTCGGGCTTCTGCTTTGGATTGTGGCGGCGACGTTTTTCCTGGTCCAGATTTCCTGAGCCCGACGTCGAACGCTCCGACTGATCGCCACCGCAACCGCATAGAACACCCCCCTCATCCATGAAGCGCACGCTGGCGTTCGGGCTGCTGATCCTCGTCCTCGGGGCCATCGGGTACTTCGGGGCGCGCATCTACCAGGAGGCCGCGGCCGAGCGGGCCGTACAGCGGCGGATTCAAACCCTCCCGGACGTTGCGCTCACCACGGTCGACGGAGATACCCTCCGTCTACCGGGGCTCGCCGGGGAGGCGCCGGCCGTGCTCGTGTTTTTCCGCCCGTCGTGTCCGTACTGCCAGCACGAGGCGCGCAGCATCCGGACCCACGGGGCGCTCCCGGACACCGCCGCGGTCCTGTTCATCTCGGCTCGCCCCGCGGAGGCCCTGCGTGCATTCGCGGACTCGCTCCGGCTCCGGCGGCGCTCCCGGATGCGCGTGCTGCGTGACGCGTCCGGCGAGGCCCTGCGCACCTTCGGTGTCGAGCGGGTGCCCACCACTTTCGTCTACGGCGGCGAGGGCACCCTCCTGCGCCGGTTCGAGGGGGAGGTGAGGGCGTCGGCCCTCTACGGGGCCCTGTCGAGTGCGCCGGCCTCGGCCGTCTCCTCCGCCGGCCCCTGAGGCCGCGCCCGATCGCGTTCGTCGTCGAAGCGACCCAGCCGTCTCGGTTCCCCATGCCCGACGCCGCCACAGATGGCCGTTCGGCTCTCCCGGTGGACGAGTCGAGGGCCCGCGACACGTTTGCCCGCCAGCACGACCACTCGGACTGCGGCGTGGCCTGCCTGGCCTCCGTGGTCCGCTACTTCGGAGGCACCATCCGGCTCGAGCGGCTCCGCGAGCTAAGTGGTACCACGAAAGAGGGGACGACGCTGCTCGGCCTCCACCAGGCCGCCGAGGAGCTGGGCCTCGACGCGGGCGCCTACGAGGCCAGCATGACGGACCTGAAGGCCCTCGACCGGCCCTGCATCCTTCACGTCATCAAGAACGGACGCCTGCAGCACTACCTGCTCGTTTATGGCTACGACGAGGCGGCCGGCGAATTCGTGGTGGCCGATCCAGCCTCCGGGGTCGAGCGGATGGCGCCGCCGACGATCGACGAGATGTGGCGGTCGCGGGCGCTGCTCACCCTCGTCCCGACCGACGCGTTCGAGGCCGAAGACGACGAGCGCCGCAGCCGGTGGGCCTGGGCGTGGGCCCTCGTGTACGACGACCTCAACGTTCTTTTCGTTGCCGCCGCGCTGGGCCTCCTGATCTCCATCCTCGGCCTTTCGACGGCCATCTTCTCCCAGCGCCTCGTCGACGAGATCCTCCCGTCGGGCAACGCGACCCGGCTGGCCGTGGCCCTCGGCCTGCTTGGCGTGCTGCTGGGGGCCAAAAACGGCCTTGCCTACCTGCGGGGGCGTTTCCTGGTGCGACAGACGCGCGACTTCAACAACCGCATCATCGGCTCCTTCTACGACGCGCTGCTTCGCCTTCCGCAGCCGTTTTTCTTCAACCGGAAAGTGGGGGACCTCGTCGCCCGCATGAACGACACGCGGCGGCTCCAGCGGGCCGTGACCCACGTACTGGGCGACCGGATGATCGACGTCATCACGATTCTCGTGTCGCTCACGGCCATTTTCGCGTACGCCTGGCCGCTGGGGCTGGTGGCGATGGCGGCGCTTCCGCTGTTCGGCGTCCTGGCGTGGGCGTACCACGCGCCGATCGTTGAGGCCCAGCAGGCTGTGATGGAGGCCCACGCCGCCAATGAGAGCAACTACGTAAACACGATCGAGGGCGTGGCGACGGTGAAGGCCACCAACCGGGAGGCCTGGTTCTCGGAGATCACCCGCACCGTCTACGGGCACTACCAGGACCAGATCTACACCCTCGGTCGCATCGGCGTGCGGTTCAATTTCTGGACCGACACGAGCGGCACGGTCGTGCAGGTGGGGGTTCTGGCGCTTGCCTCCGTGCTCGTGCTCCGGGACGCCCTTGCGCTCGGGGTGCTCGTGGCGGTGTTTCAGATGACCGGCATGCTCGTCCCGGCCGCCCGGCGCGTGGCCACCACCAACATTCAGCTCCAGGAGGCCCGGGTGGCGTTCGACCGAATGTACGAATTCACCTCGATCGAGACCGAGTACGATCCGGAGCAGGAGATGCAGAAGGCGGATCCTGCCCCATTCGCGTCCCTCGAGGTGCACGGCCTCGCGTTCCGCTTTCCGGGGCAGGAGCGGCTGCTCGAGGACGTCTCCTTCTCCGTCGAGACGGGAGAGATCGTGACGCT
>JBDGQP010000037.1:0-8690 GCA_042218975.1 Salinibacter sp.
CGCGACCTTTACCGCCGCAAGTCAACCCCGTTCATTTTTGTCGTGTAGTGTGGCTCCGCGGTCTTCCGGCCTCGATATGCCCGAACACGAAAGCCCTCCTCAAACCAACAGCTCTCCTGGAGGCAACCGCTCGTCCCAAGGGGACGGCCCCGACCACGACCGGCAGGAAGACATCCGGCGCGTTGCCGAAATTCTCCGCGACGGCAACTACTCCTACGACCAGTCCGCCCACCTCATCAAGAAGGCCCGGAGGAAGGTCGGCCTCTCCCCACCGGACCGGTCCTCTGGTGACTCCCCCGAGCGGCTGTCCTCGGAGGAACAGGAAGCGTTCCTGAGCGGAGCATACGATCGCGATGGTCGGACCGGCCTGATGATGCGGGTCCTCCTTGAGACCGGAGCGCGCGTGAGTGCATTCGTCCGGCTTCGGGTGGAGGACATTTCCATCCGGGACCGGGAGGTCCGCCTGAGACACACCAGGGGGGGCAAGCCCCGGGACGTCCCGATTCGTTCGTCGCTGGCCGACGAGCTTCGCCTCCACGTTGGGGAGCGGGGAACCGGATGGCTCTTTCGCTCCCGGCAGGGCGGGCATTACTCCGAGCGCCGCATCCAGCAGATCGTGACCTCCGTCGCCGAGGAGGCGGGCATTCAGAAGCGAGTCTACCCGCACCTCCTGCGGCACACCGTCGCGCAGCGGCTCGCCGACGAGGGGATGCAGGACGAGCTCCTGCGGCAGTTCCTCGGGCACGAGGCGCCGGAGACGACCCAGCGCTACTACAAGCCGAAGCGGGCCCGAATGAAAGACGCCTTCGAGGGGGCACTCGGGGCCTGAAGGCCTCTGAGTCGTGGACGGACGGCCTCGAGACGAGAGTCCCACAGGGGGGCGCTCTCTTAGGTGAGAGCTCCACCTCCGGAGGCAGAGACCTGCCGATCAGCTTATAGGTCTCGGGCTCCCCGTCGATAACCAAGCTCTCGTCGGTAGAGGAGGGTGGTTTCACCGTAGGCGGTTCCTTCGCAAGACGAACCGGTTTCAGTTCTGATGGATACTTTGCCCTTCGGCACCCCGGCGTATTTGGTGTACCTGCTTACCTTCGCGGCCACGGCTGCCGCCTGCCTGGCCGGAGCCTGGCAGGCCCGCCGCGTTTCCCTACCGGGCGTGCGCCGCGGGCTGGTCGGGCTGCTCGTGGCGAGTGGGATCTGGGCCCTCTCGCACGTCGGGGTTTTGCTCTCCTCGAGCCTTCCGCAGAAGGCCGTCTTCTACACCGCGGGCCTTGTCGTCGGCTTCGGAACCGTCTGGACCTGGCTCTGGCTCTGCTCTGCCTACAGCGGCCGCTCGCTTCATCGAAGCAGGGCGGCCCGCTGGGCGGCATTCGCCGTGTTCGCGGTGGTCACGGCGGCGAAGCTGACCAACCCGTGGCACGGCCTCTACTTCAGTGCCGAGTGGGCCGCGATGCCGTTCAGACACCTAGCGGTCGATCACCACATCATCTACTGGATGACCACCTCGCTTTCCTACGCGCTGGCGGCGGTCGGCTTCTTCATGCTGGCCGAGCCACTACGACGAGCGCAGGTGAAGAGCGGGACGCTAGCGGGGCTCTTTGCGCTGACGGCCCTCCCGCTCGGTGCCAACGTGGTCGGCTACGCCGGGTCCTACCTCTTGAACCTGAGCCACGTGCCGGTGGGGGTGGCGGCGTTTGCCCTCGGGACGCTTGCCCTGAAAGACGGTCGGCTGGAAGGGACCAGCCGGGCCGGGCAGGAGGAGCAGCCGAGCCTGATTCTGTCGGGGGACATGCGGGTCCGGAACTACAACCAGGCGGCCGCCGAGCTTTTTCCGGCGCTTCGGGCAAAGGGGGCGGCAGGAAGCCGCCTGAAAGAGATCATACCCCGGCTTTCGAGGACACTGGGCCGCGCGCCGGAGGAGAGCGGGAGGTCGTCCGAGGAAAAAGGAGGCCGCGAAGCGACAGGCATCCTGGACGTGACAGATGACGAGGGACGGGCCCGGTATTTTCGACCGACAGAAACGGCGTACCGACAGGACACGAGCCGACAGGTGGCTTTGCGGGACGTGACCGAACGGGAGCTCCGGCGTCGGGAGCGCGCCTCACGCCTGCAGGTTCTGTTCGACCAGTCCCCCGATATGATCAACATACACGATCCGGAGGGGCGGATCCTAGAGGCCAACCCACGCTTCCTTGAGAAGACTGGATACCGCGAAGAGGACCTTCCGGGCATGAGGGTATGGGATCTCGACGAGTCGATCAGCCGGGAGGACGCGACTGGGCTCTGGGCCGAGATGGAGGCTGGGGACCGGCGCCGACGGGAAGGGACCTACCAGCGGGAAGATGGCTCGGCGTTTCCGGTGGAGGTCGACCTCCGATGCCTCCGTCTGGGCGGAAAGGATCGGTTCATGGCCATAAGCCGAGACATTACCGAGCGGAAGGAGGCCAGGCAGCAGCTCCGGCGAGAATGGGACCGACTGGAGACCCTGCTGGAGAGCCTCCCCTCACCGATCGTGCGGTGTCGGGCGGGGGGCGAGCAGGTCACCATCGAGGAGGCCAACCCCGCCTTCGCCGAGACTTTCGGGATCACCCGGCAGGAAGCAGAGGGCCGAGACGTGAACGCCCTCCTGGTACCGGCGGGCCAGCGGGAGGCGGCTGCCGAGATTGACCAGCAGGTCCTGGCGGAGGGGCCAGCCGAGCATCAGGTCCGCCGACAGGCCGCCGACGGGGAAGTTCGGGACTTTCGGTTGCAGGTGGCCGGCCACCAGCCGGAGGAGGGCCCGCCGGAGATCTACGCCATCTATACCGATATCACCGACCAGAAGCGCCGGGAACGGCGCCTCCAGCAGGCCGAGACGCTGTTCCGGAACGCTCAGGACGCCTTCTTCCTCATCGATGTCAAGCCCATCAACGCTGAAAGCAAGGAGGAAAAACGAGAATTCTCCGTCCGGCGGGTCAATCCTGCCTACGAAGAGGAAACGGGGGTTTCCGGAGAGAACCTCCGCGGCCAGTCCCTCCGGGACGTCTTCGGTGAGGAGACCGGGCAGGCCCTCGAGGAGCGGTACCGGGAGTGCGCCCGGCGGCAGGAACCGGTCGAGCACGAGAAGGAGCCACCAGTCGGCGGAGGGGGAACCCGCTGGCAGACCCGAATTGCGCCGGTGGTGATGGACGGAGAGGTCGAGCAGATCGTGGGCACGACCCGAGACGTGACCGAAGAGCGGCGGCGCAAGCGCGAGCTTCGCCGGCGGAAGAACCTTCTGGAGCAGACCCAGCGGCTGGCCGGGGGCTGGGAGGCGGACCTCCAGACCGGGGAGGTCTCCTGGTCGGAGAAGGTATACGAGATTCACGAGTTGGACCCCTCCACGGAGATCGACCTGGAGGAGAGCCTCGGGTTTTACGCCCCGGAGTCGCAGGATCGGATAGAAGAGGCAACCGAAGCGCTGGTCGAGGAGAGGGAGCCCTACGACCTGGAACTGCAGATCGACACCGCGGAGGGAAACCGACGGTGGGTCCGCACCGTCGGGGCACCGGTCGAGACGTCCGGCGGGGAGGTGACCAAGGTGGCCGGGGCCCTCCAGGACATCACTGAACGGAAGAAAGAAGAGCGTCGCCGGAAACAGGTCATCTCTCGGGTCACCGACGGCATCATCGAGGTGGACGCTGAGTGGCGGATCACGCTGGTCAACGACCAGGCCGAGGAGATCTACGGAGTCGCCAGGGAGGAGATACTGGGCCGAAGCGCCTGGGAGGTATTCGAGGACCTGCAGGGGACCGAGTTTGAGACGGTCTACCGGGAGGCGATGCGGTCCCGGGAGCCGGCTCGCATCCAGGAGTACTATTCGGGTCTGAGTGGGTGGTTCGACGTGCAGATCTACCCGAACGAGGACGGGGGCCTGGCCTTCTATTTCGAGGAGATTACCGAGCGGAAGGAGCGGCAGGAGGTCCTTCGTAAAACGAAGAGGCGGTACCAGACCCTGATCGAGAATTTTCCGGATGGAGGCGTTTTTCTCTACGACGAGGACCTGCGGTACACCCTGGCCGGGGGGAAGGGCCTCGACACCGTCGGGCTTTCTCCGTCGACGGTCGAGGGCGCGACGCCCCACGACCTGTTTCCGGAGGAGCTTGCCGAGGAGCTGGCCGACTACTACCGGCGGGCCCTGGAGGGGGAGAAACACACGTTCGAGCAGGAGCTGGGCGGCCGCTACTACCGGAACCGCACCCTCCCGGTGCGGGACGAGGCGGGCAACGTGGTCGCCGGGATGGCCGTCTCCCAGAACATCACCAAGGAAAAAAAGCGGGAGCGGCGGCTCCGACAGGCCGAGACGCTGTTCCGGAACGCCCAGAATGCCCTTTTCCTTCTCGACATCGGCGAAGAGAACGGGCAGAAGACGCTCGCGTACCGCCGTGTCAATCCGCTGTACGAGGCAAAGTCCGGGCGATCGGAGGAGGAGATCCGCGGACAGTCCCCGCGGGAGGTCTACGGGGACGAGGTCGGAGAGGGCATGGAAGCCCGCTCCTGGGAGTGCGCCCGGCGGCGGGAGCCGATCGAGTACGAGGAGACGGTTCCCATCGAGGGGGAAACGATGTACCTGTACACCCGCCTCGCGCCGGTCGTCGTGGACGGGGAGGTTCGGCAGATCGTGGGCACCACCCGGGACATCACCGAACGGCGCCGCCAGAAGGAAGAGCTCGAGCGACAGAACGACCTGTTCCGGCGGGCCCAGGAGATCGCGAGTGTCGGCGCGTGGGAGTACGACCTGCAGAGCGAGGAGCTGAGGCTGACCGAACAGGCCTACCGGATCCACGGCCTCTCGCCCAGCGCGGAGATGACCCCGGAGCGCAGCCACGGGCTGTACCATCCGGAGGATCGCCAGGAGGAGACGGAGGCGTTTCGCCGGGCCGTCGAGGACGGAGACGTCTACGACCTTGAGGCCCGACTGGTCACCGAGAACGGCGTAGAAAAGTGGATCCGTTCCCGCGGAGAGCCGCAGCGAGACGAGGGGCAGATCGCCAGGGTCCGCGGGGCGATTCAGGACATCACCGAGCGGAAACAGCGGGAAAGGACCCTCCGCGAGCGGCAGGAGAAGCTCGAAAGCCTCTACGAAGCGACCAATCACCTCCTTCAGGCCGAAGACGCAGAAGACCTGAGCGCCCGCCTTGTGGGACTCGTCCACCAGGTGCTTGACTACCCGGCGACGACCATCCACCTCGCCGACGGTAACAAGCTGGTGCCGGTCCGAGTGCCGGACGTCGTGCAGGCCCACATGCCCGAGCGTCCCTCGTACGACATCAACGGGGACACGCCCGCGGCCAGGGCGCATCGGTCCGGCGAGACGCGAGCCTTTGAGGATCTTACCACGGCCTTCGAGACAATGGACCGCGGCGACATCCGCGCCACGGCGTACGTGCCGATGGCCAGCTACGGTCTCATCTCTGTCGGGAGCCTTGAGCCGGGAGGCATCGGGACGTTCGACCTGCGTCTTCTCGAAGTGCTGGCCGGGTACGCCGCGCTCGTGTTGGAACGTCTGGAGCGAGAGGACGAGCTTCTTACGGCCAAAGAAGAAGCAGAGGAGGCCCGGCGCATGCAGTCGTCGTTCCTCGCGAACATGAGCCACGAGATTCGCACGCCCTTGACTTCGATCATCGGCTTCGCCGAGACGCTCAGTTCGGAGTCCGCCGAGTTGGAGCTCCCTGAGGAGAGTCTTGTGCCGAAGTACACAGGACTGATCGAGAAGGGCGGGAAGCGCCTCCTTCAGACCCTCGAAGGGGTACTCACCCTCTCGAAGCTGGAGGCCAGGCAGATGGAGCTCAACGCCAAGCCGGTCGACCTGGCCGGTCAGGCCCGCCAGGCCACCGAGGAGCTTATGGCCGACGCACGGGAGAAACGGATCGGCATACACCGAGAAACCGAAGAGGTCAGCGCCCGGGCCGACGAGGGGGGCGTGCAGATCGTGCTCCGGAATCTCTTGTCCAACGCGATCAAGTACACTGAGGACGGCGGAACCGTCTGGGTCCGGACCTACCGGACGGAGGACCAGGCCATCTTGGAGGTCGAGGATACTGGAATTGGAATGGAGCCGCACGTGGCCAATCAGCTCTTTGCACCGTTCCGGCAGGCCTCAGAGGGATTCAATCGGGAGTACGAAGGAAGCGGTGTAGGGCTAGCAGTGACGAAGGAGGCAATCGAGCAGATGGGCGGCTCCATCGAGGTGGAAACCGAGAAGGGAGAAGGCAGCCGGTTTACCGCGCGGCTCCCTTCGGCGGAGAACGTCAAGGAGACCAGCGTCGGAGGGGCCGGCGCCGGAGAGGACGCCTGAGGGATGCGCCACGGCCTGGCCAACCTTCCGGGGCCGGGCCCTCCCGAGAGACATCCGGGGCCGGGAACAGTGGAGAGAAAAGAGGAGACCGACACCGATAAGTCGAAAGGCGAGGACAATCCCCTGCCCGGGCTCCGGTGCAGAGCGACAGGCGGGAAGCCCTGAAGGTCATGACGGACGCTCCCGCAGGCGGCAGCACGACAGAAGAGCGGCCCCACCCCTTCGGTGAGCACATCTACACGCATGGTGCCGTTCTGCGAACCGCTACGACCTGACCGGAGACACAAGAGCCCACGAATCGATCTAACTGGTTCGTTGAACGGTCCCGGACGACGATAGGGAAAGTACACTTCTGCGGTGGCTGTTGGCCTCACCGATCCGGTGTGGCTGGTCGAGAAGCTGCTCCGGACCGCGCCGATGACCAACAGATCGGCCCACCATCTCTTGCTGTTTGCCATGTAAAACCGATTCCCACGGGCAGGGCCCCTCAAGGGCTCCATCAGTCGAGGTTCTGGAAGTAGGCCCGTTCCCCTGGATAGTCCACCGTGATGCGGAAGTACTGGAACAGCGAGCCACCGAGCGCCCCCTCGACGGAACGATCCATCAGAGGGGCCAACTTCTGCTGGAATCCCTGATCGGGCTGCCGTTCGAACCAGACGGGCCCGACTGTGTGCCCGGCGATGGTCACTTCGGGCACCCGAATGAGAGGACGCTCGCCGCGTTGTCCGGCGCTCTTGAGGACCCGCCAGTCGGGATGCTCGCTGCGCCAGTGATCGAAGACAGACGCAATTACGAAGCTCCCCCCTTGCTTTGGGGATCCGCCGAACACACGCTGCGCGCTTTGGCTGAGGAGGAACGTCGCACCCGTGTCGAAGAGGAAAGAGTAGGTGCTGTCGGCAATCGTGGCCTCGATACGGGGAAAGTGACGAAGGTGCGCGCCCGTCGAGTCGGTCTGGAAGGCAAGGGGAACGGTGTGCTCGGGGTCGAATGAGAGGGTCTCGGTGGAGTCGTGGAGGAGCAGACGCTCGGCGCCGTAGTCGAAGGTCCAGACCTTCCCGGCGAACCAGGTGTTGCCCAGCTGGCCGTCGGCGTCGATGAATGTTGCGGGCCCCTTATCCGGAAGGACGAGAAATCGGTTGCGGCCATGGGGAGGAGGGATTGAGGCTCCCGCCTTGAAGTCGGGAAACGAGACGGTCTTTATCGTCCGTCCCCCGCGGGAGACAGTCTCTGTCGGCCACCCCAGCTGTTCTACGGCGGGACGGAGGAGGATGGGTGGACCTCCCCCCGTGTCGGTGTTCAGATGCAGGGTATCTCCGGCCGTCGTCACAGGAAAGACCTGAATTCTGTTGGCGATGAAACGCGCGGGGATCTCGCGCGCCCCGTTGAGGGACTGGCCGAAGGCGAGGGGCGCCCCGAGCACCCCGAGGAGCAGCGCAAGCCCGAGTGTCCGGAGCTGGGGCGGTCGGTTCTGCGACACCGGAGGAGCAAAAAGTCCGGCCGAGCAGGGGAAAAGATCGGAGAGACGGTTCATGGCCATGGTCGATTCCCTGGGAGACGAGCACGATCATTCGGGCAGTTTCCGGCTCACTCTCGGCCTCGTCGGCATGCGCTCCTGCATACGGAGCAGAAGGAGGGAGTTGCTCCCCCGTCGACGGGTCGCCATCGTCGGTCGACGAAGGGCCCGGTCCAAACGGTCGGCGTGGTTGGTGGAAAGGGGCGAAAACTTACAGGTGGCGGTTTCGCCCGGGCAGGGGCTCTGCTCTCTATCGACTGTCCCGAAAGGCCCAGGGCCGATGCCCTGAGCTTCAAATGCTTCCGGACAGGAGGTGCTCACGTCGGCTTCCCACACCGCGTCCACCAGGCCGTTGAAGGCCGTAGGCGACGGCGTGCCGGGCAGGAGGGGCCGGTCACAGTCGAGAGATCGCCCCATAGTCGACCGGCCTGGTAGTAGCCTCGGGCACTGTAGGTCCATGGCCCGAGCGGATCGGTGCCGCAGATCTTCTCCCCCGGGCCCAGGAGTCGAACTTGGCCCTGAGCGCGTGGGTGGGCCATGAATGGGTGGGCCATGAAGAGGTGCGACCGGAAGTTGGTCGGGGCCACGAAGCCGTTGGCCCGGTCGGACACCGGGTCGAGAACGACGGGGGGAGAAATCCTCCTATCGGCCCCGACGATCGACTGAGGCTCCGTGAATCGACGCTGGAGCGGAAGGCTACCTCCTGCTCGGCGTGGCCGTAGCCGAGGAAGCCGACGTCGAGGCCGGCCATGATCGGACTCCGGTCGATCCAGCCGCCGAGGGAGAGCCGAATGCCCCTTCCGAGGCGCTCATCTGGCCGGCGATGACTCGCCTCATGCTTCGCCGGATTGCCCAACTCGCAAA
>JBDGQP010000038.1:0-8908 GCA_042218975.1 Salinibacter sp.
CTTCTGTGAGGTTGCTCACGTACACGGCCTGTCGTCCCGTGTTCATCACGTCCCCCATTGAGGCGTTCATGCCGCTCTTGGGCACCTGCCCCACGTTGGAGGCGTCGCTGGCGTTGCGGAATCGCTTGCCATTGTCGTTGACGAAGAATTGATCGGCGCCGAAGTCGTTGGCGACGAAGAGATCCGGGTACCCATCCCGGCTGAAATCGGACGCCACCGCGGCGAGTGTCCAGCGAGTGTCGGTAAGACCCATCTCCTCGGATCGCTCCTTGAACGTTCCGTCGCCCTGGTTGAGGAAGAGATAGTTCTGCCTGCCGTTGGTGGCGTACTCGTAACTTTCGGGCATCACTTGGGTTCAGCCAGTCCGGAAGTCCGCGCAGACGGTCGGTTACGCGCGTAAAGCTCTCGGTCGAGCCTGTAGCGGACGCTGATTCGGTATCGTTTCGGAACAGCTGGCACCGGCCCCACTGGTAGACGAAGAGGTCCTCGTCCCCATCGTTGTCGTAGTCGCCCCACACGCTCCCCATCGAGGTGCCGGTGCCCGACTGATTCAGCGCGGCGAGACCGAGTTTCGGGGCCACGTTCTCAAAGGTGCCGTCCCCCTGGTTTCGATACAGCGCGTTCTCGGTGCCGTACGCGCTGTTGGTGACGTACAGGTCGGAGTATCCATCTCCATTGTAATCACCCACCGAGACGGAGGCACCGACGGAGGCGACTTCGGGCAGGACATGATCCAGTTTGGGGTCGAGCTCGGGCGCCTGATGGGTGAAGTTGATCCCCACCTCCTGGGCCACCTCCTCAAGCACGAAGCCGTAGCGCTCCAGCGCCGTTTCGCGACTCACGTCGCGACTGGAGTCAGAGCCCGACCACAGCTTGAAGGCTACAGGGCCGGCCAGCAGGGCGACAAAAACGACCCCCAGTACGGATCGGGCGAGCGTGCGAGTGCTCATGGCGTTTCAGAGCGGTGAGCCTCAAACGCGAGGGCGCGGTGGAATCGGCGAGGGGCTACGTACCGAGTATGGTACGTCTTCCAGTCGTCCGGATGCATCTGATATGCGGGATCCTCCGCCAGAGGTCCGGGCGGGGTCGAATAGTCCTCCATGCCGTGGTAGGGGAGGGGCCGCACGGTTTTGGAGTAGCCCGTGTTGTAATCGCCGTCCTTCACCCACCCGTCGCCGACGAGCACAAAGTCGCGCGTCCACCCTTCAGGCGGAGGCGGCGGGGCGTCGAACCGAAGCACCATTTCGTCCCCCGCGTTCATGATGACGTACCGGTCGTCGGTCTGTTCGACCAGCTCCAGCACGTCGCCGAAGCGGGTATGGTAGCCCTTCAGGTCGCGCCAGATGCGGGTCGTCGTGGCGAGGGAGTCGTAGATCGGGACGGTCGGCTTGCGGCGATCCGTCTGGACGATCGCCGAGAAGCCGCGGTCGCGGAGGCGGGCCGAGTCGGGCGAAAGGGTGTGCGTTCGGATCTCGGTGTCGGGACGTCCGGGAGCCCAGGCGAGCCGGTTCCAGTAGATTTCCATGTTGGTACGGAGGCGCACGCGCCGGGGCCCGTTCGGTCCGATCACGTCCGAGAGATCGATGAGCATGGTCTTCGACTTGCCGGCGGGAAAGCCGATGTCGGATTTTGACCGTCCATCCGCCGTTTCCGTCCGGCACCTCGAGGGTCAGGCTGCGAGGCGGCGCGTGGTCGCCCTGGCTGATGGCCAGGTTGAGGGACGTGTCCGTGGGGTAGACCCAGCCATCGGCCACCAGCCAGAGGGGGCCGTCGGCCGGGACATCGTCCCCCAGCGTGACGGTTACGGAATGCTGCTCGGCGCGTCCCTGGAAGGGGCCGAGCGAGAACGTGTCGAGGTACCGGTTATCCATTTTGGTCACGCGGGCCGTCACGTCGCGCCCATCGTCATCGACCGCACGCTCAACGGGCTGCGGCTTGGCAAGGGGCGTGAGCGTCTGATCGGGGGGCGGGAGATGAAAGCGCTCGTCGATGCGAACTGGCGTGTCGGCGGGGTGGTCGACGGCCATCAGCTCCACGCGGTCGAAGAAGTGGCTTTCCCACAACTCACCGGTGATCCGCACGTCGTACATTCCATGTCGCCGGGCCACGTGCTCGCCCGGAATGAAGATGCGGTCCTCGCTGTGGATCACCTGCGCCTTGCCCTGCCCGTTGATGCGGAGGCCCAGGGCCGTGCGCCAGAGGAAGTCGGTCGCGAAGCGCATCCCTTCTCCGTCGTAGGTGTAGACCCAGGGACACGAGCCCTTGAGGCGCTGGCGGGCGAGGGCCGTCTGGGTGGAGACGAGCCCAAACTCGGCCTGCACGGTGCCATTGGGCCAGGTGATGCGCGCCACGTCGGCCCCGGAGCGCCGCCCAATGCCGAAGTGGACGGTGGGGTCGGTGATTACGCGCTTCTGGTAGAGCAGCCCCGAGCGGAGCTCGATCTCGCCGCCGATGCCGAACGGATTGATGCGCCGGTCGCCCCGCGTCCGGGCGGCCCGCGGCTGGAGACGCTGCGACTGATAGTTCTTCGTCCCCTCGTTTGTGAGGCGGAGGGGGGTGCCGTCGGGCCCGAGGGCCAGCAGGTCGAGGCGCCCGCGGCCCCGTACGTCGGCCGCCGCAAAGACGGGCCGCTCGGGGGCGGACGAGAGGGCCGAGTAGGTGCGGGTCGAGTCGCGCAGCCACACGCGGCTCGCGGTGGGCCCGGAGGCCAGCAGGTCGACGCCGCCATTGTTGTCGAGGTCGCCCGTGAGGAGCCGCGTCGCGCGCCCCGCGTCGGTCGAGGAGGCGTCGTCCCAGCGCACGAGGGCCTCGGTGGTCGGCCCCGACGACGGAAACGAGAGCCGCCGGACGGTGCCGTCGGCCTCGAGGAGCAGAAGGTCGAGGGTGCCGTCGGCATTGACGTCGCTCACGGTCAGGGCGCGGGCCGGGCCCAGCGTGTCCGGCAGGGAGCGGCGCTGGAAGCGGGGTGTGGCCGAGCGCCGGTTGTCGTAGACGTGGAGCCGGCCTTCGGCGTCGAGCATCGCGGCCTCCGGGGGCCCGTCGTTGTCCAGGTCGGCCCAGGCGAAGGCCCGGACCGCGGTCGTCTCGTCGAAGTAGGGTCGCGTCGCGAAGGTCCCGTCGCCGTTGTTGCGCAGAACGACGGGCGCTCCTTCCCGTCGGGCCGCCATCAGGTCAAGGTCGCCGTCCATGTCGAAGTCGGCGGTCCAGACGCCCGCGTAGGCGTCGTCCCGCACGGGGGCGGGCACAGCGCGGTCCGTGACGTCCGTGAACGAGGTGTCGGCCGCCTGCCGGTAGAGCCGCAGCCCGTCGGCCCCGGCGGCCGCCAGGTCGCTCCGGAAGTCGTAGTTCATGTCGAACGCCACCGCAGGGTGACCTGCCGGCGACGCCCCCCCGCGGCTGTCGCTGCCCCCGGGAAAGGGCACCGTCTCGACGCGGCCGAGGCTCGTCACCACCCGGAGCGTCTGCTGGTTCACCATCATCACGTCGGGCGGAACGCCGTCGGCGATCGTGATGGGATGCAGCCAGTCCCACGCCCCTTCGGTGCTGACGGTGTCGGGCGTGAAGGTCACGCCCATGTCGGCGGAAGCCGGCCGGGGGTCCGGCGGGGCCATCCGCACCGGGCGCTCGATTACAGAACCGAGCTGCTGCCCCGGCGGCAGCACGGCGCGCTGGTCGGCCCGGTAGGCCGCCACGCGCTGCAGATCGTTTTTCAGGAACGCAATCGCCGAGGTCGCCTCCGAGGGAGTGTTCGCGGCGGCCCGTGCCTTCTCAAGGGACCGGCGGACGGCCTCGGGCCAGTTGGGCGACGCCCGATCGGCCAGCCGGTCGAGGCCCTTGCGGACCTCCGACGCCTGACCGGCCTTGGCCGCCAGCCGCGCCTGTTCGACGAGCACGGCCAGGTTGCCCGGGTCGGCCGCCAGGAGTTGATCCATGA
Organism: Salinibacter sp.; assembly: GCA_042218975.1. Lineage (GTDB taxonomy): Bacteria > Bacteroidota > Rhodothermia > Rhodothermales > Salinibacteraceae > Salinibacter. Next base: position 3,935 of record JBDGQP010000038.1, read on the forward strand.
GCCCCCGCGCCTCCTTGAGGGCCGCCGGGCCGCCGCGCTGCTCAAGAACCTGGGCGAGGGTGTAGACGGCGGCGCGGTTCGTCGAGTCGAGCTCCGCGGCGCGTCGCAGGTACGTGATGGCCGACTCGTACCGGCCGCGCTCCCGGGCCATCAGGCCCGACAGATACTGGATTCGGCTGTGGTCCGGGGCCAATTCCCGGGCCCGCGCCAGGTGGTCGGCCGCCTTCGCGGGTGCGTTCGTGCGGAGCTTCAGCAAGCCCCGATTGGCCCAGACGGCCGGCTCACCCGGTGCGAGAGAGGCGGCCGTCTTCAGCTGTTTGCCGGCCCGGAAGTTCTCGCCCACCTGAATCGCCGCGACCCCAGTGTAGAAGGCCGAGACCGCCTTCCGGTACGGCTCCGTGCCGGGAGACGGGACGTGGTCGGACTGGCAGGCACCGAGGCTCAGCGTCAGAGCCAGCAGCCCCGCCCACAGGCCCCATCGTCGTTGGCAAACGTACATCGTAGGAGAGATCCGAAGACCGCAGCTATTGGGTTCGTTTATCGAAGGTGGACTAGTACCAACGCCGCGGGTCCTGGTTCGGCCTCGGCGGGCGTCGATCCGTCCGGGCCGCAGGCCCTGAGCGCGGCTCATTCAGAACGTTTTTGGATCGAGGCCGTACGCTTCATAGAGAGTTAAAGCTCACAGGCCTGGCCTCCATTTGCGGTCGCAGCAAAGGCGGGCGACTCCCCGGTCGCCCCCAGTGTCGTTTCTCTGTCCTCAACGTCCCCGCCCCCCATGCGCTCTTCACGCCTCCTGCTTCTGTGCGCTGTCCTCGCGGGCGCAGGCCTTCTCGGCTGCTCCTCCTCGTCGACGACCCGGACCGCCACGGCGGAGAAGGACACCATCCACACTGGATACTCGACGCAGAAGGAGTCCGAGTCGACGACCGCCACCACTACGGTCGAGCCGTCCCAGCAGGCCGAGGACTACGCCCAGAACCTATCCGATCTGCTCCAGGGACGTACCGCCGGGGTCCAGGTGTCGAGGACGGGAGGAGGCCAGGTTCGCATCCTCATCCGGGGCCCCAGTTCCTTCAACGCCGGCAACGAGCCGCTGTATGTCGTGGACGGCACCCCTGTCTCTCCGGGCCCCAATGGCGTCGTGCCGGTCAACCCCCGCAACGTGAAGTCCATCACCGTGCTGAAGGACGCCGGATCCACGGCAATCTACGGCTCGCGTGGGGCGGCCGGCGTCATCGTGATCGAGACGAAGCACTGATGCGTGCTGGTGCCACGCCCACCGGGACCGCCCCGGGGCGACAGCGCGGCTAGAGCTCCGCCCTTTTTTCGTGCGGGATGCGGACGAGGTAGCGCTGCTCTATGATCTCCTCATGGACGTCGAAGTGACCGGTCCCTCGAAAGTCGACGGCGATGTCGGACCCGTTGACACGCTTGACCTCCCCGATGCCGTAGTACGACGGCTTCGGGCCGTAGTAGACGAGTTGCCCTTTCTCGAGACGCCCCTTCCGCAGGGCCTCCCGGGTGAAAGCCGGAACCTCCGGGAGCACCTCCAGTCGGTACGAACTGGACCGCTGGCCGGGCGACGCATTCATGAGACTATGGAGTTCTGGATTCCTACTGCGCGGGGATGTACGAGACGGGCGTTCTCCGAGTTCGGGGGCATCGACGGGATGGAATCTTGAAGCTACGGGTCTCGGCGGTGCGGGTCAAGACAACCGCGTGGCGGACCCGCCCGGGCCGCGCACAGATTCGGAAATGGTAACATGCGCGCCGCCGGCAACTCCCGGTGCCCCGACACGTACGGCACCTGTCCATTTGCTTTTTCCATAACGGCTCGTGTCCATGCGGTACGACTCCCGAATGGTCGATCGCCAGATTGGCCGCAACGCCGAGCTCTTCGCCCAGTCCATCGCCGAGATCGACTCGAGGGCGGAGCGGTACCCGTACCTCCGCATTCTCGTTAGCCTCATCGACCAGGCTCATCCGGAGTGGCGGCAGTCGCCCCACAAGGTCGAGCAGATGACCGAGCTGGCCTGCGAGCTGAGCGACGACGGCCTCGACGCGGAGGAGGTGTCGGAGGTCATCGAGGTCCGCGACCGCGAACGCGGCCACCACCGCAACTGACGAATGCGGAGTGCAGAGTTGGGAATGCGGAATCTCCCGGACGGGCTTTCCCCTCCACATTCCGCACTCCACATTCGTCATTCCGAGACGCGGTCGGGGTTCGACTCGACAAAGCTCGCCCATCCAGTGTACGACTCGCTCTCGCCGTGGGCGTCGCGGTTGTTGTGACAGAGGGCCGCGGCGAGGGCGTCGGCGGCGTCGTGCGTGAAGGCGTCGGCCTCCGTTCCGAGAATCGACGCCACCATGAAGCGCACCTGCGTCTTCGAGGCGTTGCCGTTGCCGGTTACCGACTTCTTGATCTCCTTCGGCGTGTACTGGGCCACGGGGAGCCCGGCGTTGAGGCCCGCCATCATGGCCGCCGCCTGGGCCCGCCCGAGCTTTAGCATCGACTGCGGGTTCTGGCCGTATACCGGCATCTCGATGGCGAACGCGTTGGGGCCGTGCTCGTCGATCAGGGCCGTGAGCCGGTCGTAAATCTGCTTGAGTCGGTCGGGGTGGTCGTCGTCGCCGTCGAGACGGACGACGCCGGTGTCGGTGAGCGTCTCGTCGTCGGCCGCGACGACGCCGTAACCGGTGGCGCGGGAGCCGGGATCGATGCCGAGGATGCGCATGGGGCTGGGCGTGGGCGGATGGGGATGGAAGCGTAAGCGTGCGGGGGATCGGGGACCATGTCCCTCCGGTCGCCCGGCGCCGTGGTCGACTCCGGCTCTGCTTCGAGAAGAGGACGCAACGGGCGGATCGCGCCTGCGCCTGTCGTCCCTCCCCCACGCTCCCGTGCTCTCGTTCGTTCCGGGGCTCGCTGTCGGATCGGGTCGAGGAGGCCCCGGTCGTCGGGAACCGTCACTCCGGGTCGTCGTCCGCGAGCGTCGTGTAGACGGCGTCGACGTCGTTGTGGGCATCAATCTTCTCGACCAGGGTGCGCACCTGCTCTCGTTCCTCCGGGTCGAGGGCCATCGTTGTGGTCGGGAGGCGCACCAGGGCCGACGCGTCCGGCTCGAGTCCCTCCGCCCCCAGCGCCGCCTCTACGTCGGAGAAGGCGTCGACCGGGGTCGTCACGACGTAGCGGTCCCCTTCCTCCTCTAAATCGTCGGCCCCGGCCTCGACCGCAATCTCGAAGAGCGTCATCTCGTCGGTCGCGTCGGCCGGAATCTCGAGCCGTCCCTTCCGCTCGAAGAGGTAGGCCACCGAGCCGCTCTTGCCGAGGTTGCCGCCGTGGTCGCCGAAGAGGTTGCGGAGGTCCTTGACGGTACGGTTGATGTTGTCGGTCTCGGCCTCGACGAAGACCGCCACGCCGTGGGGAGCGTACCCCTCGTAGGTGACGGACTGGACGTCCGTGTCCTCCACGTCGCCGGTGCCCCGCTTGATGGCGCGCTCGATCGTGTCCTTCGCCATGTCCGCCTCCTTGGCCCGCTCGATGGCCTGGGCCAGCGCCACGTTCCCGTCCGGGTCGCCGCCGCCCTCACGGGCCGCGGTCTCGATCTCCTGCGAGAGCTTCGCCCAGACCTTCGACTGGCGCTGGTCCTGCTTTTCTTTTTTGCGCTTGACCTTCGCCCACTTGCGCGTGCCGGACATAGCGGGGTGGAGTGACGAGAAGAGCGCCGAGGGCCCCTTTAACGTCGGCGCACGCAAAATGATTGGCGTCGGGGACGGGCGCCGGACGGCCGACCTCCCGGGGGCGAGAGATGAGTCCCTCGTAACGCGTCCCCGTCGCCACGAAACGTTCGTGGGGTCTTCATATACAGAGGGCCCCATGGCCCGGAGCCCGGCCGTCCCGCTCTCTCTCCGAACGGACCCGTCCCTACCCCATGATTGCCGAAGACATCCTCCGCCGCAAAGGCCGCGACACCATCACCGTTGCCCCCGGCGCGACGCTCAAGGCAGCCGCCGACATCCTCTCCGAGCACGACATCGGCGCACTCGTCGTTACCGAAGAGGGGAATCGGGTCGTCGGGGTTCTCTCCGAGCGCGACATCGTGCGGGCCCTCTCAACGGATGGCCCCGACGCCCTCGGGACTACGGTCCGCGACGTGATGACCGAGGAAGTCTTCACCTGCACGCCGGAAGACAAGGTGAAGGACCTGATGGAACGGGTCACCCACCGCCGAGTGCGGCACCTCCCGGTGGTCGAGGACACGACCGTCGACGGCATGATCAGCATCGGCGACCTCCTGAAGACGCGGCTGCAGGAGATGGAGACCGAGAAGCAGGTCCTCCAGGACCGCCTGCTGGACTGCTGATCGGGGTCGTGGTGCGTGGGGGCGTCGCGCACGTCTGCGACGGAGAGGGCGGGAAGGGAGGAGACGACCTCCGCCGGCGACCTCTCCTCATACTCGACCTGCGGGCCCCGTCACTGATACGGATCCATCTCCCCACCCCCGTCATATCCACGAGCGCGTCCACTGCGGGACGCCGCCCCGGATCGAGATGCATCCGCACGAGTCGTGACCGGGGGTTGGCCTCCCGGACTGGATGCCCCGTCCCCGCTGGAACGCCCCCCACGCTCCCACGCCCCTATGCCCGAGACGCTGCCCAAAACGCCGGACGTTGACCGCGACCTGGCACTCGACCACGGCCTCACCGACGCCGAGTACGACGCAATCCGTGAGCGCATGGGGCGGACGCCCCGCTTCACCGAGCTCGGCATCTACTCGGTGATGTGGAGCGAGCACTGCAGCTACAAGAACTCGACGGCCCTTCTCAAGACGCTCCCGACGGAGGGGGAGCATCTGCTGGCGGAGGTCGGCGAGGAGAACGCCGGACTCGTGGACGTGGGCAACGGCATGGCCGTGGCCTTCAAGATCGAGTCGCACAACCACCCCTCGGCCGTGGAGCCGTACGAGGGCGCCGCCA
>JBDGQP010000039.1:0-30408 GCA_042218975.1 Salinibacter sp.
CTACGAATGCAGAAGGGTAGAACCAATTCCCAAAGAGACCGATTGAGCCTGCACTCGGGCGGGCTGGGTACCACGTCGGCCACACGGGGAAGGGATGGGCGCCCGGCATCGCGCGGGCCGACGGCGAGCCGCGGCATCTGACGGGGCCCCCGTACGAGAGCGCCACCACCGACCCCCCCACCGACCAGATCTCCACGGTGGACTACGCCGGCAACTTCGAGGCCTTCCTCGAGGATCGGGAGGGCCAGGAGCCCTTTGCCTTCTGGTACGGGGGCTACGAACCCCACCGGGCCTACGCCTACGGCTCCGGTGTCGAGCAGGGCGGCACGGCGCGGGCCGAAATCGATCGCGTGCCCGCCTTCTGGCCCGACACCGACACGGTGCGGACGGACCTGCTCGACTACGCCTTCGAGATCGAGCACTTCGACCGGCACCTGGGCCGGATGCTCTCAATGCTCGAGGCCCGCGGGGAGCTCGCCAACACGCTCGTCATCGTCACCTCCGACAACGGGATGCCCTTTCCCCGTGTCAAAGGGCAGGCCTACGAGCGCTCGACCCACATGCCCCTCGCCATCATGTGGCCGGAGGGCATCCGGGCCCCGGGGCGCGTGGTCGAAGACTTCGTCAGTGTCATCGATCTGGCCCCCACGATCCTGGAGGCAGCCGGCGTAGCCCGGGAAAACACCGACATGGCACCCATCACGGGCCGGAGCCTCTTCGATCTTTTCAAGGCCGGGGAGGGAGGGCAGGTGAGCCCCGACCGGGACCACGTTCTCATCGGCAAGGAACGGCACGACGTCGGCCGGCCGAACGATCGCGGCTATCCCATCCGCGGCCTCGTCACGGACCGGTACCTGTACCTCCACAACTTCAAGACGACCCGCTGGCCCGCAGGGCCCCCGGAAACGGGCTACCTCAACACCGATGGGAGCCCCACCAAGACACTGGTCCTCGACGCTCGGACGGGCCCGCGGCCCCTCAAGTACTGGTCGTGGTCGTTCGGCAAACGACCCCAGGAGGAGCTGTACCGGCGCACCGCCGGTCCGGACAACGTCAACAACCTCGCGGAGGAGCCCCTGTACCGGTCGGTCGCCACCCGACTGCGCAGGCGTCTCTTCCGCGCCCTGCGGGCCCAGGACGACCCGCGAATGGCCGGGCGCGGCAGCGTGTTCGACGAGTACGTCTACGCCGACAGCAGCCATAGACACTTCTACCGCCGCTTCCGAAACGGCGAGCTCGGACCGGCCTCTGCGGGGTGGGTCAATCCCTCCGACTTCGACCCCGGCGTGCCGGACAGCCTGCGGACCGTCCGGCCCCTGCTGCGAGAGTGAGCGCCCCGACCGGACCACTCCGCCGTGTGCAGGCCCCGGGGCGACCGGGCTGTGGACTCGTAATTTTCCGGCGGCTTGGTTATACACGAGTGCGGGGACGCGTCTTTGCCACTCGATTCGACCTTCCATGCGTTTGTGGGCGGCGGCCGTCACGATTCTGGGTCTCCTCTGCACGGGCGGGGGCCGGCTCCTCGCGCAGACGCCCTCCCCTCCGGAGAGCCCGGGACGCGTCTCGAATCTCGACGCCTTCATCGAGGCCCCCACGGTCTACGCGCAGAATCAGGAGCCCGCCCACACGCCGCGAACCATCCCGTACCCCACCGTGGCGCAGGCGCGGGCGGCGAATCGGTTCGGCACGGAACTGGAGGCCCGATGGCAGGACTCGCCCTACTTTCAGCTGTTGAACGGGACGTGGGCGTTTGCTCGCTACGAACGGCCCGCCGCGGTTCCGCGGCGCTACGACGGCGTCGACTGGGGCACCATCCGCGTGCCCCGGTCGTGGCAGACGGCCGGGTACGGCCGCCTCGTATACCGAAACACGAGGCTCACGTGGGAGGGCCTCCCGGCGGCGACGAACACGACGCCCCCGAGCGTCCCGGACGACTACAACCCCGTGGGCGTCTACCGCCGCACCTTCACGGTCGACGCGGACTGGACGGGGCGGCGGACCTTTCTCCACTTCGAGGGGGTGAAGCAGGCCACCTTCGTCTGGGTGAACGGCACCTACGTCGGCTACGATCAGGGCAGCGCCACGCCGGCCGAGTTCGACGTCACCGACGCGCTCCGGTACGGCGACGAGAACCGCATCACGGTGCAGGTCTACCGCTTCTCCGACGGCGAGGCCCTCGAGACGCAGGACGCCGTGCGCTTTTCGGGCATCCATCGGAGCGTCTACCTGTTCTCGAAGCCCCCGGTGCACGTCCGCGACCTGGCCGTGCGGGCGCGCCTCATGGACGCCGGGCGGACCGGGCGCCTGCACCTCGACGCCGCGCTGGCGGGCACGGAGGGGACCTACCGGCTCACGGGGCGTCTCTTCTCGCCGGACGGAGAGGTGGTGGACACCGTCGCGGGCACGACGACCCTCACCGGCGCCCCGGATACGCTGTCCCTTCGGGCCGCGGTGCCGGACCCCGCCCGGTGGTCGGCCGAGGCGCCCCATCTCTACGAACTCGGGGTGACGGTCGCGCCGGTGGGGGCGGCGCCCACGGAGGCCCTTCTGGAGACGGTCGGCTTTCGCCGCTACGAGGTGAGCGGCGGCCGCTTCCGGGTCAACGGCGAGCCGGTGAACATCCACGGTGTCAATCGGCCCGAGCACGATCCCCGGTACGGCCGGCACGTGCCCTTCGAGACGCTCCGCCGGGACGTCACGCTCATGAAGCGGCACAACATCGACGCGGTGCGGACGGCCCACTACCCAAACGACCCGTCCCTCTACGCCCTCGCCGACGAGTACGGCCTCTACGTCCAGGACGAGGTGAACGTGGAGACGCACTGGAACGTGAAGCTGGTCAACGAGCAGCCGGCGTACCACGGCCAGATGATCGAGCGCTTCCGGCGGATGGTGCAGCGCGACCGGAACCACCCGTCGGTCTTCACGTGGTCGACCGGCAACGAGGCCGGCTTCGGGCCGGCCCACGAGCAGATGGCGGCCTACGCCCAGCGGCTCCCGGGCCGCTACCTGCTGTACCATCAGGACAACGAACGGGCCACGGCCCCGTACTCGCCCCTCGCCGGAACGCGGTACCCCTCGGTGGACGGCCTGCGGCGGTTGCCCCGGACGACCGAGAAGCCCATCATCATGGGGGAGTACCGCCACGCGTTCGGGAACGGAATGGGGAGCCTCCACACGTTTTGGGACCTGATCCAGCCGCCCGTGCCCGACCCGCCGGACTCCCTGGGGGCCTACCAGGGCGGTTTCCTGTGGGACTGGGCCGACCAGACCGTCGCCCGCCCCGACACGGTGCCGTTTCGACGGGCCGGGGCAACCGACGGCGTGGTGGCGGGCGACCGGACGGTCTACCCCGAACTGAAGGCCCTGAAGGGGGCACACGAGCCGATGAGCGCTCGGCCGGTCGACGTGCTGGACGGCCGCATCGAGGTGGGCAACCACTTCGACTTCACGCCCCTCTCGGCCTACGACCTGCACTGGACCCTGACGGCCGACGGGGCGCCGCGGCAGGAGGGAACCCTTTCCATCGACCTCCCGCCGGGCGAGTGGACGGAGGTGACGGTGCCGTTCGACCGACCCGACCCGACGTCCGGCGCCGAGTACCGCCTCACGCTGCGGCTCCGGCAGGCCACCGACACACCCTTCGCGGACGCCGGGCACACGGTGGCCACGGAGCAGCTCGCGGTGCCGTTCGACGTTCCCCCAGGCCCGACGGTCTCCCCCGCGAAGACGCCCGCCCTGGCGGTCGACACGTCGGGCGGCGTGGTCGAAATTACCGGGGAGGACGTTGCCTACGCCTTTGACCGCGGGGACGGAACCCTCTCGTCGATGTCGTACCGGGGCACCGACCTGCTCGACACCGGGCCCCGCCTGCATCTCTGGCGGGCACCGACTCTCGTGGATGACCGCGGCCTGTGGGACCGCCTCGCGCCCACCTGGCGGCGGCTGGGGCTCGACTCGCTCCGGCACCGGGTGCAGTCGATGCGGACCGTGAAGGCGGACGGCCGAGTAGACGTGACTGTCGAGGCCCTGGCCCTGGGACACGGCCAGCCGCTCGCCCGGGTGACCTACGACTACAGCGTGCTGGGCACCGGCGATCTGGTGCTCACCACCACGGTGCACCCGACGGACTCGCTCCGCTCGGCGGTCCGTTCCCTGCCCCGAGTGGGCCTCGAGCTGGGCCTTCCGCCCGCGTTCGACCAGTTCGAGTGGTACGGCCGCGGGCCGGGGGGCACGTTTCCGGACCGACCCGGGGGCGCCCGCCTCGGTCGGTTCCGCGGGCCGGTCGAGGCGCAGTTTGAGCCCGTCCGGCCCCCGCAGGTCAACGGCGTGAAGACCGACACCCGCTGGGCGGCGCTCACGAACGGACGGGTTGGTCTCCTCGCGGTGGCCGACTCGGCAATGGCGGTGGGCGTATCCCCCTACGCGAACCTCGCGGCGGCTCGGCACCCGGGACAGCTTCGACGGGGAGACACACTATCGCTCACCCTCGACGCCGCCCTCCTGGGGGCCGGGACCAAGTTCCACCCGCCCGTGGACGCGGCGCTCGTGCCACCCGAGCCCCTCCGCTTTCGGGTCCGGCTGCGCCCCTACGACCCGGCCCGCGAGGCGCCCGCCGCCCTCGCCCGGCAGCGGGTTCTGCGGCCGGCCACGGAGTGACCCCTGCGCCGATCTACGTTCTGATCAGTGGCCCACATCCATGCTCGACGTCGTGACGATCGGGGAGTCCATGATTCAACTCACCCCAAAGCAGATGGGCCTCCTGCGGCACGCCCGCGCCTTCGACCGGTACGTCGGCGGGGCGGAGTCGAACGTGGCCATCGGGCTGGTCCGCCTCGGCCACCGGGCCGGATGGGTGAGCCGTGTGGGCAGCGACGAGTTCGGGGCCTGCGTGCGGGCGACCCTTCGGGGCGAAGGGGTCGACACCTCGCAGGTGGTCGAGGACGATGGGGCGCCGACCGGCGTCTACTTCAAGGAGCAGCGCCGGGCCGATCGCACCCGGGTCCACTACTACCGCGAGGGCTCCGCGGCGAGTCGCCTCTCGCCGTCGGACCTCCCCCGGGAGTACATCGCGCAGGCGGACTACCTTCATCTCACCGGCATCACGCCTGCGCTCAGCGCCTCGTGCCGGGAGGCGACCTGGACGGCCCTCCGGATCGCCGAGGAGGAGAACGTGGCGGTCTCCTTCGACCCCAACGTGCGGCGGAAACTGTGGGCGGAAGAGAAGGCCCGCACGACGCTCCGAGAAATGATCCCCGACGTCCACACCGTCCTGACGGGGCGGGGGGAGGCGTCCCTCCTGACGGGGCGGGAAGATCCGGAGGCTGCGGCCCAGGCCCTCCGGGACCACGGTGCCTCGGAGGTCGTGGTGCGACTGGGAGAGGCCGGGGCGCTCGCCGTCACTGAAGACGGCGTCGAGCGGGGGGACGCCCTCAAGGTGGAGGCCGTCGACGTCGTCGGGGCCGGGGATGCCTTCACGGCCGGTTACCTCTCAGGTCGGCTGCGGGACTGGACGGTCGGCGCCGCGCTGCGGCTCGGCAACGTGGCGGGGGGACTGGCCACGACGGTGCGGGGGGACTCCGAGGGCATTCCGACGTGGGAGGAGGTGCAGGCGTACCTGGAAGAGGCGGGAGGCCGGACGGACGTGGATCGGTAGGCCCGCCTGGGGCGTCCCCCTCCGCGGCGACGGGCGTCGTGCAAAACTGCACGGGATCTTGACTTTCACCCGGCCGCGCGTTACCTAAATCCTTGCACGGTCACAGTCTCCGTCGTGGCCCACGCCACGAGCCTGTCCCATCGTCTCCGCTCGACTATGAGCCAAGCCAGCGAGTCCCCCGTGGCTGATTCGTCTGTCGACCCCGGCAGGCTTGAGCGCCTCCTCACCCGCCTCGACGGGACGGCGACGCTCTACGAGTCGTCGGTGCGGGCGCAGGACGATGCCCTCTTTGCCCTGGTTCGCACGTCGGGCACGAAGCGCCTGGCCGTGCTGGGGGCCACTCCGCCTGCCTTTGAGACGGACACGATGGTCGACGACGGCGACCGGGCTCTGTTCCTCTGCCCGTGCTCCCCCGCGAACGCCCGTCGGCTCCGCTCCCGCTTTCCCTGGACGGCCCCGACGCCGGTGGGCCGCACCACGGCGCTGGGCTGCGGGGACCGGCTGGGGGTTGCCACGCCCGGGCACATCCGGGCCTGCCAGGCCGCCGGCGTCGTGCCGGTCCTGGCCCAGCAGTCGATTCGTGAGATGGAACGAACCGGCCGCTCGCCGCAGGAGGTCCTCGACGACGTGACGTGGGCCGTCTTCCAGGAAGGATATACCGCCGGCTACGGTGCAGACGCCGACCACCTGAAGACCGAGGCCGACATTGACGCCTGCCTGGAGGCCGGCTACACGATGTACACCCTCGACCCTTCCGAGCACGTGCAGAACGACGCCGACCGCCTGGAGGGGGCGGTTCTTACCTCTCGCTTCCGGGCCCTGCCGTGGGACGCGCTCGGGACCACGCCGGCGGCCTGCCTCGAGCGGTACGCAGGCACATCCGTGTCCGTAGGCGAGGGCGACCACCAGCGTAAGATTGAGTTTTCCCCGACGACCTGCAAACGGGCGGCCGTCAAGTACGGGGCGGCGCTCGCCCACACGAAGGCCCTCGCCGAGCACCTCTCGGCGGCGTATCGGGCCGACCGCCCCGACGAGGGATACGACCTCGAAGTGTCGGTCGACGAGACGGACACCCCGACGCGGCCCCGTGAACACTACTTCGTGGCCGCCGAGTTGAACCGGCTCGGGGTCGAGGTCACGAGCCTCGCGCCGCGGTTCGTCGGCGACTTCGAGAAGGGCGTCGACTACCGTGGCGACCTGGCCGCCTTCGAGGACGCCTTCCGGGCCCACGCGGCCATCGCCCGGTCGCAGGGCGGCTACAAGCTCAGCATCCACTCCGGCAGCGACAAGTTCTCGGTCTACCCGATCCTGGGAGCGCACGCGGGAGATCACCTGCACCTGAAGACGGCGGGCACGAGCTTCCTGGAGGCGCTGCGCATCCCGGCGCGCCACGCCCCCGATCTGTTCCGGGAGATGGTCGAGTTCGCGTTCGAACGGTTCGAGGAGGACCGCAGGACCTACCACGTGACCACGCGCCTCGACGCCATCCCGGCACCCGGTGACGTTCCCGATCCGGCGCTCGAGACCACCTACCTCGAGGACGACGACGGGCGACAACTGCTGCACATCACCTACGGCTCGCTGTTGTCGGGGGACCAGACGCCGTCTCCGTTCCGGGAGCGGCTCTTTGCCCTCCTCGACGAACACGAGGACGAACACTACGAAGCCCTCCGGTCACATTTTCTGGCCCATATCGACACTGTCGGCGAGATGGCCGTGCACTGACGCGCCGGCCCCCCTCTACGCCAGGGCCCGCCGGTGCGCTCGATCGCGCTCTGTTCAAAATCCAGCCCAGGTCCCATGTCCTGTGTCAGAAGCGCCTCGACCGCCCACTCCGGGTCCAGTTCACGGCACTCCGCGATGGTCCTGAATCGGCGGCGGGGCGATCCCCGCCGGCCGGAAGGGCCGTCTTCCAGGGGGCCGGAGTCCCCGTCCGTCCACGCCCCTGACGGGCACCATCTGCCCCGGCTGCGACCGGCGACCCTCGTTCCCTCCCGCCACACCGCTTCTCATCTCCGTTCCCGCCCCGATGATGGCACCCACAGTTAGGTTGCGTTCCGTCCTCTTCCTCGTCGGCGTGGTGGTGCTCGCCCTGGGATGCCGTTCCGGGGACTCGACCGACGCCGAGGCCCCGACCCCCAACACCCTCACGGCCGCGGAGAAGGCGGAGGGATGGACGCTTCTGTTCGACGGGAAGAGTTTTGAGGGCTGGACGGGGCTGGGCCGCGACACGATCCCGCCGGGGCACTGGAAGATCGAGGACGGCACCATTCGCAAGGTCGAGAGCGGCCAGGTCCCGACCGCCCCGGACGGCCAGCCCCTGGAGGGGGGCGACATCATGACCAAGGAGACCTACCGCAACTTTGAACTCAGGCTGGAGTGGAAGGCCAGCAAGGGCGGCAACAGCGGCATCAAGTACAACGTCTCCGACTCGCTGTCGACGGCGCACGAGCCGGTCCACGCCGCCCTCGGGTTCGAGTACCAGTTGCTCGACGACAAGCGCCACCCCGACAGCGAAGAGCCGAGCCACCGCGCCGCCGCCCTCTACGACCTGATTCCGGCGGGGGAGGCGAAGGCCCTCCGGCCGGTCGGGGAGTGGAACCGGGCCCGTCTGGTGTTTCGAGGCTCCCACGGGGAGCACTGGCTCAACGGAGAGAAGGTGCTGGAGTACGACCTGACGTCGGCCCGCTTCGACTCGTTGTTCGCCGCCAGCAAGTACGCGGACATCGAGGGCTTTCGGACCCGCCGGGCCGGGCACATCGTGCTGCAGGATCACGGCAACGACTTCTGGTTCCGCAACATCAAGATCCGGGAACTGCCCGCTGGCGAAGCGACCGCCGATCAGGCAACGGCCAGCGCGGAGTAGTTGCCCTTCTCCGCACCCATCTTCACCGTGACCGCCTCCACCGCACCCGCCTGGTGGCTGCTTTTCAGCGGCTGCGTTCCGGCGGCCCCTACTGCGCGTTTTCCACCGATTCCTTGACCGAGCGACCGATTCAGCTATGAGCGACCCCAACGGCACCGGCCATCCCAACGGCACCGGCGACCCCAACAGCACCAGCGACCGCGACGGCACGACCAGCATGGAGGGAGTGCACCGCCGCGACTTTTTGAAGCAGGCGGCCGCGGCCGGGGTGGGGCTGGGGGTGGGGCTGGGGGTGGCCGGGCATCTCCAGACGGCCTTCGGCGCCGGGGCCCCCGCCGAGCGGGCGCTCGTCGGCGTGATGGGGGTCAACAGCCGCGGGGCCTACCTCGCGGAGGTCTTCGCCCGGGCGGAGGGGGCGGAGGTCGGCTACGTCTGCGACGTCGACGAGCGGGCGGTGACGCGGGTCATCAAAAACCTGACGGCGACCGACGGAGGGGAGGCCCTCCAGGAGCGGCGGCCCGAGGGCGTGGCCGACGTGCGGCGGATGCTCGAAAACGAGGACCTGGACGCCATCGCCATCGCGGCGCCGGACCACTGGCACGCCCCGGCGGCGATGATGGCCCTGGATGCCGGCAAGCACGTCTACGTCGAGAAGCCCTGCAGCCACAACCCGCGGGAGGGGGAGATGCTGGTGGAGGCGGCCCGGGCGAACCCGGACCTGGTGGTGCAGATGGGCAACCAGCAGCGCTCCTCGGCCCGGTCGATCCGGGCGGTCGAGCAGATCCGAAGCGGGATCATCGGGGAGCCCTACTACGGGCGGGCCTGGTACGCCAACGACCGGGGGCCGACGACCTTCGAGGCGGGGGCGGAGGTGCCCGACTGGCTCAACTACGAGCTCTGGCAGGGCCCGGCCCCCCGCCAGGAGTACATGGGCAATCTCGTTCACTACAACTGGCACTGGCGCTGGCACTGGGGGACGGCGGAGATCTGCAACAACGGGACCCACGAGATCGACGTCTGCCGCTGGGCCCTCGGCGCCGGTCGGCCCGAGAAGGTCACCTCCAGCGGGGGGCGCTACCACTACGACGACGGGTGGGAGGCCTTCGACACCCAGACCGCCAGCTTCGAGTTTCCCGACGGCAAGATGATCGCGTGGGAGGGCCGAAGCTGCAACGCCAACCCGATAAAGGGGCAGGGCGGGGACCCGGGTGGGGGGCGGGGCGCCTCGATCCACGGGACCGAGGGGACCGTCATCATCGACCGGGGCGGCTACGTCGTCTACGACAACGACAACAACCTGATCGAGTACGCCAACGAGGCGGAGGCCGAACGGCAGGTCAGCGGCACCGGGACGGTCGGGGGCGGCTCCCTGACCGAGAACCACGTCGGGAACTTCCTGGCGGCGATCCGGGGGGAGGAGGACCCGCGGGCCCCAATCGAGGAGGGGCGGGAGAGCGTGCTGCTGTGCCACCTGGGCAACATCGCTGAGCGGACCAGTGGGGCCCTCGAGGTCGACCCGGAGACCGGCCGCCCGCAGGCCGAGGAGGCGATGGCCCTCTGGAGCCGGGACTACGAACCCGGGTGGGCACCGTCGGCGTAGCGCCGGGCCCGTTCTGCGACCGCCCACCCTCCCGTCGGTGATGGCGGCTGAATCTGAGCACCCCCTCTCGCCGATGTCCGATTCTCCCCGTTCCGTTTCCCGGCGCGACTTTCTGGGGGTCGGTGGAGCCGTCCTCGCGTCCGTGGGCCTCAGACTCCGGTCGCCCGCGGATCGACCGCCCGCGGCGACGGAGGGGCCGGCGCCACCGACCCAGTACAAGCGCCGGGCGTTGCGGGCCATGACGATGATCGACGAGGGCCGGCCCGACGACGCGATCGACCACCTCCACGACCAGCTCGACGACCTGCCGGGAGACCCGGAATTCCTCTACGGCCTCGCCGTCGCGCACGGCCGGACGGGTGAGATCGACGTCGCCCTGTCCTACGTCCGGCGGGCCCTCAACGCGGGGCTACCGCCCGGGCGGTTCTTGGCGGGGCCGCGATCCCTCCTGGCACCGGTACGGGAGACGCCTGCGTTCCGGAGCGTGGTCTACGACCGGCTTGGGGGCGACTACATCCATGGCCCGCTGCTTGGGGGCGTCACGGACACGCAGGCCCGGTTCTGGATCCGGACGCCAAGTCCGGCCTCGTTTGCCGTCGCCCTGGAACGAACCGAGGGCAAGGGCCCGCCTCGCCAATCGGAGCCGACGCGCACGCCGCGAGACCGTGACTATACCGGCGTGACCCGCATCGACGGCCTCGCACCGGACACCGAGTACACCTACCGGCTTCGGGTCGACGGCCGCCCGCAGCCGGGCGAGTGGTCGTTTCGCACCTTTCCGCGGGAGGGGGCGCCGGCGCGCTTCGGCCTCGGCTTCGGCGCCTGTGCGGGGTACACGCCCTGGCACGAGCACATGTGGCGCCGCATCGCGTCGCACAACTTTCCCGCCTTCCTTTTGCTCGGCGACAACGTCTACATCGATCGGCCGAAGCACCCGGCCCTGCAGCGATATGCGTACTACCGCCGGCAGTCGCGGCCGGAGTTCCGGGCGCTCACGGCGCGCACCTCCATCGCCGCCGTCTGGGACGACCACGACTTCGGCACGAACGACTGTGCGGGCGGGCCCGAGCCCTTCTCGCCGGACTGGAAGCCCTCCGTCTGGCGCACCTTCCGCCGCAACTGGAACAACCACGGCTACGGAGGCGGAGAGGAGCGGCCCGGAACCTGGCACGCCTGGTCGATCGCCGACGTGGATGTGTTCATGCTGGACTGCCGGTACTACCGGTCCGCCCCCGACGCCGCGTCCCCGAGCATGCTGGGCCCGACGCAGAAGCAGTGGCTCTTCGACCGGCTCCGCGCCTCAACCGCCACCTTCAAGCTCATTGCCTCCTCCGTGCCGTTTCCGGACGGAGTCAAGCCGAACAGCCCGGACCCCTGGCAGGGGTATCCCGACGAGCGGGAGGAGGTGTTCTCGTTTATTGGGGAACATCAGATCGGGGGCGTGGTGCTCCTCTCCGGCGATCGGCACCGGGCGGACGTCTGGAAGATCGAGCGTGAGGACAGCTACGACCTCTATGAGTTTCAGAACGGGCGCCTCACGAACATCCATACCCACGACAGCATGCCGGGCTCGCTCTACAGCTACAACGAGACCTGCCACTACGGTCGCCTGCAGTTCGATACGACCCGCGCGGACCCGACCGTCACGTACGACATCATCGACATCAACGGGACTGTCGTCCACTCGACGACGCTGCGGAAGAGTCAGTTGACCCCCGCCTGACGGGCGCCTCGCCCGGTTCCTCAAAGGCTTCTCCCATCATCCCGATCCTGACATGCCTCGCGCCGCCCAACTCGGTGTCGTTTTTCTGCTCGCCCTCGCCCTGACCGGCTGTCAGTCGTCGGACGACTCGTCGTCTTCCGGTTCGGGGACGCCGACCGGCGAGGAGTGGACGCCCCTCTTCGACGGGCAGTCCCTCGAGGGCTGGCGCAACCCCTACGACTGGGGCACGGCCCGGGTCGTCGACGGCACGATCGAGCTCCGGGCCGACGAGAAGTTTTTTCTGGTGACCGAACAGACCTACGACGACTTCGTGTTCGAGGGAGAGGTGCGCGTGCCGGACCGAGAGTCGAACTCCGGGTTCATGTTTCGGGCGCAGGTCGACACCAACCGCGTGTACGGCTACCAGGCGGAGGTCGACCCGTCGAAGCGCGCCTGGTCGGGCGGGCTCTACGACGAGGGCCGGCGCGGGTGGCTGAACCCGCCGGAGGGGGACTCGGCGGCCGGCGAGGCCTTCCGGCAAAAGCACGGCGACGCGTTCGACCCGGGCGGATGGAACCGGTACCGGATCCGGGCGGTGGGGGACAGCCTCCAGATCTGGGTCAACGGCCAACAGGCGACTGCCTACCGGGACACGGTCGACAGCGCGGGGGTGATCGGGATCCAGCACCACGGGGAGGACGGGAAGGTCTACCGCTTCCGCAACCTCCGCATCCGGGAGGTTACCGATCCGTGAGAACGTACGCAAATCATTTTCCCCGATAGCTGGGGACCGCGGACAGCCGCCAGCAAGAATCGGACTTCGCGAATTTATTCACGTATCGGTAAGGTCGGGGCCTGAGGCCTGTTTACGGAGTCCGTGCCGAGACACCATCTCGGGGACGCACCGGGCAGGACGGAGAGGCAGCAGACGGCCCGGGGGAGCCGCGTCGACGCTCCCGATCGAGGGGGCCCGGTGTGGGCGCCGGCCGCCCCGGGACACACGCCCATCGCCCCGCTCGGTGGGGTCCGGTCGCGTTGTCCGAAGTCGAGCGGCCTCCGCGGGAGGGCGCGCCGCACGAGACTGCCCGGTCCGCCCCGAGGAGGCCGGCGTGCCAAAAGATCAACGCTCATTCTCTATGCTTGCGAACAGTCGGACGTTATGAGCGACTACGTGAACGAACACTTTGGGCTCGACGGCAAGACTGCCGTCGTCATTGGCGCCACCGGCGAACTCGGCGGGGCCATCGCGGAGGGGCTCTGCCGGGCCGGGGCCAACACCGTGGTCGTGGGCCGCGACGAGGCGGTCGGCACCCGACGCGCCCAGGCGCTCCGCGAGGAGCCCGAGGCGGGGGCGGCGGTCTTCGAGGCCGCCGACACCACCGAGAAGGACGACCTGAAGGGCCTCGTGGACGCGGTCGACGACGAGTTTGGTCGGATCGACGTCTGGGTCAACAGCGCCGGGGTGAACGCGGCCACCCCCTTCCTCGAGATCGACGAGGCGGAGTGGGATCACATCATGGATGTGAACCTCAAGGGCGTCTTCCTGGCGTGCCAGGTGGCGGGACAGTACCTCACCGATCAGGGGGAGGGGGGGAGCATCATCAACGTAAGCTCGATGTCCGGCATCACCCCGCTCTCGAGGGTCTTCACCTACTCGGCCTCGAAGGCCGGCCTCATCAACCTCAGTCAAAACCTCGCCCGCGAGTGGGCCCCCCACGACATTCGGGTGAACTGCATCGCGCCCGGCTTCTTTCCCGCCGAGCAGAACCGGAAGATTCTGACCGACGAGCGGATCAACGACATCATGGGCCATACGCCCATGGACCGGTTCGGCGAGCCCGAAGAACTGATTGGGACCGTCCTTCTGCTCGCCTCCGATCGGGCCGGATCGTTCATCACAGGGGCCAACGTGCCGGTGGACGGCGGCTACTCGTCGATGACCATCTGAGCACCGGCCCCCTTCCCTCGAGACCGGCCCGCCGACCCGGGTGACTCGCAGGGCGCTGGCATCAGGCAGTGGGCTGGTGCGCCCGCCCATTGCCGGTACGTGAACACGTGCCCGAAGGCCGTTCTCTGCCTGCGGCCACGCACGGTCCGCAGCGGTCGCGGACGATTGTTCACGCACGGTCTTACGGATCGGTCGCTCGCTCGACGTTCGCAGACCTCCCCGTTCGATGGCAGTCGCAGTGATTTCCGCGATGGCGGAGGAGATCGAGATGTACCTGGACACCTGTACCGTCGATGCCGCGCGGGACCGGGCCGGGCTCCGCCTCCACGAGGCTCATCACCACGGCCACGACCTGGTGCTGGTCCGGGCGGGCGTCGGCAAGGTGAACGCCGCCCTCTGCACGCAGCTGCTGATCGACGACTACCCCCTCGACGCGGTCGTCTGCACCGGGTCGGCGGGGGCGCTCCACGACGGCCTCGCCATCGGCGACATCGTGGTGGCGGAAGACTGTGTGCAGCACGACCTGCACGTGGAATTTCTGGGCCTGGAGCGGGGGGCGATTCCGTTTTCGGACCTTCGCTTTTTCTCGGCGGCCAGGCCCCTGGTGCGGCGGGCGCAGGCCGTTTCCCTCGACGACCACTCCATCTGCACCGGGCGCGTCTGCACCGGGGATACCTTCATCCAGGACGAGACGGCCCGCCGACACATCCACGAGACGCTGGGGGGAGACTGCGTCGAGATGGAAGGGGCGGCGGTCGGTCAGGTGTGCACCCTCAACGAGGTGCCCTTCCTGCTGGTGCGGGCCATCTCGGACCGGGCCGACGGGAGCTCCGACGTCGACTTTCCGTCGTTCCTGCGAGAGGCGGCGCAGGCCTCCGCCCGAATCGTGCTCCGCCTCCTGGCCGGCCTCGATGCCGGCTCGCTCCGGGCCCGGACGTAGGGACACCCGGGCGGCCCCGCTCGTGCAACAGACGCCGCCCTCAGGAATTCATACCACAGAGTTTTTCCCACGGGGTCTCTACCACTGGACACCGCGACGGTCATGATCGACTGCTACGCCGTTTTGGAGGTGGGTCGGGATGCCAGCCAGGAAGAGATTAAAGACGCCTACCGAAAGCGCGTGCTTGAGTGCCACCCCGACCGCGCGGCGGACGGGGAGGAGGCGGCGGCGAAAGAGGAATTTCTCCGCGTGCGACGGGCATTCGAGCTCCTCAGCGACCCGCAGAAGCGTGCCGCCTACGATGCCCCGGATGAGGAGGGGACGACCGACGGGGAAACGGACGAGACCAGTGGGCGCCGGCGGTCCTACGAAGACGCCTGGCGCCAGTCTCGCGGCGAGACCGTGACGGTGAGCCGCACCATTCTCAGCGACGTGCGGGGGCTTTCGGCCGACTACAAAATCATCGAGGGCCGCACATCGTACACCGTCCCGGTCTGCTCGCTGATGGGGGTGAGTGTCTTCCTCTACGAACCCAGCGCCATCTACGCGACGGAGATCTTCTTCGTCGACCTCATGCTCTGTACGGCCCTCGGGGGCATCTACGGCCTCATCATCGGCTATGCTTGGGGGTACGCCGATCTGTTCGTCCAGCGGGCGAAAGACCGCTCGTGAGCCCGGGGCCCGGCGATCCGCCCAATTCGACCATGGGTTGTCGGCTGAGGCCCTCCTCCGCCAGTCAACGCTGACTTTCATGCTGTTCGTTCGGTCTTCGTGGGTCCCGCTCGTCCTCTGCGCGGGACTGTTGGTCCTGGGGTGCCGGAACGTCCCGGCTCAGGACTCGGGGGGCGTACTTCCGCGCCAACAGGCCGCGTACGAGGTGACCCACTACGACCTGGAGGTTGCCGTCCATCCGGCCCGGAAGCGCCTGCGCGGCCAGGTCACGGTCACCGCCGACGTCACGGACTCGCTCCGCGCATTCGTCCTCAACCTCGATCGTCGGCTGGAGGTGACGGATGCGCAGCTGGCCGGGGCCTCCTGGCGGTCGCTCCCGGTCGAGCGGCGGGCCGGCGGCAACGAGGTGTGGATGGCCCTGCCGACCCCGCGGGGCCCGGGCGACGACGTTCGCGTCCGTGTGACCTACCAGGGCCGCCCCCGCGTGGCCCCGAACCCGCCCTGGAAGGGGGGACTGACCTGGGCCCAGACCCCCTCGGGCGCGCCCTGGGTGGCGACCTCCGGCCAGACCGCCGGCGCCGACCTCTGGTGGCCGGTCAAGGATCATCCCGGCGACGAGCCGGACTCGATGGACATCGCCCTCACCGTGCCCGACACCCTGGTCGCCGCCTCGAACGGCGTGCTCCGGGCGGTCGACGCCGCGTCGGACAGCACCGAGACGTACCGCTGGCACGTCTCCACGTCGATCAATCCGTACGCCGTCACGATGAACGTGGCGCCGTATGCGGTCCTGGACACCACCTACACCAGCACCGCCGGGACCCGGGTCCCGGTCACCTTTTACGCGCTGCCGTCGGACACGGCCCGGGCCCGCGCCGCCCTCCCGGGCTTCCTCGATCAGGTGCGTTTTCTGGAAGAGACCCTGGGCCCGTACCCGTTCCGCGCCGACAAGTACGGGGTGGCCCAGACGCCCTTTCTCGGGATGGAGCACCAAACCCTCATCGCCTACGGGCACAACTTCCGCGACGGCGGGCTGGGGTACGACGCTCCGTTCGACGCCCTCCACTTCCACGAGCTGGCGCACGAGTGGTACGGCAACTGCCTCACGGTCGAGGACTGGAAAGACTTCTGGCTCCACGAGGGGACGGCCACCTACCTGGAAGCCCTCTACTCGGAGTCGCTGCGGGGCCCGGCGGCCTACCACGAGCGCACCGACTACTTCCGCCGGCAGGTCACGGGCCGCGAGCCTATCGCCCGCCGTACGTCCACGTCGGCCCAAGCCATCTACGGCCGCGACGTCTACTTCAAAGGGGCCCTGGTGCTCCACACGCTCCGCTCGATGATCGGACGGGAGGCGATCGAGACGCTCCTCCACCAATTCGTGTACCCGCCGGACCGCCCCGCGGGATCGGCCTGCCGCCACGTCGATACGGAGGCCTTCCTGCAGGCGGCCGAGGCCCACACCGGGCGGGCGCTCGACGCGTTTGCGAGCACGTACCTGTACCAGTCCGCCCTGCCGCGCCTCGACAGCTCCCGGACGGACGGCCGGCTCCGGCTGCGGTGGACCGACGCCGCCGAGGGCTTTGCCGTGCCGGTGCCCGTGCGGGTGAACGGAGAGACGCACACGGTTTCGATGAAAGGCGGAGAGGGGCAGCTGGCCGTGCCGGCCGGGGCTCAGGTGCGCATCGACCCGCGCAACTGGGTGCTCCGCCGGCAGTAGGCGCGGCCCGACTCCGGGGATCGGATTCGGGCGAGGGCGTCCGGAGGCGTGGACGGGCACGGAGGCCCCGTCCGCCCCGACGTTCACCTTCCGTCCAAACCGATCGGGACACAGCGGTCCCCGGGGCCAAGCATTAGGTGTTGATCGGCTGCCCGTGGGCGGCACGCGTCGCCTCCATCACCGCCTCGGACAAGGTCGGGTGCGGGTGCATCGACTCCATGATCTCGTGGCCGGTCGTCTCCAGGGTCCGGGACGTGACCACCTCGGCGATGAGCTCCGTCGCCTCGCTGCCGATGATGTGGCAGCCCAGTAGCTCGCCGTACTTGTCGTCGTAGATCATCTTGACGAAGCCGTCCTGCGCGCCCAGGGCCGCGGCCTTTCCGTTGGCCTTGAAGGGGAATTTGCCGACGTTCACGTCGTAGCCGTCCGCCTTCGCCTCCTCTTCGGTGTGGCCGACGGACGCGATCTGGGGCTGGCAGTAGGTGCAGGCCGGAATGTCCATCGGGTCCATCGGCCGCACGTCGTGGCCCGCGATCTTCTCGATGCAGAGGATGCCCTCGTGGCTGGCCTTGTGGGCGAGCCAGGGGGCCCCGGTGACGTCGCCGATCGCGTAGACGCCGTCCACGTTGGTGCGGTAGTAGTCGTCGACGACGATGTCGTTGCCGTCCGTCTCGACCCCAACGGCCTCGAGGCCGATGTCCTCCACGTTGCCCACGACGCCGACCGCCGAGAGCACCTGATCGCACTCGATGTGCTCGGTGCCGTCGTCGGTCTCAACCTCCACCCGCAGGGGGGTGTCGCTGTCGTCGACGCCCTGGACGTTGGCACCCGTCATCACGTCGACGCCCATCTTCTTGTAGGCGCGGGCAAGCTCCTTCGAGACATCCCGGTCCTCGTTGGGCACCATGCGATCCTCAACCTCGAGGATGGTGACGTCGGTGCCCATGTGGTGGTAGAAGTAGCCGAACTCCACGCCGATCGCCCCAGCGCCGACGATCACCATCGAGTCGGGCCGCTCCCGCTGGAGCATCGCGTTTTTGTAGTTGAGAACGTGTTCGCCGTCGATGGGGAGGAAGGGGAGCTCGTTCGGGCGGGCGCCGGTCGCGAGAATGATGTGGTCGGCGGTGACCGTCTGCTCCTCCCCGACCTCCTCGCCGTCCATGTTGGTGGAGGGCTCGATTTCGACCGTGTCGGGGGCGGTGAGCCGCCCGTGCCCGTAAAGGACATCGATGTCGTTCTTCTTCATCAGGAACTGGACGCCCTGATTCATCTGGTTGGCGGCCCCGCGGCTCCGCTCAATGACCTGCGGAAAATTGGGCGTCACCGAGCCCTCCAGCTCAAGCCCGAAGTCGGACAGGTGATGGGACTCGGCCATGACCTCGGCACTTTTCAGCATGGCCTTCGTCGGGATGCAGCCGACATTCAAGCAGACGCCGCCGAGCTTGTTTTTCTCGACGACCGCCGTCTTCATGTCGAGCTGCGAGGCCCGCACGGCGGTCTCGTACCCGCCGGGGCCGCTGCCGATGATGACACAGTCGTAGTGGGTAGCCATGGGGGGAAAGGGGATGCGTGCGAGAAGGAAACTAAGGTCATCAACCTACGCCCTGGTCTCGACCAATCCCAAACGTCTGGACGGACGGGCAGGAAGGTTTTCGTGAATCCGGGGCCTGGGCCGACGGGCGGAGGGCTACCGCGCGGAGAGCCACTGAGCTGGGTCGACCGACGTGCCCTTCGACCGGTCGAAGACCGCGAAGAACACCCCAGCCCCCCGGGGCTCGCCCTCCGTGCCGGCGAGGCCGAGGACCTGACCGGCCTCGATGGTCTCTCCCTGGGAGACGTAGAGGGAAGAGAAGTTACTGTAGACGGAGAGGTACTCCCCGTGCTGGACCACTAGGTAGGTGCCGTAGCCCGGCACGAAATCGACGCCGCTTACGGTGCCCCGAAAGACGGCACGGACCTGCGCCTCAGGGGGCGTGGCGATCATGATCCCTGGGTGGTACGTCTTGGTGCCGTGCACCGGATCGACGCGACTGCCGAACGACTCGGTGATGGCTCCGGAGGCGGGCCAGGGCAGGGTCCCTTTGCTCCGCTTGAAGGAGGCGGTGAGGCTCGCCGACACGGCGGCCCGCTCGGCCCGCCGCGCCTCGTTCTGTCCCTCCGTGCGGCGGTCGGCCTTCGCGGCGATCTTCCGGATCTGCTCCTCCAACTGCCGGGCCTGGGCGCGCTTCTGCTGAATCGTCTGCTTCAGCGCCGACCGGCGGGCCCGAAGCGTTTTGATGACCTCCTGCCGGTCCGCTTTGAGCGCCTGGAGGTTCTCCCGCTCCAGGCGCGCCTCCGAGAGAAGCTCCTTGGTCTCCGCCTCCTTTCGCTTGAGCTCCTTGCGGGACCGGCGGACGCGCGCCGCGGCCCGCTGCACGTCGGCCCGCTGGGCCTGACGCTGCTGCGCAAAGCGCTGCAGGTACCGGGTGCGCACCAGCATCTGGTTGATCGAGCGGGACGCCAGGATGAGGGCCAGGTCGGGGATCCGGTTGTACTTGTAGGCGTGCAGGACGCGGCTCCGGTACTCCCGCCGAAGATCCTCCAGTCGGCCCTGAAGGCTCCGCAGCGTGTCGCGCAGCTGCTGGCGTTCCTCCTCAAGCTGGGAGAGGCGTCGCTGGTACGTCGACACCAGCTCCTCGCGCAGCGCAATCTCGCGCTCGAGCTTCTTGAGCTTTTCCTGCGTCGCCTCCTCCGCGGCGGTCGTCTCTTTGAGACGGGACTGACTCTGCTGAATCTGCTGCTTGAGGTTCTGAAGCCGCTGCTGGGTCGACGTGCGCCGCGCCCGCAGGTCCTCCTGCGCGGCGGCCGGAGCGGCAAGCCCCAGGAGGAGACAGAGGGCAAGGCCGCCGGAAAGGGGGGCCTGGCGGCATCCCAGAAGAGCCCGAAGTGCACGCATGGGCAGCAGACAGCTGATGACGATGTGCTTAGCGCGACCGGAGAGGGGTTCGGGGCACGCCGGACGGCACCCCCAGTTCGTAGGACAGCCCGGAGGGGTTGAGGCGGACCTTCTTGTAGTTGATCCGAGCCAGGAGGTTGTCGCTGGGCCGCCGAAAGGTCACAACCCGCGGGAGGATCACGCCCTGCACGCTGTGAAAGTCCGAGAAGCGGCGCACCTCCAAGACCGTTCCGTCCGGGGCCGATCGGGTGTATTGTATCACCCGCCAGCGCCGCGGATCCACCGTCCACGTCTCTGTGCCCGATGGATTGGAGAGGCGATACCGGGCGCTGTCGGCCGTCACGGTCCATTGGGTCTGCGGGCTGGGGACGACCAACCCGAGGAGGTTCTCGAAGACATTGTTGGAGGCCACGGGGGCAGGGAACAGTCGCTGTGCCGCCGCCACGGGGCCGACGTGAAGGGTTTGCTTGCGACTGTCGTAGAAGAATACGCTGTCGGGGGTCAGCAGCATGCGCGCCCCTTCGAAGCCGAATAGGCTGAACCGCATAAAGAGCGAGTCGGCCCGCTCCTGCCGGATCTCGGCGTTGAAGGACCGGTTCTGCTCGGGAGCCCGCACCCGGATTCGCGCCCGTCCGGA
The DNA here is from genome assembly GCA_042218975.1 of Salinibacter sp. Taxonomy (GTDB): domain Bacteria; phylum Bacteroidota; class Rhodothermia; order Rhodothermales; family Salinibacteraceae; genus Salinibacter. The sequence goes on from JBDGQP010000039.1 coordinate 20,677, forward strand.
GAAGCGGCGGAGGGTGTCGGTCGGGGTCTGGATCCGGGTCCGGATCTCATCGGCGGAGTGGGTGGGAAAGGCACTCGGCAGGGCGTCGGGCGCCCGTGTAGAGGCCGAGCTTCCACATCCGAGGAGGCTCAGCGTCAGGGCGAGAGCCGTCCACAGGAAAAGACGCTGAAGAGAAGCGGTCACAGGCACGAAGACGAGAGGTACGTCGGGGAGGAAACGAACCGGGGGGCGTTGCGCACGTGAGTCCCAGATCACGCCCGTTGCGTGACGGGGAGGCTCCGACCCCCACGGCCGCTTCGTGGCGTGTCCCGTCGGAGCGGGCACTCAGCCGACGGGGAGGACGCCCGGAAGAATGCGCCGCCGTCGGAGCCGTTGCGCAGGATCTCTAGCTCTGGGGGACCGAGCGCAGCTTTCGCCGCAGGGGGGCGGGGTGGTCCGTGCGCTTAAGTGCCCGTTTCCAGTACTGCCGCGCGAGCGCATCGTTGCCCAGCGCGCGCTGGACGTCGCCGAACCGCTCATAGACCCAGGCCGCGGGGGCACCGGCAGCCAGGGCGCGCTCGAACGCCGAGGCTGCGTCGGGGTAGTCGCCCCGGGCGGACAGGACCCACCCGAGGGTACCGAGCGTCTCGGGAGTGGCCGGGCCCTGGTCGACGGCCCGGCGGGCGAGGCGCAGGGCCCGGTCGAGCTGCGTCTCCTGCCGGGCCAGCACGCGGGCGAGGTGAGTTCGCGCCGATCGATGCTCGGGGGCGATCCGGAGGGCGGCCTCGTAGGCGGCGGCCGCACTGTCGAGCGTGGCGGTCTGCTCAAGGGCCCGGCCCACCCCGACGTGCAGGGCGGCGTGGGCGCGGGGTGAGATCTCGGCTCCCTCCGCGTCCTCAAGGGCCTCCCGAAACCGATCCCGGGCGGCGGCCGGCTCGTTGAGGTGAAGGTGCGCTTCCCCCTGAATCCGAAGGAGCGACACCCGTCCCGGAAAGAGGAGCAGGCCCTCCTCGGCGGTCCGCACCGCCCGGGAGAGCGAATCGGCACGGAGGTACGCCGACGCGGCCCGCCGCCAGCGGTCGGGGTCGCGGGGGTTGGCGTCGAGGGCGCGTCGCAACAGCGAAGCCGCCTCGCCGTACCGAGCCCGGTCGTAGTAGATCCGTCCGAGCAGGGCGAGCGCCTCTCCGTGGTCGGGGACCTGGTCCAGGGCGGTGCGGAGCAGCTCGGTCGCGCTCTTCATCGAGGTGGAGTCGAGCGACCCACGCCGCTCGTACAGCATGCGGGCGCGGGCCACCAGTTGGTCCGGCGACGCATCGCCCTCGGAGGCGGCAGCACCGAGGCGCTTGGCTTTCTCGGGCTGGCCGGTCTCGGTGTACAGCCTCTTGAGACGGCTCAGGAGTCGTGGATCTCGCGGGTGTTCGCGGAGCAGCGGCTCGAGGACCGCGATCGCGTCCCGGGGGCGCTCCTGTCGGATGTACAGCTGACCCAGCCGGCGCCGGTACGTCGAGGCGTCTCGACGGCGCTCAATGAGCCGCCTCAGGATCCGTTCGCGGCCGGCCACGTCTTCGACCTGTCGGTAGAGAGCGAGCATCTCGGGGTAGGCCTCGGGCGGCACCCGGGCGGACGAGTCCATCAGGGCCTCGTAGTGGCGCAGGGCGCGGCGCGGGCGGCCTTGCTCCGATTGCAGACGCGCAAGGGCCAGACGCCCCGTGGTGTTGTCGGGAAAGCGCTCCAGCAGCCGCTGGTACGCCGCGACGGCCTCGCGGGACTGATCGGCCGTGCGGTGCAGCCGGGCGAGCTCGAGGTGGTAGTACGCGGTGGCCGGGGCCCGCCGCCGCGCCTGCCGGGCGTAGTAGAGCGCCGACGAGAAGTTCTCGCGCCGCGCCTCCACGTCCGACAGGGCGCTGAGGATGGCCGCGCTGCGGGGGGCGGCCTCCAGGGCCCGCTTGAAGAGCGACACCGCTTCCTCGTAGTCCTCGAGGTAGGACTGTGTCATGCCCCGCACGAAGAGCTTCCGGGCCCGCAGGTCCCGAATGTCGGTTGTGTCGGTGGGCTGAGATTGGGGCGCCGCCGGCGATCGGGGCGGGGCGAGGCCCCCCAGCAGAAGCAGCGCGACGGCAAGTGTGCAGGCCCCTCGGCAACGATCGCGTCGAAAAGCGATGCATCCCACCATGATCGTGTGATCGGCGAGCGAAACAGTCAAAGACGCAATCAATCTGAACGGTGCCGTGAAAAGAGAGGTTTCTCGGGTCCGAAGGCCCAGCGACAGTCCATTGGTTTACAGAACTTTGATTATATTGATGCAGCCTGGCCCCTTTCTTCGTGGGGAGTCGTCAGGGGGTCCCGTCTCTCGACGGGGCGACGCGCCCTTTCTCTGATCAACGCACGACGACGCTCATGGGTGAACACAACGTACACCGCGACGCAGACCCGTCCGTTCTTCGGGAGTTTACGAATCACCTCATTCAGGACGTGCGGGCTCTGGAGTTGATGCTCCATGAAGACATGTTCGAAACGGGCGTCCGCCGCATCGGCGCCGAGCAGGAGCTCTTTATGGTGGACGAGCGGGGGGAGCCGGCCCCGATCATCGAAGAGGTGCTAGAGCGCAATACCGACGAGCGCATCGTCACGGAGTTGACGAAGTTCAACATCGAGTTCAACATGGAGCCCCTGCAGTACGGGGGCGACTGCTTCCAGGACATGGAGCGGGCTACGAGGACGCTCATCGAAAAGGTGCGGGCGCTGACTCAGGAGGTCGGTGGCGACATTGCCATGACGGGGATCCTCCCCACTGCGCACCTGTCGGACTTTGCGCTCGACTACATGACGCCCCGTCCGCGCTACTACGCCCTCAACGACGCCCTCTCGCGGCTCCGGGGCGGGCCCGGACAGTACCAGATCCAGGGAATCGACGAGCTCTTCCTGAAGCACGACTCGATCATGCTGGAGGGGTGCAACACGAGCTTCCAGACCCACTTCCAGGTCGCCCCCGACGAGTTTCCGCGCTACTACAACATCGCACAGGCCGTGGCCGCGCCCTGCCTGGCGGCCGCCACGAACTCCCCGATTCTTTTCGGAAAGCGGCTCTGGCGCGAGACGCGCATTGCCCTCTTCCAGCAGGCGGTCGACACCCGGTCGAGCAACCTCTACCTCCGAGAGATGCGGCCGCGCGTGCACTTCGGCACCGACTGGGTCGACGAGTCGGTCCTGGAGATTGTCAAGGAGGACATCTCGCGGTTCCGGGTGCTGCTCACGACCGAGCTCGAGGAGCAGCCCCTCAAGGTGCTGGAGCAGGGCGGCGTGCCCAACCTCATGGCGCTTCAGCTCCACAACGGGACGGTCTACCGCTGGAACCGCGCCTGCTACGGCATTACCGACGGCAAGCCCCACCTGCGAATCGAAAACCGGGTGCTGCCGTCCGGCCCCACGGTGATCGATGAGATCGCCAACGCGGTGTTCTGGTATGGCCTCGTCGCCGGCCTCGCGGAGGAGTACGAGGACGTGTCTCGCGACATGGACTTCGACGACGCCCGGCACAACTTTGTCGCGGCGGCGCGCAACGGCCTCGCCTCCCAGTTTGTCTGGCTCGATGGCACGAAGCGTCCCGCCCATGAGCTCATTCTGAACCGGCTGCTCCCGCGGGCCGAGTCGGGCCTGCGGGCCTCCGACGTCAGCGACGCCGACATCGAGCGCTACCTCGGCATCATACAGAAGCGGGTGGAGACCCAGCAGACCGGCGCACAGTGGCAGCTCGACTCACTGGCGCGCATGGAGGGGGTCGGCTCCCGCGCCGAGCGACTCGGGGCCCTCACGCGGGGCCTGGTCGAGCGGCAGAAGGAGGGGGCGCCCGTCCACGAGTGGTCCCTCGCTACCCTCGAGGAGGGCTACACGCCCAGTGGGATGAAGGAGACCAACGTCGAGGACTACATGACCACCGAGCTCTTCACGGTCCACGAGGAGGAAGCGATCGAATTTGTCGCCCGGCTCATGGACTGGCAGCGCATCCGGCACGTGCTGGTCGAGGACGAACAGCATCGCCTCGTCGGCCTCATCAGTCACCGGACGCTGCTCCGTCACATGGCCGACCGCACCGAGGTGCCCGACGGGGGCACCCCGGTCCGTAAGATCATGGTCGAGGATCCGATCTCGGTGTCGCCGGACCTCCCCACCCTCGAGGCCGTCGAGATGATGCGGGAGCACCAGATTGGGGCCCTTCCGGTCGTCCGCGAAGACCGCCTCGTCGGCATCATCACCGAGCGGGACTTCATCCAAATTGCGGGCAACCTCCTCGACGATACCCTCAAGGACGAGAGCACCGAGTCGCCCGACCGGACCCTCGCCGGGCCGTCGGAAGCGGAGGCCGAAGAATGAGGCCGGGCCGGTCGAGCGAATGTAACGTCCCCAATCGGAGCGGACGCCCCGGGAACGTGCCCGGATCGGTTTCGTGACAGGGCGCGACACGTACTTTCTACCGCATTCTTTTCACCACAGACTTCCAACGACCGAATGGACGACGATCACCGAGAGCGCGAGATCAGCGGGAAAACGGTTGGCATCGACCGCACCCTCTGCATTGGGTCCGGCAACTGCGTCAACCTCGCCCCGGAAATTTTTGTGATCGACGAAGATAACATCGTCGCCTTCCAGGACGAGACGCCCGACATCGACGCGGACCGGCTCGAGGAGGCCACGGCCATCTGCCCGGTCGATGCCCTGATCCTGAAGGACGAAGAAGGGACCCAGATCGTCCCGTAGGGGGCGGCACGCTGCCCGGAACAATCGGCTGTGATGCAGGCCCGTCCGGGACCCGACACAGGTTCCACCGATCCGTGAACACGTGCCCGATGTCCGTTCTCTACTTGCGGCCATGCACGATCCGCAGCTGTCGCGAGCGATTGGTTGCGTACGTTCTCACGGACCGGTAAAAACCAAAGCGATTTCTCAGTCGCCGGACGAGGACCGCCGGTACCAGGCGATGGCCATGCCGGTGAGTAGGCCGGCGACAAGCGCGAGTACGATGCTTGAAAACATGTGGCTTTGGGACGTGGGGTGGGTTACTCGGGAAGGAGACGGTCGTCTTCCCAGTCCCGAAAGCGATCGAGTTCGTGGCGTACTCTCTGCACGACGGTGGAGATCACCGTGACGTCGTCGACGAACCCGACGGCCCCCAGGGCGTCCGGCACCACGTCGAACGGAACGACGAAATACAACATGGCCCCGACGATGAGCGCCAGCGGCGTCCACGAGACGCGGCGATACGACCGGTCGGCCCACCGGAGGAGCAGCCGCAGCATCGTGCGGAGGTCCGCCCAAACGGCCGTGAGCACGTTTGAATGCGAAAGCATGCGCCGATAGGCCTCTCGAACCAGGTACAGCACCCGGAATCGTCGCCGCAAGACCTGAGAGGTCGCCTTCGCAAGGGCCTGGAGGGCCGGCCGGACCGACGACGAGTGAGCGTCGGGCCCGGTGGGGAGAGAAGACCCGGAGGACGAGGAATCGGTGGGCATCGAATCAGAATGGACAATCGGGGAACGTCGGCGGGCACCTACGATCCTAACAGCGGGTCGGACCGAAAGTCAACCCGAACGGGGCGGGACGGCGGGCGGTGGAGGCTCGTCGACCACGACCCCGTCGCATTTCCATTCCTGGCGCGCGTTCCCCGTGGATACGCACCTCACGACGTCGCCCGAAGAGGCCGCACGGTACATCGACCAGGGCCACCTCGCGGCGTTCCCGACCGAGACGGTCTACGGCCTCGGGGCCGACGCCTTCCAGCCGGACGCCGTTCAGTCCATCTTCGAGGCGAAGGGCCGCCCGGCCGACAACCCGCTCATCGTTCATCTTGGAGCGCGGGTTCAGGTGCGCCAGGTGGCGGCGGCGGTGCCTCCTGTGGCCGAGACGCTGCTGGACCGATTCGCCCCGGGGCCGCTCACCCTCATCCTGCCGAAGGCGGAGGGGGTGCCCGGCGCCGTGACGGCGGATCTCGACACGATCGGCGTCCGGCTTCCCGTGCACGACGGCGCGAGGGCCTTTTTGCGGGCCTGCGACACGCCGGTGGCCGCGCCCTCCGCCAACCGGTCGGGGCGGCCCAGCCCCACCCACTGGAGGGCGGTGCAGGAGGACCTGGGCGGCCGTATTGCCTGCATTCTGAAGGGCGGGCGCACGGAGGCGGGCGTCGAGTCGACGGTGCTCGATTGCACCTCGCCGCGGCCGACGGTCCTGCGCCCCGGGGCCGTCTCTGTCGAGGCGCTCCGAGAGACGATCGGGGAGGGCGTCCTGTCCAGCGCGCCGGAGCCCGAGTCGCCCCGAAGCCCCGGCACCAAGCACCGACACTACGCCCCGGCCGCACAGGTCCGCCTCGTCCGGGCTCCGGCGGCGGCCGAGCCGGGGCCCACCGCCGCGTACATCGGACTCCAGGCCCCCGCCCGTGCGGCCTCCTTCCGGATGTGTCGGGTGGCGGACGACGTCGAGGCGTACGCCCGGGAGCTCTTCCGCTTCTTCCGGGCCTGCGATCGCGCGGACTGCTCCGTCATCTACGCGCAAACCGCGACGCCGGAGGGGCTGGGTCGTGCGCTCAACGATCGCCTGGAGCGGGCCGCGGCCCGGTGATGCTCGCCCGGCCGACGTCTAGCCCCGGGTGGACCGGATCAGCCAGCGGGCCAGGGGCGGCAGCACGCGACAGGCGGTCAGGAGGGCGGTGGAGGCCAGGGGGCGGAACGCCGCCGCGTGGGCCCACCGCCCGAGCCGGAGCCGCCGCTGGTAGCGGGACCGCCAGCGGTCGCGGTAGTCGGCCCGGAAGGCCGCGGGGGAGCGCCGCCCCGACAGAAACTGCTCCGCCATCGGCGCCACGAGGTCGGCCGTGTCCAGTGCCATCGCCATGCCGTCGCCACAGAGAGGGGCAATCATCCCCGCGGAGTCCCCGATCATGCAGACGCCGTCCACGAACTGGGACTTCGACATGAGCGGCACCTGGCTCACCGCCTCGAAGCGGTCGCTCACACGGACCAGGTCGCGCATCCGGTCGTCGAGAACCGGATTGTGACGCCGCATCTCGTCCAGCATCGCCGGGGCGGTGCCGCCGGCCCTCTTGAGGGCGTCGGTCCGGCCGATCCAGCAGACGTTGAACCGGTCCTCCTCTACGGGCCCGATGCCGCAGTAGCCCCCGGGGGCCGTGTGGACCTCGACCGTGCCGGGAAGCTCCGGGGACGTGCCCGCGTAGTGGGCCTTGAAGGCGACGTAGGGGGACTGTTCGCCCAGAAAGGGCCGGTCGAGCCGGCGGTCCAGGGGACTTCGCCGTCCGTAGGCCCCCAGCACGAGCCGTCCGGACAGGGCATCGCCCCCCGCCTCCACGACAAATCCGTCGCCGAGGGAGCCGGTGACGGCCGTCGCCTTCGTGCCAGGGCGACCGTCGACCCCGACCCGGCGGGCTGCCCGAAAGAGAAGGGTGTCGAGCCGGTAGCGGCTCAGCCCGAGGGCGGTCCCGGGGAGGCCGTGCTCGGCGGTGGTGCCGTTCGGGCCGGTGAGACGAGCACGCCGGAGGCGCCGCGCGCCGGCCGACCGGACCTCCTCAAGAAGATTTAGGCCGGAGAGCGACGATTGGGCCTCCGGGGACAAGAACTCGCCGCAGAGCTTGTGGCGGGGGTAGGTGTCCTTCTCGAGAAGAACGACTTCCCATCCGCGGCGCGCCAGTTGGTGGGCCGCGCTGCAGCCGGCCAGGCCGCCGCCGATCACGATCGCGTCGTAGGTCATTGTCCGGGGGAGGAGGCGGGGAGGGAAGAACGCGTCCGCGGGAAAAGAGCGTCGTAAACCCTACTCTGCCACCGCTGCTGCGGTCCCCGATCCGGCCGGGAGGGCGTCACGCAGCCGTAATCCCTGCGGCCACGCGCCCCGACGGCCCGGAGAGGGAAGAGAGGGTCCACCGAAAGGCCCAGTGCCAGCGGACCTCGGCGGACGGGAGGCCGGCGGCCTCGGCCAGGGTCACCAGATCGGCATGGCGGAAGCCCCGCCGTACGGAGAGAGGGCCGTCGTGCTGCACCATCGGCGAGAAGCCTAGGCGACTGAGCGTCCAGATTCCGACGTAGGCGAGGGGGTGACGGTGCAGGTCGTTGACGAGGATGCCGTGTCGGCTCACCCGGTTCATCTCGCGCAGCAGCCGCACGGCGGCGTTTCCGTGGAAGTGGTGGAGGAAAAGGGCCGCGTGGGCCACGTCGACGGCGTCGTCGGGGTAGGGCAACTGGAGGGCATCGGCAATCTCCAGGCGGACGTTGGATCGAAGGGAGGGGGAAAGGGAGGCATCGAGCCAGGCCCGGCCGTGCCCCACCGTCCGGGGGTTGAGGTCGACGCCGGTGGCCCGGATCCGCGTGTTGTGATGGGCCCCCTGCCGCACGAGATGCGCCAGGTAGTCGCCGGTCCCCGAGCCTACATCCAGCAGATCGAGGGAGGATCGGGCCGACAGCATCGGAGCCAGGACCGAGGTGCTGGCCCGCAGGCCCCCGAGGAGCCGGTTGATCCGACGAAGGTCGCGGAGGGCCGTCCGAAGGGCCTCGCCCCTTACTCCGGGGTCGTCCATCCACTCGGTGCCCACCGCGCGGGCCGTAAAATCGGGGAGGGAGGACAAGAGGGACACGGAAAGGGAAGGGGGAGCCAGCGAATGCCAGGCCTGACTTTGGAGACTCCGTCCATTGAGGAGGAAAGCGGGGGACCCTCGTCGACTCGGGAGGACCTACCGATTCTGGGAGTCTGCACATTCTCGTCTACGCCCGAGCGTCGTTCTCGTTGGCAAGGCGGTCCTCGGCGCGGGACCCTGGCCGACGCAGGCCGACGAACATCCGGCAGGGGCGCGGGTACATGGCGGTGCTGTCTCGAATGCACGCCTCCCCGGTGCCATGTCGCTCCTATCGGTCGATCAGGTGAACGTTCGGCTCGACGGGCAGACGATCCTCCGCGACATCCACTTCCACCTCGCGGCGGGGCGGTGGGTGGGCCTCATCGGCCCGAACGGGAGCGGCAAGACCACTCTCCTCCGTGCCATCGGGGCCCTCATTGCGTTTGACGGGCACATTCAACTCGACGGGCAGCCCGTCGAGGCGCTTTCTGCTCGGGAGCGGGCCCGCCGGCTCGCGTACGTTCGTCAGGCCCCGTCGCTCACCTTCGACTTCACGGTCGAGGAGCTGGTCCTGCTCGGCCGCGCCCCGCACCGGGGCTGGATGCAGTCCTATCAGTCCGAGGACCGGGCTCAGGTGCGATCGGCCCTCGCCCGCGTCGACCTCGAGGGCTTTGCCGGGCGGTCGGTGCTGTCCCTCAGCGGAGGGGAGTTGCAACGCGTCTTTCTGGCCCAGGCGCTCGTCCAGGAGGCGGATCTCCTCCTCCTTGACGAGCCGACGTCGCACCTCGACGTGCACTACCAATTCTCCTTCATGCAGCAGGTGCGGGCGCTGGTCGCGGAGGGGCGGACCGTGGTCACGGTGTTTCACGACCTCGAGCTGGCCGCGCGGCACGCCGAGCGGCTTCTCGTCCTGAAAGAGGGACGTCTGGTGGAGGACGGCCCGCCCGATGAGGTGCTGACCCCCGAGTGCATCGCGGATGTGTTCGGCATGAAGGCGCGCATCGAGCGCCCGTCGGGGAGACCCCTTCGGATCGAATACCTCGCGCCGGTCCGGGCGTCGTCCTGAACCCCGTCTCCACAGGGATGGGCCCCGGTTGCAGGGGCCGGCTTTGCCGAAACGCCCCGTGCCGCCGCGCGTGATACACACC
>JBDGQP010000039.1:30418-38084 GCA_042218975.1 Salinibacter sp.
TCCCGGACCCGCACCCGGCCATGCCCGACCGAATTTACACGCGCACCGGCGACGACGGCACGACCTCGCTCTTCGGGGGAGAACGCGTCGGCAAAGGAAATGCCCGCATCGACGCCTACGGGACCGTCGACGAGGCCAACTCCGTCGTGGGCCTTGCGCGGTCGCACCTCCGCGATCAGCCCGGGGCGGAGCGGCTCGACCCCGTTCTGGACGACGTGCAGGAAGAGCTCTTCGTGGTCGGGGCCGACCTCGCCACGCCGGTCGATTCCAAGCCGCTGGTGCCCCGCGTCGAGGACGATCACGTGTCCCGCGTCGAAGACCGTATCGACTCGTTCGACGCCGACCTCGCCCCGTTGAAGTCGTTCGTCCTCCCGGGGGGAAGCCCGGCGGGGGCCTCCCTCCACTCCGCCCGCACCATCTGTCGGCGCGCCGAGCGGCTCGTGGTGCAGGCCAGTGCCTCGACCCCGATCAACGAGACGACGAAGGTCTATCTCAATCGCCTCTCCGATCTCCTCTTCGTCCTGGCCCGCTGGGCCAACAAGCAGGCCGGCGTCCGGGAGGACACGTGGGAGCCCGACGACACTGGGGAGGAGGAGACGGACTCGTCGAACTGAATGGAGACGAGCACTCGGACCATGCCGTCCCCCGGCGCATCGGACGATGACAGCTCCTTCTACGAACGGGTCTGGGCCGTTGTCGCGCAGATTCCGCCCGGCCGCGTGACCACCTACGGCGACATCGCCGAGCACCTCGGGCGCCGGGGGGCCGCCCGCACGGTGGGCTGGGCCCTGAACGCCGCGGTCGGATCGGGCCTGCCGTGCCACCGGGTGGTCAACCGGTACGGCGCGCTCACGGGCCGTCGGTACTTCGAGACCCCGGACGTCATGGAAGAGCGGCTCCGGAGCGAGGGCGTGACGTTCACCGACGAGGGGCACGTCGACCTCGATCGACACCGATGGGTCCCCGATCCGGACTGAGAGACCGGGGCGTTGATTCTTTCCTCGCGAGAGGGGCCCCTGCCCGACCCTCGTCGGGAATGATCCGAAGACGATCGGACGGGAGGCGGGAACGGACGGATCAACGCATGGGCGGATGGCGGAGCAGGCGTTCATCCCGCCTTGCTCCCAGTCGTCTCCCCTCGACCCACCGGGGGCAGGCGGCACATGCCGGGCGGCGTGCGCGCGAGTCCGATCGGAGGGTGCGTCCGTGACGGACGTCCTTACGCCGGGCTCTCCTCAGCCGCGCGGGACATGTCCTCGAGGGTGCGCCCCTTGGTCTCCTGGACGAAGGCCTGCACGAAGAGGAACGCCACCACGCCGAACGCTGCGTAGATGGCGTACGAGACCCCAAGGCCGATGGAGTCGAGGAGAATCGGGAAGGTCATCGTGATCGTGAAGTTGGAGAGCCACTGGATGAGTCCGGCCAGCGAGAGGGCGGCCCCCCGGAAGCGATTGGGGAACATCTCTCCAAGCATGACCCACATTACCGGGCCCCACGAGAAGGCGAAGAAGGCGACGTAGGTGTTGGCCGCGACGAGGGCGACGGTGCCCATGGTAGTGGTCAACTGCAGATCGCCGGAGGCGCCCACGGCGGCGGTGCCGAAGGCGTAGGCGAGTACGCCCAGCATGACGGCCTGCCCCAGTGCGCCAATCAGCAGCAGCGGCTTGCGGCCCAGTCGGTCCACCAGGGCGATGGCCACGAACGTGAAGGCGATGTTCACGCTCCCGGTCACGACGTTGTTCATCAGCGACACCGACTCGGTGAAGCCGGCGGCCTGCCACAGCGTGGCGCCGTAGTAAAAGACGACGTTGATGCCGGTAAACTGCTGCAGGGCCGCGAGGCCCAGCCCCACCCACACCAGGGGGTGGACGCGCCCGGTGTGGCGGTGGATGATGTCTGTCAGGCTCGGCTTTCCCTCCTGCAGGGTGGAGCGGATGTCGGCAATCTTCTCGTCCGTGTTCGGGGCCGTGGAGAGGGAGTTGATGACGGTTCGGGCCTCGTCCTCTTTCCCGGCGGCCACCAGGTAGCGGGGCGACTCCGGAATAAAGAGCAACGAGACCAGAAACAGGCTCGCGGGCAAAATCTCGACCCAGTACATCCACTGCCAGGCGTCGAACCCGAACCAGAAGACCGACTCGGCGCTGCCGGCGGCCCCCGCGATAAAGTAGTTGCTCACGAAGGCCATGAACAGGCCGATCACGATCATCAGTTGCTGGAGGGTGGTCAGGCTCCCCCGAATGCTGGGAGGGGCGATCTCGCTGATGTACGCGGGCGCCAAGATACTGGCCGCCCCCACGGCGAGGCCCCCTACGATCCGGAAGAAGACAAACTCCGGGGAGCTGCCCGCGACGCCGGAGCCCCACGCACTGACGATGAAGGCGATTCCGGTCAGAATCATGGTGGGACGCCGCCCGAACCGATCGGCGATGTTCCCGGCAAAGAAGGCCCCGACCGCGGACCCGAGAAGGATCGACGCCACGTTGAAGCCGGTGCCGACGTCGTCCGACCCGAACTCCGCCTGGAGGGCGTCGACGGTTCCGTTAATGACGCCGCTGTCGAACCCGAAGAGGAATCCGCCGAGCGCCGCGGCGAGCGACAGGAAAAGAATTTTTCCGACGTTGTCGCCCGCGAGTTCGGTGAGGCTCTGGTCCTGTTCCGGGTCGGCCATGGGCGCTGAGGCAGTCGTGTGTGGGAAGGAAAAAGAGAGCCCGCCGCGGCTTCTATTGCCGGGGTCCCCCTGTACGAACGATCATATGATGAGTTGAAGACTCCGGAAACGCAAACCGAACTCTCGGCTGATCGGGGGACCGGGCCCGGACGGAGCGGGTGCGCGGGGGCACGGAAGGCGTGCATCGCTCCTGTTGCGGGCCCGCCGGAGCACGCCGGCAGCGAGATGCGATTGTCGTGCCCGGGTGCTGGCGGCGACGGGACCGAGCGCGCCGCGCACGCCCCGGTTGTCAGCGCCCTCGCCGCCAGGTCTGATTTGAGCGATCGAGGTCCGGAAAGTGTCTCTCCGGGTCGATCTCGACGCGGACGACGGGGGGATCGGCCGGGATCGTGATCTGGTGCCGGGTCTCTCCCCCGAGCCAGACGTCTACCGGTACCGTCCGCCGCGACGTCGAGCCGTCGGCCCGCCGGATTACGAGCGGCACCGGCATGGGGGCGCGGCCGCGATTCTCGATGGTGATCGTCGTAGAATCGGCGCCCGTGCGGACCGACGGGAGGGCCTGGTCCAAGGTCGGGGTGCGATAGAACCAGGTTGTCCAGAACCAGGAGAGGTCCCGCCCCGCCACATCGGCGATTGTGTTGAAGAAGTCGTGGGGCGTCGGGTGCTTGCCCCACCACCGGTCGAAGAAGGCGTCGTAGGCCCGCCGGAAGGTGGTCGGGCCGAGAACGCCCCGCAGGGCCGTGAGGACCTGGGCCGCCTTGTCGTACGGCAGGTCAAAGTAAAGCGACGCAGGAATGTCGTCGCCGTGTCGCATGAGGGGCACCTCGTTGCCCCGGCGGGCGATCTGGAGGTAGGTCCGTCGCTGTCCGGTCTCCGAGTCGCTCGCCCGGCCGGATGGGCGAGGCCCGGGCCCGTAAAGGGACCGCATCCCCTGCGCGGTGTTGAACTGGGTGAGACCCTCGTCCATCCAGACGTGCCGTTTTTCGTTGGTGCCCACCTCCATCGGGATCCACATGTGGCCGACTTCATGCATCAGGTCCCCGGCCAGCTTCAGCGTGTCGGCCCAGGGTTGCATGATGGTGATCATCGGGTACTCCATGCCGCCCCCCCGGAGAATGCCCTCCATTGACGTCATGGTGGGGTAGGGGTAGGGCCGCAGCGTCTCCGACAGGGTCGCCACGGCCTCCGCGGTATACCGGGCCGCGTGGGGCCAGGCGGCCGCGGCCGCACGGGGCCGGTAGAGGCTGTGGATCATCACGGTGTCCGGGGGACGCGTCCGGGAGGTGGGAACGAGGGCCCGCGTCGCGTCCCAGAGATACCGGTCGCTCGTGCCCCACGCAAAGTCGCGCACGCTCTTGGCCGTGAAGTGCCAGGTCGCCGTCGAGCCGTCCGGGGCCCGGGTGGCCCGGCCCGTGCCGCGCTCGCCGCGGCCCAGCAGGGACACGACCTCTCCCGTGCGCCGGGCCCGCCGGAGGCGGCGGCGGGCCCGGTCGGACAGGACCGCCGGCGCGTTCCGGAGCTGCCCGGTGGCCCCGACCCGCCAGTGTGCGGGGACGGTGAGGCGGACGTCGTAGTCGGCCTGTCCCATGTAGAACTCGGCCTGCCCGGTGTAGGGCTCGGCCACCCAGCCCCGCACGTCGTCGTACACGGCGATCTGGGGATACCAGTAGCCGGCGTAGTATACGCGCCCATCGCGGCCCTGGCGGCCGTCGGCCGGGGCGGGAGGGGGCGTGTATGCCCACCGAAACTGCAGGGAGAGGCTGTCGTCGGGCGGAAGCGGGGTGGGAAGTCGCAGCCAGGCGACCGTGCCCTCTACCCGGTATCCGACCGCCGACGTGTCGGTGGTGGGCGAGAGCCGGGTCTGCTGGACCGCCACCCGACGGAGGGTCACGCCTCCGGTCTCGGGTACGGACCGCCGACGGGCGGAGGCGCCCCGGAAGAGGTTCTGCCGCAGGTGGACCGCCAGTTGGTCGAGGGTGTCGGGGGATCGATTCAGGTAGGTGACCCGCTCGCGTCCGATGATCCGGTGGGCACTGGTATCGAGCCGGGCACGGATCTGGTAGCGAGCGTACTGCTGCCAGTACCGGGGGCCGGGACGCCCGTCCCGCGATCGGGTGCCGCGACGCACGGCCCGGGTGAAGGCCGGCGTTTCGTACACCTCGTACCGCGACGCGTCCCCGGTCGAAGGCGGCGCAAGGGAAGGCGCCGGCCGGGTCTGGGCGGCCGCCCGGAACCCGGCACCAACTAGGAGCAGGCCGAGCCATGCGCCCAACAGCAGGCCGAACGGGGCGCTCGGGCCCGGGTCTGCTCGGTCGCCCCGAGAAGAGTCGCCGCGAAAGGAACGGACCACCCGGGCCGTGGGGGAGTGTGAGTCACAGGGAGGCACAACAACGACACGGTTGGTCGAAGCAGGGATGTGGAGCCCGTACCCGCCACCTGTGTTCAGGATTCAATCGGTCTCGGGGCGTGGTCGCAAACAGGCGTCCGGATGAGATCGACCGGCGGTCTTCGAGTGGCACGTTGGAATGATAATTGCCGAAACCACTAACGAACTGTGCCCCGCACTTCTCCGGTCTATGCACGTCCCTTTGGCTGACGTCCGGGGCATTTCTACAATGCCGGCCGACCTGGCCCTCATTCAAACCCGACCCCGTGTCGACCGCGAGCGGCCCGGACGGCACGAGCTTCTAGGCGGACGGCCCCGGAGTCCAAACCCCTCCCTCAATAGGTCCGACTCCCACCCAGGATGAGTACAGACCACTCCCCATCTCCGTCGGAGCCCACCCTCTACGATCCTCCAAACGGCGCCGAGGGGGACATGCCGGAGGCCGATCCGGAGGTGGTCCTCGACCTCGATCTCCCCCGGGCTCTCGCCGAGCAACTGGCGGAGGTCGCCTCGCATCTCGGATTGTCGACCTCAATCGTGGCCTCGCGGGCCGTTCAGATGATTTGCGACGAGATCGAGCTCACGCGGGACGATGATCTTTCCTCGACGACGCTCATCCAGAAGTATCAGACCCGGCTCGACCTGCTCCACACGCTCGGCTACGACCTGGACCCCGAGAGCGAATCCGACGGAGAGGCGCACAATGCGGCGGCGGACGAGACCGACGAGGACGACGCCGACGGGGACGACACCTACGGGTGGCAGGACGTCGACGATATCATCGGTCGGGGCACGACCTCCTAATCCCGCGTCGAAGTACGTCCCGATCCGGAAAAGGGAACGTCCCTAAGGTACGGACGGCGTACATTTCCGTTATTGCAAAACAAAAACGTCCACTCGAGGTGCCTCTGAGACGAACGAGGGACCCGGCGGCGCAGGCCGCTCGATAAGTCGTCGGGCACGGTCATTGGAGCGACCGAAGGAGAAGGGTCCACACCCCCGCCATGACGAGGCATCCGGCCAGCATCCACTGGTCGGCGTTCCGGTTCCAGGCGTCGCGCCGATACAGTCCGTACAGGGCGACCGGCCACAGGAGCACGACGTAGACCACCATGAAATCGGCCCGGGCGTACCAGGGCGGCCCGGTGCGCTCCGAGATGGTGGGGCCGGGAAAGGTCTCGCCGCACACCGGGCAGTAGTCGTCATCGTCCTCCCGGTGGGCGTCGCAGTTGGGGCATCGCTTCATGGCGGAGGGGGCCGGGGCGAGGAGGGGGCTCGTTAGCTGCCGTTCGTGGAGTAGAAGGTGGAGACGGTTTCGGCCTTGGACGGCCCCACCACGTCCGCCAGCGCCTCCTCGTCGGCCTCCTTCACCTTCGCAACCGAGCCGAACTCGCCCAAGAGCTTCCGGGCCGTCTTCGGACCGATGCCGTGGATGTCGAGGAGCTCGGACTGAAGCGTCTTCTTTTTGCGGCGCTTGCGCTGGTAGGTGACGGCGAACCGGTGGGCCTCGTTGCGCACCTTCTGGAGGAGCTGCAGGGCCGGGCTGTCCTTGCCGATCAGTACCGGGTCGGAGGCGCCGGGACGAAAGACCTCCTCCAGGCGCTTGGCGAGCCCGATCACCCGAAATCGATCGAAGGCGCCGACGTCCCTCAGGACCTCGACGGCCGTACTGAGCTGGCCCTTTCCGCCGTCGATGACCACGAGGTCGGGCCAGGGGCCGTCCTCCTCGAGCATGCGGCTGTAGCGACGCTCCACGACCTCCCGCATCGCCTGGTAGTCGTCGGGGCGCCCCTCTTCGGTCGAGCGGATCTTGTAGGTGCGGTAGTCGCTTTTCCGGGGCGTCCCGTCGGTGAAGACGACGCAGGAGGCGACCGTCTCTTTGCCGCCGTGGTGCGACACGTCGATGCCGTCGACCCGGCGGGGGAGCTCCTCCATGCGGAGCTCCTCCTTCAGGGACTTGACGGCCTCGGGGATGCGGTCCCGCTCCCGCTTCATCTGCTGGGTCTTCCACTCCCCGACCAGCAGCTTGGCGTTGGAGGCGGCCATGCGGGTCAGGCTCGCCTTCTCGCCCTGCTGCGGCACGCGGATCGGCACCTGCCGGCCCTGCTCCCGACGCAGGAGTGCCTCCAGGGCGTGGGTGTCCTGAGCCGGGTGGGCGTTCGGGTCGTGGGAGAGCAGGACCTCCTCGGGGACGAAGTTGGCGTGGGCGTAGTAGTTCTCGACGTACGAGAGAATGAGTTCCTCGTCGGTGCGGCCCTCGATGCGGCGCAGGTACTTGTGGCGCTTGCCGATCATCTTGCCCTCCCGCACCTGAAAGAGCACCCCACACCCGATGCCCTCCTCGCGGTCAACGTGGAGGGCAAAGACGTCGCGGTCGGCAAAGTCCTGGCTGACGACCTTCTGCTGCTGGGAGTACTTCCGAAGGGCATCGACCTGGTCGCGCAGCCGCGCGGCTTCCTCAAAGTTGAGCTGCTCGGACTGCGTCTCCATCTCGTCCTCCAGCAGGTCGATGAGCGCCTGGGTCTGCCCGTTCAGCAGCTTCTCGACCTGCTCGATCGTCTCCATGTAGTCGGCCTCGGACTGCAGGCCCTCGCACGGGCCCTTGCAGTTGT
>JBDGQP010000004.1:0-13360 GCA_042218975.1 Salinibacter sp.
CGTTGTGGTTCTCGGTGAGGATGGAGAGGCGAGAGGGAATGACGGGGATGTTGATATCCTCGGCCCCCTGCTGGATGAACTTCTCGTAGCAGCGCGGCTCGGGCGGCTCCATGAAGATGCCGTCGGGGGAGTTGTAGAAGCCTTCCTCCGAGCCGAAGAGGCCGATCATGCGGTCCACCCGGTCGTAGTACGGCTTCACGTCCGCGTAGTCGATGGGCCAGTCGTCGCCGTGGCCGTCGACGCTGCGGCCGTTGAAGTCGTCGGGCCCGAAGCGGAGCGAGATGCGGCCCCAGTGGTGGGTGCGCCCCCCCAGCATACGGGCCCGGAACCACTCCCAGTTGGTGTCCTCGGCGGTAGTGTACGGCTCGCCCTCAATGTCCCAGCCGCCGAGGCAGGCGTCGAACTCACCGAAGGGGCGGTCCTTCGTCGAGGCGCCGCGGCGGGGCGAGGAGTAGTTCCAGTCGAACATGGTTCCGTCTTCCTGCACGTCCCACTCGGGGCCGGCCTCCAGCACCACCACGCTGGCGCCGGCCTCCGCCAGCGTCTTCGCGGCCATGCTGCCCCCTGCGCCGGAGCCAACAATGCAGACATCGTACGATTCGGTGCTCTCCTGAATGACCGGGGGCATAGGAGTCGCTCGTATGCTTTGTAGTACGGGGGTTTTGTCGTAAGCAAATGATAAAGAGCGGTGTGTCAAGACGCAACCGCCGGGGACCCCTTCGGGCCCCGCCCGCGTGAAGATTGGAAGCGGTTCCTAACTGACTGGCAGATTGCCACCTGGACCACCGCTTCCTATTATGCTTACCAGTTTGTCCCTCCCGGTGCGGGCCGTCCGCCGCCGACGGGCCCGCGCCGACCGTCCTTCTCCTCGCCCGCACCGACCTGCCCCCATGCCCTCCTACTCCCCCTCCGTCGCCGACCCCCCGGAGCAGAGCACGCAGGCCGGCACTCAGCACGAGCACGTCGAGACCCTCATCTTCGACGACCCCTCAGAGATGGCCCACCGGGTGGCCCTCCGCATCGCCACGCTCATCGAGGAGCGGCAGGCCGTGGGCAAGCACGCCGTGCTGGGCCTGCCCACCGGCTCGACCCCCATTGGGGTCTACCAGGAGCTCATCCGGATGCACCGGGAGGAGGACCTCGACTTCTCAAACGTGCTGACGTTCAACCTCGACGAGTACTATCCGATGGACCCGGAGAGCCTCCAGAGCTACCATCGGTTCATGGACGAGAACTTCTTCGATCACGTCAACCTCCCCGAGGAGAACGTCCACATTCCCCGGGGCGACATTCCCCCCGACGAGGTGGAGCGCTACTGCGTCGAGTACGAGCACGCCATCGAGAAGGCGGGCGGCATCGACCTCATGCTGCTCGGCATCGGGCGCTCCGGGCACGTCGGCTTCAACGAGCCGGGGTCGAGCAAGCAAACCCGGACGCGGCGGGTCATCCTCGACGAAATCACGCGCAAGGACGCCGCCAGCGACTTCTTCGGCGAGGAGAACGTGCCCCAGGAGGCGATCACGATGGGGGTGGGCACGATCCTCGAAAGCGACGAGATCGTGCTCATGGCGACGGGCGAGCACAAGGCGCCCATCGTGCAGGAGGCCGTCGAGGGCGAGCCCAACCGGGGTGTGACGGCCAGCTACCTCCAGGACCACCCCAACGCCACCTTCTACATCGACCGGGCCGCGGCGGGGGAGCTGACCCGCGAGAAGATGCCCTGGCGCGTGCGGGAGGTCGACTGGACCGACCAGAAGGCCAAGCGGGCCGTCATCTGGCTCTCGAAGACGCAGGACCGGGCCATCCCTCGCCTCGAGGCGTCGGACTACTACCAGAACCAGCTCCACAGCCTCGTTCACCGCTACGACCACGTCGACGACCTGGCCCGCGAGGTGTTCGAGGACCTGCGCCAGCGCATCACGTACCGCGAGAACCTGATCGCCGACGAGCAGGTCATCGTGTTCAGCCCTCACCCCGACGACGACGTCATCTCAATGGGCGGCATGCTCGATAAGCTCGTCGCCAACGGCAACGACATCGACGTCGCCTACATGACCAACGGCTCGGTGGCCGTCTTCGACGCCGACGTGCGCCGCTACCTCCGCTTCCTGGACTTCGGCGGCGACACCCTGAACCTCGACGGCGAGGCCGCGGCGGACTTCCGGGCGCGGCGGGCAGAGATCGAGACCCACCTCGCCGAGAAGGCCCCGGGGGAGGTGGACCTGCCCGAGATCCAGACGCTCAAGGCCTACATCCGCTACGGCGAGGCCATCGCCGCCATCGAGGTGATGGGCCTGGAGGCCGACGACGCCGAGTTTCTGGACATGCCGTTCTACCGCACGGGCCGGGTGCGGAAGGACCCGATTTCTACGGCGGACGTCGACGTGGTCTACGACCTGCTAACGGACGTGGAGCCGACCCACGTGTTTGTGGCGGGCGACCTCTCGGACCCCCACGGCACGCACCGCATGTGCTACAAGGCCATCAAGGAGGCCCTCCAGCGGTACAACCAGGACGCCGCGCCGCCGTCGGGCGACGGGGTGCCCGCCGAGGCCGGCCCCGAGACGCGGCCTCAGCCGCTGGTGTGGCTCTACCGCGGGGCCTGGCAGGAGTGGCCCCTCCACGAAGCCGACGTCCTCGTGCCCCTCTCGAAGGCGGACCTCGACCGCAAGGTGGAGGCCATCTTCAAGCACGAGAGCCAGAAGGACCGGGCCATGTTTCCCGGCGCCTACGACGACCGGGAGTTCTGGGAACGGGCCCGCGACCGCAACCGCGGCACGGCCGACGCCCTGAACGGCCTCGGCCTCCCCGAATTCTACGCCGCCGAGGCCTTCGTGACGACCTACGACATGCCGTAACGACCGGGCGCCCCTCGCCCGCCCTGCTCACCCTACGTCCGCCTGCCCGATGCTGCCCCGCCTGCTGCCGGCCGCCCTCGCGATCGGGGTCCTCGTGTGTGCCGCCCTCTCGGGGTGCGCCGCCAATTCCGCCGCGCCTGGAGGCGAGCCCTCCGCGTCCGACCCGGTAGACTTTGCGGATCGCCTTCCGTTCCACCCGCGGACGTACCGCATTCAGCGCGCCCCCTCGCCTCCGACCGTCGACGGTCGGTTGACCGAGGCGACGTGGGCGCGGACGGCCTGGACGGCCCCCTTCGTAAACAGCGAGGGCCGCGACCGCCCGGCGCCGCCGTACCGGACGCGGGCCAAGATGATGTGGGACGACCGCTACCTCTACCTCGCCGCCAAACTGCAGGAGCCGGACGTGCGGGCCTCGTTTACGACCCGCGACACGGCCGTCTGGCGCGAAAACGCCTTCGAGGTGTTCATCGACCCGACCGGCGATACCCACCACTACTACGAGTTTCAGATCAACGCCCGCGAGACGCAGTGGGACCTGATGCTCACCCGGCCGTACCGGGACGGCGGCGTGCCCATCAGTGCCTGGGACCTTCGGGGCCTGAAGAAAGGGGTCGCCGTGCAGGGGACCCTCAACGACCCGTCGGACACCGATACGAGCTGGACCGTGGAGCTGGCCCTGCCCTGGGCGGTGCTTGCCGAGGCGGCCCCCGACGGCGAGCCGCCCGTCGACGGCGACCGCTGGCGCCTAAACCTCACGCGGATGCAGTGGCCCGCGTCCGTCGTCGACGGCCGATACGTCCGGGACACGACCGGCAACGACGCCTCGGCCTGGTCGCCGCAGGGGGACGGGTCCTTCCACATGCCGGAGCGGTGGGGCGTGGTCGCGTTCTCGAACGCCGCGGTCGGGACGGCGGCGGACTCGGTGCGCCTGACCCGCACCGATCGCGTGACGTGGGCCCTCCGACGACTCTACTACCGACAGCAGGCCTACCACGACGCACACGGCACCTACGCCGACACCCTCGCCGCCCTGAACGCCGACGCGATCTCGCTTCCGAATGGCGAGCTTTCCCCTACCCTCGAGGCGACGCAGAGCCTTTACGAAATAACCGCCCCTGCCCCGAATGGCACCGTCGTCCACATCCGTCAGGACGGGCGCGTCTGGACGACGGCGGAGTAGCCGCGCGCACCGTTTTCGATTTCGCGGTGCTCTTGTATCTTACACGGCGCCGTATGCCGGGGTAACCCGACGTCGCCCCAACCGGGGGCACCTTCCCCCTCACTCTTTTCCCGCTAGGGCCTCTCCACCGTGACGCTTCTCGACTGGCTCTTCGTCGTCGGCTACCTTGCGTTTTCGTTCGGGATCGCGATCTACTACTACCGGCGGGCCGGCAAGAACACCTCCGAGTTCTTTCTGTCCGGCCGGGCCATGCCCTGGTGGCTGGCGGGCACGAGCATGGTGGCCACCACCTTTGCCGTCGACACGCCGCTGCTCGTCACCGAGATCGTCGCCCAGAACGGCATCGCCGGAAACTGGCTGTGGTGGAACGCGGCGTTCGGGAGCATGCTGACGGTGTTCTTCTTTGCCCGGCTCTGGCGCCGCAGCGGCGTGATGACCGACGTCGAGTTCGTGGAGTTTCGGTACAGCGGCCGGGTAGCGGCGTGGCTCCGCGGCCTGAAGGCGATCTTCTTCGGCCTCCTCATGAACATCCTCATCATCGGGTGGGTGTCGCTGGCGATGGAGACGGTGATCGACCGGCTCTTTCCCGACCTCACCCTGTTCGGGTACGCGTCGTTCTCCGTGCTGGGGCGGGAGGTCGGGGCGGCGCTCGCCGTGGTCGCCGGGCTCCTGCTCGTGGTGGCCGCGTACGCGCTGCTGTCGGGCCTCTGGGGCGTGATGGTAACCGACGTCTTTCAATTCGTGGTGGCCATGGGCGGCACGATCGCGCTCGCCTTCTTCGTGCTCGACATGCCGGAGATCGGCGGCATTCAGGGCCTCCGCGAGCAGTTGCCCGACCAGACCTTCAACCTCCTGCCCACCATCGGGCAGGCCGCACAGGGGGCGGCCACGTTCTCGCTGTCGGCCCTCGCCTTCGCGGCGTACGCCGGCGTGCAGTGGTGGTCAAGCTGGTACCCGGGGGCCGAACCCGGTGGGGGCGGCTACATCGCCCAGCGCATGATGAGCGCGAAGGACGAGCCCAACGCCCTCTTCGCCACGCTCTGGTACACGATCGCGCACTTCTGCCTGCGCCCCTGGCCCTGGATCATCGTGGCACTGGCCGCGCTGGTCCTCTACCCGAACCTTGAGGAGCCGCGCGCCGGCTTCGTGCTCGTGATGAAGGACGTGCTGCCGCCCGGCATGCTCGGGCTCCTCTTCGCCGCGTTCCTGGCCGCGTTCATGAGCACGGTGTCGACGCAGCTGAACTGGGGGGTCTCCTATCTCGTGAACGACTTCTGGGGGCGGTTCATCCGCCCGGACGCCAGCGAGAAGCACTACGTCCTCGTCTCCCGCGTCCTCACGTTTGGGGTGGCCCTGCTGAGCCTCGTCGTGACGCTCTTCCTCAACAGCATCGCCGAGGCGTGGGGGCTGCTGCTGTCGGCCTCCGCCGGGCTCGGCCTCGTCCTCATCCTCCGCTGGTACTGGTGGCGCGTGAACGCGTGGAGCGAAATGGCCGCGACCGTGGCCCCGATTGCCCTCACCGTCTTCGCGCTCGTCCTGAATGCGTTCGGCATCGAGGTGCCGGGCCTGCAGGCCGAGTTTCCGGTCAACCTCTACTCGGTGGTCGGCTTCACGACGGTCGTGTGGCTCGCGGCCACCTTCGTTACGCGGCCCACCGCCCCCGAGACGCTCGACACCTTCTACCGAAAGGTCCACCCCGGCGGGCCCGGCTGGGCCCCCGTCGCCAGGCGCCACCCCGACGTGGAGCCGGACCGCGGCCTCCTGCGCCTCGCCCTCGACTGGGTCGTCGGGGTGGTGCTCGTCTACACGACCCTCTTCGGCACCGGCTACCTCATCCTGGGCTGGACCGTCTGGGGCCTTGCCTGCGTATCGGTCGCGCTCTCTGCCGCCGCCTTCCTGTGGCGCGACCTGCAGCGCGAAGAGGTGTCCCTGTTCGACCCGATGGAGCGCCAGGAGGCCTGAGAACCTGTTTCAATTTTCGGTCGCGTCTCATTCGCTGCCGATCGATCCGTGAGGAGACGCCAAATCGGAGCGTGTGCGCCTGGATGGGCGGCCGGACGGACGGGGGTGCGGTCGTCACGCCCCGGGAGATCCACAGCGTATGAAATTGAAACAGCTCCTGAGAAGCTACTTCAATCTCACACGCCGCAAGATTGCCGGGGCGGAACGAGTACAGAACCGCCTCCTCCGCCCGCGGCGCTCTCCCCCTCGCTCGCCTTCGTAGTCCCTGTGCGCTCTATGCTTTCGTCGTTCCGCCCCGTTCGTCGTCCCGCCCTCGTACCGGTGCTCGCATGCCTCCTGCTGCTCGGCTGCAGGGGCAGCGAGCCCACGAGGGGCCCCACCGCCTCGGCCGTCCCGCCGGACACGGCCGTCACCGACACGACGGCAGCTCCCTCCTCGACGGCCGATACGTTGACCGCCGGCACGGCGGCGACGGACACGGCGGCAGCCGACAGCGCGGCGGCGCCCCCTGCGACCGGCGACACAACCGAGGCCTCCCTGCCGTGGGCCGAGCGGCAGCTTCGGGCCATGACGCTGGATGAGAAGATTGCCCACCTCTTCATCATCCGCCTCGACGGCTTCTTCCAGAACGCAGGCTCCGACGCCTACCGCGAGACAACGGCCCTCGTCGAGGAGTTTGGGGCCGGCGGCATGATGTTCGGCCCGGGCACGCCGATGACGCAGATCACGATGGCGAACGACCTGCAGCGCAAGGCCGAGCGGCCCCTGCTGGTGTCGCAGGACACCGAGTGGGGCGTCGGGATGCGGGTCGACGAGGCCACCACCTTTCCGCCGGCCATGGCTCTCGGCGCCACCCGCGACCCGTCGCTCGCCTACCGCGTGGGCTACGCCACGGCCCAGGAGGCCCGCGCCCTGGGGGTGCATCAGATCTACGCCCCGGTGGCCGACGTCAACAACAATCCGCGCAACCCCATCATCAACATCCGTTCGTTCGGCGAGCAGCCAGAACTCGTGGGCATGATGGCCTCCGCCTTCGCCCGGGGCACGCGGGCTGGCGGCGCCCTCTCGACGGTGAAGCACTTTCCGGGCCACGGCGACACGGACGTCGACTCGCACATGGCCCTGCCGGTGCTTCCCTTCGACCGGGCGCGCCTCGACTCCCTCGAGCTGGTGCCCTTCCGCCAGGTGATGGACGCGGGCGTGGCGAGCGTCATGACCGGCCACCTCGCCCTGCCGGCGCTCGAGCCCGACAGCACGGTGCCCGCCTCCCTTTCCCCAAGCGTTACGACCGGCCTGCTGCGCAAGGACCTCGGCTTCGACGGCCTCGTGGTGACCGACGCCCTCAACATGGACGCCGTGCGGCAGGAGTTCGGGGTGGGCGAGACGGCCGTCCGCGTGCTGGAGTCGGGGGCCGACCTCATCCTGATGTCCACGAACCCGTGGGTGGCGCACGACGCCATCCGCACCGCCGTGAACACCGGCCGCATCGACACGGCGCAGATCAACGACTCGGTCCGGCGCCTCCTCCGTGCGAAGCAGAAGCTCGGCCTGCACAAGCAGCGCGTCGTGCCGCTCGACTCGACCCGCCATCAGGTCGATACGCGCCGCAACGACGCCCTGGCCCGGACGGCGGCGCGCCGGTCGCTGACCCTCCTCTCCAATCAGGACGGCCTGCTGCCCCTCACTCCCCCGGACGAGTACCGCACGCTGGTCGTCAAGCTTAGCGACAGTGAGTTCCCGGGGGTCGGCGATCCGTTCGTCGACGCCCTGTCTGCCCGTCCGGCCATCGACTCGGTCGGGGTGCGGCGCCTCGACCCGCGCTCCGACTCGGCGGACGTGACGGAGCATCTCGAGGCGGCGCAGGCCTACGACGTCGTGATCGTGCCCTCCTTCCTTCGGGTGCGGGCCTGGAGCGGGTCGATCGGCCTCAACGACATGCATCAGCGGTTCCTCGACCGCCTGGTGGCGAACGGCCCGCCCGCCGCGCTGGTCGCCTTCGGCAACCCCTACGCCCCGAGCAGCCTTGCGCGACAGCCCGACGCCGTCCTCGCCGCCTACGGCTCCGGCACCGTCTCGCAGCGGGCCGCCGCGCAGGCCCTCACCGGCGCCGCGGGCACGCCGGGCCGCCTGCCGGTCCAGATCCCCGACCTGGCGGACGTGGGCGCCGGCCAGACCCTCAAGCAGGTGTCTCCCCGCGTGGGACCGCCCGAGACCGTAGGGATGGACGGCCGAGCGCTCGCGCAGGTCGACTCGGTGCTCCGCGCCGCGATGCTCGACGAGGCCTTCCCCGGGGCCGCCGTCGCCGTGGGACGGGGCGACGTGATCACCAAGCTCGACGGCCACGGCTACTACACCTACGAGCAGAAGAAGCGAGTGAAGCCGACCTCGCAGTACGACCTCGCCTCCCTCACCAAGGTGGTGGCCACCACGACCGCCGCGATGCTGCTGGTAGAGCGGGGCCGCATCGCGCTCAGCGCGCCCGTGTCGACCTATCTGCCCGATTTCGCCCAGAACGGGAAGGACGCCGTCACCGTCCGCCAGCTCCTCACGCACTCCTCGGGCCTGAAGCCGTACCTGGGACCCGAGGAGCGCGGCCCGACGCGCGCGGCGACCCTCGACACCGTCATGGCCCAGCCGCTGGCCTACCCGCCCGACACCCAGTCGACCTACAGCGGGCTCAACTTCCTCACGCTCATGCACATTGTGGAGACGGTGACCGGCCGGTCGTTCGACGCGTTCTGCCAGGAGGAAATCTTCGAGCCGCTGGGGATGACACAGACCGGCTTCTACTCCGTCGACCGGACGGCCGAATGGGTGGTGCCCACCACCGACACGGCCGGCACCACCTACCAGGGCAGCGTGCACGACCCGATGGCCCGGTCGATGGGCGGTGTGTCGGGGAACGCCGGCCTGTTCTCGACGGCCCGCGACCTGGCCCGCTTCGCGTACATGCTCACGCACGAGGGCCGGATCGACGGGCGGCAGTTCCTGCGGCCGGAGACGATCGAGACGTTCACCACGGAGGCCGACGTGCCCGGCAGCACGCGCGCCCTGGGCTGGGACACGAAAAGCCCGACGGGCTATTCCTCGGCCGGCGATCTGTTTAGCGAGTCCAGCTTCGGGCACACCGGCTACACCGGCACGTCGATGTGGTTCGACCCGACGCAGGACCTCTTCGTGATCCTGCTCACCAATCGGGTCTACCCCGACGACACCGACGAGCAGATCCAGCAAGTGCGCCCGACGGTCGCCAACCAGGTGGTCGAGGCGATCGTGGGCCCGCCGCAGCCGCTCCTTCCGGGCTCGCCGGCGGTGAAGTGACCGGGGCGCGTCCGGGTCCCAGCCGCGTCGGGGCGCCTTCAAATAAGACGCCTTCAAACGAGTGGGACCCGCCCCGGCAGGCCGCGGCGGCACCTGGTTCGTCCGCTGCCTCAGGCCGCCGCCTCCGCCCGCACGCCCCGCAGGACGAGGCCGACACTCAGGACGGCGCCGAGGGCCGCGAGGGCCGCTAGCACGCCGAAGAGGAGCGGCGGCCCGGCGTACTGCAGCAGCGTGCCCGCGAGGGCGGCCCCCAGCGCCCCCACCCCGAAGACGGCGAGGTACGTGTACCCGTAGGAGAGGCCGCGGGCCCCGGCCGGGCTGTACTCGGCCACCGTGGCCTGGTAGAGCGGCTGAATCACAAACAGCACGAAGCCGAGGACGGCGCTCGCGCCCAGCAGGCCCGCCGTCCCCATCCCCGCCACCGGCAGGAAGCCCGCCGCCACGACGGCCAGGGCCCCGAACGCCCCGACGAGTCCCCGCTCCGGCCGCCCCCACTCCGTGAGGCGCCCGCCCACGTACTGTCCGAGGATGCCGACGGTGAGAAGCCCCGCGTAGACGTACCGCCCGGTGTCCACCTCGATCGGCAGGTCGATCGTCACGAGGGGGGTGAGCAGGTCCGGTAGGAAGGTGAGCACGCCCCGGTAGTAGAGCCCCGACAGCGCGGCCGCGGCGAAGACCACGACGAAGCTCGCGGTGAAGAGCGCCGTCGACCGGGCCCACAGGGCGTCCAGTCCCTCTGGGGGGGCCGGCGCCTCCGTTTCGTCGTCCCGGTCGACGGCCGCCGTCTCGTCGAAGGAGGCGCGGGCGGCCCGGCCCGCGGCGGCGAAGGCGGGCAGGGCCAGGAGGAGCGCCACCGTGTGCCAGTCGAACGCGAGCAGGAGCAGCGCCGTGGCCAGCGGGCCGCCGGCGATGCCGACGTTGCCCGCGATGCCGTGCCAGGCCAGCCCGCGCCCCCGCTGCCGCACCCCCGTGCTGATGAGGGCAAGCGCCGCGGGGTGGTAGACGCTGGCCGCCGCGCCCCAGAGCAGCAGCGCGCCCCCCACCGTCCACAGACCCGGCGCGAGGCCGAGCGCGACGAAGGACAGGCCCATCCCCGCCAGGCAGGCCGCGATGAGCCGCCGCGCCCCAAACCGGTCGGCGAGGACGCCGCCCGGGAGCGCCCCGGCCCCGAATAGCACGTAGCCCGCCCCGACGAGGGTACCGAGCGCCGCCTCGGTGACGCCGAAGGCCGAGAGCCACACGGTCATGAAGATGGGAATCGAGAGCTCGTAGGTGTGCACGAGGCCGTGCCCCACCATCACGAGGCGCACGATCGAGCGGTCGTTGGTCGTCACGGTTGATGCTGTAGGGGAGAGGCTCCGGAAATCATGTGTCGAAACGAACCTGCCCGTCCGACAGATCCTCGGGACCCTCGCCGGTTGGGGAGGGTGTCGGTGGCGACCTCCGGCGCACCTGCGTTTCTTCGGTCGGGTCCCTACCCTGATGGATGGAGGCGGCGGCGCGATGTCGTTGCCCTCCGATCCTCCCGCGTGCTTTGTCGCCCACTTCGTCGTCCCGCCGTGCCTGCCCTCGCCTGTCCGCGTCTCGTCTCGCGCTCGCTCCTTGCGGGCCTCCTAGGGATGGGGCTCCTCCTTGCCGCGCTCGGCGCGCCCGCCGCCGGGGCGCAATCCGTCGGGGCCGATTCCGCCGCCGTCCGCCTCATCGTCGACACCGACGCCAACAACGAGCTCGACGACCAGCACGCCCTCGCCTACGCCCTCCTGTCGGGCGGGGCCTTCCGGGTCGAGGGCCTCACCGTCAACCGGACGAACAACGGTGGCGACCTCGCGGCCCAGGCGCGGGAGGCGCGGCGGGTGGTGCGCCTCACGGGGCTGCGGGGCCGGGTGCCGATCCTTCGCGGCGCCTCGGGGACCTACGAGGCGATCGCCCCGACTGCAAATCAGGACGGCTTCGACGGCGCCGAGGCCGTCAACTTCATCATCGAACGGGCCCGGGCCGACGACGGACGGCCGCTCGTGGTCGTCGCCATCGGGAAGCTTACGAACGTGGCCCTGGCCCTCAAGAAGGCCCCGTCGATCGCCGACGAGATGCGGGTCGTCTGGCTCGGCTCCAATTTCCCCGAGCCCGGCGAGTACAACCTGGCGAACGATCCCTCGGCGGTGAACCCGGTGCTCGACTCCGGGGTGCCCTTCGAGATTGCGGTCGTGCGCTACGGCCGCTCCACGGGGACGTTTGCTGTGCAGACCTTCCAGTCGGAGGTACAGGCGGTGATGCCCGGTCTCGGGCCCGAGGTGGCGTCGCCGGTCACCGGACGGCACGGGGGCACCCACACGACCTTCGGCGACTACTCGGTCGCCCTCTTCGAGCACATCGACCAGGACGCCCGCGCTCTTTACGACGTCGCCGCCGTGTCGGTCGTCAAGAACCCGGCGTGGGCCACGCGCCGCGTCGTCGGTCCGTACCGGCTCGAAGACGGTGCGTGGGTGCGGCAGGACTCCGGCCCCAAGCTGGTCATCTGGGAACTCTTCTGCGGCCCCCGGATCCTGCGGGACTTCTACGACACGCTCCGGCATCCCGTGCCGGCGGCGAAATAGCCCCCGAGCCGGACCGCCACGCCCCCGAGGTGTCTTCGTCGGGGGAAAACACCCCGTGAGCCCCCCGCATCCGCGTCCACCCGGGGCACGGCCCGGCGGGACGGCGTCGGTGACGATTTCCACCGAGAACGAGCGGTCCGGCGCGGACGGCCTCTCCGCCGGGAACGGGCGACTGCTGAGCCGCCGCCCACGCGGGGGAGCTGCGGGCCGGCCGAAAATCGGACCTAAGGCTCTTCTTTTTCAAGCGTGGGTGAAGCCCAGGGCCGTTTGACTTAGGTCAAGGACGGCCCGGTAGACGGTGGATAGGTTGGCTACCGCATTCAACTCGCCAACCCACTCCCGCCCACCATGCGCTTCCGAACCGCCGTTTTCCCCGTCGTTCTGCTCCTGGCCGCCGCCCTCGTCGGCTGCGGGGGCTCCAGCTCCGACACGGCGTCCTCGTCCGAGGCCGCCCCGGTCTCGAGCGCCAGCTCGACGCCGTCCGCATCGTCCGGCGAGGTCGACCGGACGATCACCCTGCAGCCGAAGGGCAACCAGATGAAGTACAAACAGGCGGAGTTTGCCGTCGCACCGGGGCAGACCATCAAGCTCGTCTTCGAAAACACGGCCACGAGCCCCTCGATGCAGCACAACGTCGTGGTGCTCAACTCCACCAAGGACGCGGTCTTCCGGCGTGTCGGAGAGGCCGGCATGCAGGCCGGCTCGGCCAACGACTACGTGCCGGAGGACGACGCCATCATCGCCCACACGCCCATTGCGCCGCCAGGCGAGACCGTTTCGGTCACGTTCACCGTGCCGGAGCAGACGGGCGACTACGGCTACGTCTGCACCTTTCCCGGCCACTGGGCCACGATGCAGGGCACGATGCACGTGGAGTGAGTCACGAGGAAAGAGTCAAGAGTGGATGGACCACGAGTGGGTGAGTCTGAGGGCAGAGCCTGTCTTGCACTCTCCTACGCCCAACTCATGACTCGTTTGCTCATGACCCGCTGACTCATGACTCGTTGACTCATGACTCGTTGACTCATGACTCGTTGACTCTCCACTCAAGATGTCAAAACCCGCTATGCCACGCACAACGGACCGACCTGACATGAAACGCTTCTCCCTTCCCCTCCTGCTCGTTCTCGTCCTGGGCCTCGTGGGTTGCGGGGGCGGCTCGTCCGGTTCGTCGGACGGAGGTGCCCCGGCCTCCTACGTCCCGCCCGGTGAGAAAGACAATTATTACCTCTTCTACTCCGGCGGCCACTCCGGCAACGTGTGGGTGGCGGGCCTGCCGTCGATGCGGATGATTCAGAAGATTCCCGTCTTCACGCCCGCACCGGGGCTGGGATACGGCTTCACCGAAGAATCGAAGGAGATGATGGGCGAGTACCGGTGGGGCGACATTCACCACCCGGCCCTCTCCCAGACCAACGGGACCTACGACGGCCGCTGGCTCTTCG
>JBDGQP010000040.1:0-4196 GCA_042218975.1 Salinibacter sp.
ATGCCGATCACCGGCGTGGCCAGCACCTGCACAATGCTCGTCGCGTAGAGCCCCCATACGAAGAGCGGGAGACGATTCCAGGTCATCCCCGGCGCCCGCATCTTGTGGATGGTCACGATGAAGTTGATTCCCGTGAAGATCGACGCGAATCCGGCCACAAAGATGGCCGACGTCATCCAGAGCACGCCCCCGCCCGTTTCCATGGAGTACGGCGTGTAGAACGTCCATCCGGTGTCTACCCCTCCGAAATACACGGCCGAGATCGTCAGAATGGCCCCCGCCATGTAGACGTACCACGACGCCAAGTTCAACCGCGGGAAGGCCACGTCTTTCGCCCCAATCTGCATCGGCAACACGAAGTTGCCGAGAATGGCGGGGATCGACGGCACCAGGAAGAGGAAGACCATCATGATGCCGTGCATCGTGAAGATCTGGTTGTACGTCTCGTTGCTCACGATCTGCGGATCCGGGCTTGCGAGCTCGGCCCGCATGAAGAGGGCAAGGCATCCGGCCACGAGAAAAACCGCCGCGAGGGAGAGGCAGTAGAGGACGCCAATCCGCTTGTGGTCCTTCGTCGACAGCCAGGACCACAGGCCGGTCTCATGGTTGAGGTAGTTGACGTCCTCGTCGTGATGCTCGTCCTGCTCTGCGGTGGACGTCTGCGGTGTCGTGCTCATAATCGCCTCGGTCGGGTGTGGTGAGGGACGTTGGTCAGGAAAGGGTCGGTGGGGCTAGTTGGCCCCCTGCCCCGTGGCGGTCTGCGCGGGCGCGTCGCTGGCGGGCGGCTGCTTGTCGCTCTGCGCCTTGATGAACGCAATCAGGCCGGTCAGCTCCCGCTCGGAGAGGTTCGAGTAGGCCCCCGGCATGAGGTTCTGGTACCCCTCCACGATCCGAGCCTCCGGCTTGAGGATCGACTGGCGGAGGTAGTTTGCGTCGACCGTCACGCTGGAGCCGTCGCTCATCGCGTGGTCGGTGGTGCCGTACAGCCCCTGAAAGGAGGGCCCCACCTTCCGCGAGCCGTCCAGGCTGTGGCAGGACTGGCACCCGCGCTGCGTGTAGAGCCGTTCCCCGAGCTTCGGCAACGGGATGTCTTTCGGCGCGGCGGCGTTCTCCAGCCACTTCTGAAAGTCTTGCTGGGACACCACCCGCACGACGCTGTTCATTTCGGAGTGGCTGCGGCCGCAGTACTCGGTGCAGAACAGGTCGTAGTCGCCCCGCTTCGTGGCCTCAAACCAGACGGAGGTGTACCGGTTGGGGAGGATGTCGTATTTGACCCGGAAGGCCGGGATGTAGAAGCCGTGCAGGACGTCCGAGCTGCTCATTCGCATCTTGATTTCCTGCCCCCGGGGCACGTACAGGGTGTCGGAGGTAACCCCGTTGGGGTACTCGAACAGGAAGTTCCACTGCTGGGCCCGCACCTGAATCTGATAGGTGCCGGAGGGGTTGGTGCTCATCTTCACGTAGCTCTTGAACCCCCAGTTGAAGACGAGGAGCACCAGGATCGTAGGGACCACGATCCAGGAGACCTCCAGGGCCCGGCTCTCCTCCACCGGCGCTGGTCGCTCACCGGGGTCCTGGCGACGATAGCGGTATACGAAGTACAGCATCGTCCCCGTGACTCCCACGAGGAGAAGCAGACTCACCGCCGTGACGAAAAGGAAGAGGCCGTCGATCTCCGGGGCAATCGTGGAGGCCGCCTCTGGTAACCAAAAGTCACCCATGTTGGATCGGTCGTCTCAGTTGGTGAAAAGGTCGCACCCTCAGGACGCAACGGGCGTCTGGTCCTGCCACTGCTCGTGCCGCTCAAGGTCCTCGTGCTCTCGGCGCCAGAACATGAAGAGCATACCACCCAGAATGAAGAGCGTCAGTACACTGCCGATTTTCATGATGTTGAAGGCATCGGCCGTGTAGGTGTTTTTCTTGGGGTCGAACTGGAAGCAGTACATGGCGGCCTGGTCGATTGCGTTGCCGACCGTCCCGTTCGAGGCCTCTACGAGGGCCTTCCGCATGTCCCCGGACGGCACCTCGATGCCGTAGATGTAGCGCGTCACGACCCCGTCCCCGCTCAGGAAAATCTGTGTCGTCGGATGAGCGTACTCCTGCTTCTTTTCGATCCATCGGAAATTGAACCCAACGGCGTCGGTGAGACGCCGGATCGACGCCTTGCTGCCGGTGAGGAAATGCCACCCCTCGTCGACCCCGGACCGATCAAGTCGCTTCGTGTACACATCTTTCTTCTTCCGGGCCACCTCGGGCCCTTCCCGATGGTTGAAGCTCACGGTAAGCACCCGAAACTCCTGCCCCGGCGTCCATTCCACCGACTGCAGCGAGCTCGTGAATCCGTCGAGCATGAGCCCGCAGAGCATCGGGCAGTTGTGATAGACCAGGTTCAGGATGACGGGCGTCTCACCGTCGAGATACTGGCCCAGGGTCACCGTCTCCCCGGCGGCGTTCCGGAACGTGAGGTCCGTGGGCACGGAGCTGCCCAGCTGGCGTTCGATGCCCACGCCCTTCAGCTGCTCGCGGGACTGGTTGCTTCGCTGCGCCCAGGCCTCCCCGTGCACGCCGAGGCCGACGAGGCCCCCAAGCAGCAGTACGGCCCAGAATCGATGCAGCATCATGGTCGTCATGCGTCAAGTCGACGAAATCGGCGCCCCCATCGCTACTGAGAATCTTTGGAGGCTGGCGGGCGCTGGCCCTCCCCCGACTGCGTGCGCTGATACTCCCCATTGGCCACGACATCCATCGACTGCTCGATCGGGATGCGGTACACGCCCTTCTTTTCGTTGACGATGCCGTACCGTGAGATTGCCGCCTCCTGCTTCGTTTGGGTCTGCTTCAGAAGCTGGTAGTTCTCCGTGTCAGTCACCGAGGCGCGGGTTTCCTGGGACACCTGCCCGTACCAGCCGAAGAGCACGACGACAGCCACCAGAATGACGACGAGGATCGAGACCGCGATGGCGATGATCTGGCTCGCGGCGACCCCTTCGTAGGCCACGCCCCGCTCTTTCTCCTCCTCGAGCTGGTCCTCGAACCCGAAGACCCGGCGGGTCACCTCTCGCTTGGCCGCCCGGGCGAGGCCGGTCGCCGGCCCCGCCACCGGCTCGGAGAGAAGATCCTGCTCGGCGTCCTCCTCCGTCGCGGCCACGAAGCTCTCCACCCGCGAGGGCTCGCCCCATTCTGCGTACGACCCGGCCGTCACGCGCCAGAAGAACGTCTGTCCGTCCGTCGGGAACTGGTTGCCCACCGTGACGGCGGTCTCGTTGCCCACGTCCTCGTCGACGACGAGTTCGTCGAAGCGGGCGGTCTTCGCAACTTGCAGACGATACCGGTCCGCCTCGCGGGACGGCTTCCATGCAAGGGTGACCTTCTCGCCGTTGACGACAGTCGCCCCCTGGGGCGCCACGAGTTCGGGCGGCGCGGGCGGGTCGCTGCGCGTGTCAGGAGAAGCCATGA
Organism: Salinibacter sp.; assembly: GCA_042218975.1. Taxonomy (GTDB): domain Bacteria; phylum Bacteroidota; class Rhodothermia; order Rhodothermales; family Salinibacteraceae; genus Salinibacter. The sequence continues at coordinate 3,457 of JBDGQP010000040.1, forward strand.
TGGGGTGCGGTCATGTTTTGGATACGAATGGAACGCGGGGCCCGTCCCCAAGATCGAGGTCCCCGGTGAAAATCACCGGAATCGTCGGACACTACGTGTTCTCAAACCGGAGCGACTCGCCGAGATACGGATGGTTTTGCGGAACCAGCGGGTGTCGACGTAGGCGGTACATCAGGATGCCGCCAAAGATTCCCGTCAATCCCAACCAGCACGTGAAGTCCAGCCAGTGGAACCCGCCGCTCCCGCGCAGCACAGGGAGCGTTATCCAGTGCAGGTCGAACCAGTGCATCCCGATCAGCCAGACGGCCATGACGCCGAGGATCGAGTACGTGCGCTTCGTGCCGCGGGGCAGAAGCACCAGGAACGGCACCACGAAGTGGGCAATCACAAGGGCGGCGCTGTGCCACTGCCATCCGTTTCGCAGGCGGTGCTGGAACCAGACGGTTTCCTCCGGGATGCCGCCGTACCAGTACAGCATGTACTGGCTGAATGCGATGTACGCCCAGAAGACGACGAACCCGAACAGGTACTTGCCGAGGTCCTGGTAGTGCTCTCGCGTGATGACGCCCCGTAGCAGCCCGCCGGTCCGCTGGAGCAGCAGGGCCACGAGCGTGATGACGGCCACCGCGCTGAGGATGCCGCCCGAGAAAAAATAGACCCCGAAAATGGTGGAGAACCAGTGGGGATCGAGGGACATCAGGAGGTCGTAGCTCGCAAAGGCGAGCGTAACGGCCGTGAGC
>JBDGQP010000040.1:4206-10213 GCA_042218975.1 Salinibacter sp.
GGGTGTAGAGCCGGTACGAGACGATCGTCCAGCACACGAAGTACAGGACCATCCGTGCGCACCAAAACGGCGTGTTGAGGTAGGCCCGCTTCCCGGCCAGAATCTCGTCGTACTGTGGGCTGCTCGGGTCGTAGAGCTCCGCGTGCGTCCAGTGGTAGAGGTCGTGCATGCCGAACAGCAGCGGCAGCCCGAGCACAAACAGCAGCGGGAAGACCCAGATCAGGGACTCGTTGATGCGGTTGATCGTGACGCTCCACGAGGCCCGGGTCAGGTGATGAAAGATCAGGAAGAGCAGCCCGCCGAGGGCCGTCGTCAGCAGGAACGACCAGCCGGTGAGGTAGGCGAAGAAGAAGTCGTCGGGGGACTGCCAGCCGCCCAGCACGCTGACGATGAGCAGGGCGATCCCCAGGACGAGGGGCACGAGCCAGGCGCGCCGATCCCCCGTGAACCGGTAGGCACGCTCCGCCGCGTCGCGCGTCGACCGCAGCGGGTCGGCCAGCCAGGCGAGGGAAACATTGGATTCGGTGGAGTCGGCCATGACGTCGGTTGCGCGTCGGGGGCCGGCGTCCGGGCCCCGACTGGTTCTGGAAGGATGATGAACGGGCGGCTACTCGCCGCTGGGGGTCGACAGGGTCGCGCCGGCGGTGTCGGACGGCGGTGGGAGGTCGGCGCCGGTTTTCTTCTCGATGCGCGAGCGGATGCTCTTCGGGAGGGTCTCCGCCCGGGCGTACTGGCTGCGCTGGAGGGCCCGGATGTAGGACACGATGGCCCAGCGGTCGCGCACCGGAATCTGTTGGGCGTAGGCCGGCATGTTGCGCACCCCGTTCGTAATCACATCGTAGAGGTAGCCGTCGGTGACCTGCCGGAGGCGATCGATGTGGTAGCTGGAGGCGGGCGTGTAGCCGTAGTCCCCCTGCATGATGATGCCGTTGCCGTTGCCGGACTTCCCGTGGCAGGGCGTGCAGTACACGTTGTACTGCTCCTGCCCCCGCTCCAGGAGCGACCGCGTAACCGCCATGGGGATGCGTTCGACGTACTCCCCGCTCTCGGTGCGCCCCTCGAACAGCTTGCTGTTGCCGCGCAGCTGGCCGCGGGCCACCGTGCCGGTGGGCGGTTTGCGCATCGACGCTTTGTTCTCGAAGAGCGGGTTGTAGGTCTGCGCCTGGAACTTCGGCTGGAAGTCCATCGCCAGGTGCGGATGGATCGGCGGGGCTTCCGACCGACGGCCCCGACAGCCCGCCAGGAGCACCATGGCCAAAAGTCCGAGGAGGAAGAGGCGTCGCATCGGGAGGAACAGGGAAGTCTCAGGGAGAACAAAGGGCGCAGGGCGGGGGGCTCACGGGTCGGCCACGCCGTCGTCCTGCACGAGCTCAATGTGCAGGGCCCCGGCCTGGCGGAGCGCCGCCGCGGTCTCTTCGGCGTCGAACTGGTCGTCGCTCGCGGCGATGTGGAGGAAGAACCGGTCGTCGGTCACCCCCTCGAAGCGGTCGGAGTAAAACAGTGGGTTGTAGGGCCGGGGGAGGCCGTTGAGGGCCACCATGGCGGCCACGGCGCCGAACGCCGCGAAGAGCACGGTGAGCTCAAACATGATGGGCACCGACGGCTCCACCGCGAAGAACGGCTTGCCGCTGATGTTGAGGGGGTAGTCCACCGCGGCAGTCCACCACTGCAGCAGGTACGCCACCACGAAGCCACTGACCCCGCCGAGGAACGTGAAGACCCCCACGGCCGAGGCGTTGCCCAGCCCCATGGCCTCGTCCATCCCGTGGATGGGGAAGGGGCTGTAGGTATCGAAGTGACGGTACCCCTCCTCCCGCACCGTCTCGGCGGCGTGGAGCAGGGCCCCCGGGTCCGAAAACTCCGCCAGCAGGCCGTAGACCTGATCGGCATCGCTCTCGAAGATCCCCATCGACACCTTGGCTTCCTGAACGACGTTGTCCAACATGGTGCGTGTACGCTACGCGGAAAGGAGCAGTGAAGGGGCGCTCGGCCGGGCTAGGCGCCGTCCGGCCGGTCGGCGTCGGGGCGCTCAACCGCCGCCACGGTCGCCGGCCGGATGTAGGGCTCTCCGTCGCCACCGGCGTGGCCGTTGCCCCCCACGCGGCCGTCGCCCCCCGTATGGCCGTCGCCCATCTCGTAGAAGTGGGGATCGGCCTGGGGCAGCACGCCCTTCACCTCCGACATCGCCACCATGGGCACAAACCGGAGGAAGAGCAGGAAAAGCGTAAAGAAGAGCCCGAAGGAGCCGACGAGCGTGCCGATGTCGACCCAGGTGGGCTCGAAGTAGCCCCAGGAGCTCGGCAGGAAGTCGCGGTGCAGCGACGTGATCGTAATCACGAAGCGCTCGAACCACATCCCGATGTTGACGACGATCGACAGCACGAACATCACCGGCACCGAGCGCCGCAGTGTCTTCGACCAGAAGAGCTGCGGGGTGACGAGGTTGCAGGTCATCATGATCCAGTACGCCCAGGCGTAGGGCCCGAAGGCGCGGTTGATGAAGGCGTACTGCTCGTACTCGACGCCCGAATACCACGCCATGAAGAACTCCGTGATGTAGGCGAAGCCCACGATCGTCCCCGTCACCAGGATAATGATGTTCATCTTCTCCAGGTGATCGATCGTGATCACGTTCTTGAGGCCGTAGATTTCCCGGGTGATCACCATGAGGGTCACGACCATGGCGAAGCCCGAGAAGATGGCCCCGGCCACGAAGTAGGGCGGAAAGATGGTCGTGTGCCAGCCCGGCAGCACCGACACCGCGAAGTCGAAGGAGACGACCGAGTGGACCGACAGCACCAGCGGCGTCGCGAGGCCCGCGAGCAACAGGTACGTCTTCTCGTAGTTGCGCCAGTGGCGGTTCGCCCCGGTCCAGCCCAGCGAGAAGAAGCCGAGGATGCGCTTGCGCCAGATGTTCTTGGCGCGGTCGCGGAGGGTCGCGAGGTCCGGCACCAGCCCCACGTACCAGAAGAGGAGCGACACGATGAAGTAGCTCGAGACCGCGAACACGTCCCACAGGAGCGGGCTCTTGAACTGGGGCCACATCTCCATCTGGTTCGGGATCGGGAGCGTCCAGTAGATCACCCAGACGCGCCCGACGTGGAAGGTCGGCCAGATCAGGGCGCAGATGACGGCGAAGAGGGTCATCGCCTCCGCCGCCCGGTTGATGGACGTGCGCCAGTGCTGGCGGAAGAGGAAGAGAATGGCCGAGATCAGGGTGCCGGCGTGCCCGATGCCGACCCAGAACACGAAGTTGACGATCGGCCAGCCCCACCCCACCGGCTGGTTGTTGCCCCATACCCCGATTCCGTTCCACACGACGTACGCGAAGAGGGCCAGGAGCAGGACCGTGCCGGACAGGGCCGTCGCGAACGCGACGTACCATGCTAGCGGGGCCTTCTTTTCGGTGTGCCGCGACACCAGCTCGGTGATGTCGTGGAACGACAGGTTGCCCCGGATGAGCTGGTCCCGGCCCGTGCCGTGCCCCTCGTCGCCCGGGGCCGACGGGTCGGCCGGAATCGATTTGGACTCCTCAGAGTTCGCCACGACGTGGTATCGTCAGTTCGTCGGTCTTGCGGGTAGGAACCGGTCGGGGCTATGCCTCGGCCGGCGTGGCCTCCGCCTCGTTCTCGTCGGCGGACAGCGCCTCCTCGATCCGTGCATTCGTGTTGCGCACACGGCCCAGGTAGGAGAGGCGCGGCTTGGTATTCAGGTACGAGAGCAGCTCGTACCGGCGCGGGTTCTGCTTCTCGTGGACGACGTCGCTCTCGGGATTGTTGAGGTCCCCGAACGTGATGGCGTCGGTCGGGCACGCCTGCTGGCAGGCCGTCTCGATCTCATTCGGGTAGAGGTCCCGGTTTTCGTTGTCGGCCTGCTGCTGGCTCTGCCGGATGCGCTGGACGCACCAGGAGCACTTCTCCATCACGCCCCGGGAGCGGACCGTAACGTTCGGGTTCTGCGCCATCTGCACCTCGGTGGGCAGGGTGCTGCTCCAGTCGAAGAAGTTGAACCGGCGCACCTTGTAGGGGCAGTTGTTGGCGCAGTACCGCGTCCCGATGCAGCGGTTGTAGATCATCTGGTTGGTGCCGTCGGGGGAGTGGACCGTCGCCGCCACCGGGCAGACCGACTCGCACGGCGCGTTCTCGCAGTGCTGGCACATCACCGGCTGCATCATCATCTCCGGATCGTCGGGGTCCCCGTCCTCCGCGGTCACGTAGTACCGGTCGTTCCGAATCCAGTACATGTGGCGCCCGTTGCTGACCTCTTCCTTGCCCACCACCTGCACGTTGTTCTCGCTGGTGCAGGCCACCACGCAGGCGTTGCAGCCCGTGCAGGTGTTGAGGTCGATGGTCATGCCCCACTGGTTCTGATAGTAGGGGTTGTCCTTCATCGCGGGCTGGTCCTTCGGGTGGTTCTCCTCCCAGACCATGGGGTAGTCCTGGTAGCCCTCCACGTTCGGGGCTCCCTCTGTCTCGCCGCCGTGGCCCTCGCCGTCCTGACTCTCACCGCCGTGGCCCTCGCCGCCGTGGCCGGAGGTATCGGCCCGCGCCGCGGGGCTCTGGCGGGCCCGTGCCTGGTCGTCGGACGAGAGGTCGTTGAGGGTGTGGGCACTGGCCCCGCTGTTGGACGCGAGCCCGAAGGTTCCCTCTTCGTGCACGGGCCCCTCCGCGCTCCCCCCATGGTCGGCTCCGCCGTGGCCGCCCTCGCTCTGGCCGTCGCCGCCGTGTCCCCCCTCCTCCTCGTGGCCGAGTTCGGGCACCGGCGTCTGGCTGTCGTCGACGAAGTACGGGTCCTCCCGAAACTCATCCAGGGTCGCCCAGCGCACGATGGGGCGGCCCTGCATCGAGCCCTCCTCCTGGGTCGTCACGACGAGGTAGCCGCTGCCGGTCTTGGCAGCCTCCACGCCGGTCGCCACGCGGCCGCTCTCGGGCCGGAGCGGGGCCACGTTGACGCCCACCACGTCCGTGGGCTCGCCGTTCGCGTCGAGCCCGCCGGCGATGGGGTCCGGGTTGTAGACGCTCTGGTCGTCGGAGACGTCCCAGAAGGGGGTACTGAAGCCCTCCCGGGCCGTGGCGATCGTGCGCCCGTACCCGAGGTTCACCGTGATGGATCCGTCGGGGTGGCCCGGCTGGATCCAGACCGGCAGCTCAACGGTCGTTCCGTTCACCGACAGCTCGACGCGGTCGGCGTAGAAGTTGTCCTCGCTGTACCGCACCTCCAGGCCCCGCTCCTCGGCCGTCGCGGCGCTCATGATCGCCACGTTGTCCCACACGATCTTGGTGACCGGGTCCGGAAGCTCCTGCATCCAGGCGTTGTTCGAGAAGCGGCCGGCCAGCAGCTTCGGATCCTGGCGGAAAACGACCTCGAGCCCGTCGGCCGACGGGGCCGGCATCTCCGGCACGTCCGCGGCCCCGACCGACGCCGCGGGGAACTGGGTGTCCTCCAGGTACCCGTTGTGGAGGACCTGCCGCCACCGCTCCTCAAAGTTCCTGGGGAGGCGCCGCCGCCACTGCTCGCGCACGAGGTCGTAGCCGGTGGCGTCGACCCCGGTGGCCAGCAGATTGAGCACCTCAATCTCGGAGTGGGCGTCGTCGTAGAGGGGGCGGATGAGCGGTTGAATGACCGACAGGGTGCCGTCGTAGGCGCGGCCGTCGCCCCAGCTCTCCAGATAGTGGGTGCGGGGCACGTGCCAGCGGCTCGCCTGTGCGGTTTCGTTGCGGAGGCGGCCGCAGTGCACCGTGTTCTGCACGTTGTCCATCGCGCCCTCGAAGTCGAGGGCCGCCGGTGCGTCGTAGACCGGATTGACGCCCACCATGAAGAGGGAGTCGACCTCGTCGTTCTGCATCGACGACACGAGGTCGGCCAGGGCCGCGTCCTGGGACGCGGTCTCGTCGGTGCCCGGGTCCAGGAGCGTAACGGTGGTGCCGACGCCGCCGAGCTGCTGGTTCATCGCCATCGCGAGGGCGTGCACCTCCGGCGGCTGCGACTCCCCCGCCAGGACGACGCC
>JBDGQP010000041.1:0-11076 GCA_042218975.1 Salinibacter sp.
GAAGCAGTTCATGCAGGGGATGGAGGGCCAGCAGGGCATGTCCCCCGAGATGATGCAGCAGTTTCAGGGCGGAGGAGGAATCGCGATGTTTCTCGTCGGGCTCGGCTTCAGCGTCGTCCTCTACGCCATCTTCGGGGCCATCGGGGGGGCAATCGGCGCGGCGCTCTTCGGCGAGGAAAGCGCGGGGGCCGAGCCGGAGGGACCGGCCCCCACGGCCTAGGAGGACTCGGGCGGCGGGCCGTCGAACAGGGAGGGCTCTGTCTGGCGGCGCTCCAGCTCCTCGATGAGGCGCCGGTTGGCCCGAGGAAAGGCGTAGTCGTCGAGGGCGTCGACGTCGACCCACCGGAAGGGCTGTCCTTCGCGCGCCTCCGGCGACCCCTCCTCGACGCGGCACCGGAAGGCATGGAGCGTGATCTTGAAGTGAGAGTACGCGTGGGAGAGGATGTAGAAGTGGTCGTCGACGGCCACCGCAATGCCGAGTTCTTCCTGCAACTCGCGCCGGCAGGCGGCCTCCAGCGTCTCCCCGTCCTCCTGCTTGCCCCCGGGAAATTCCCAGAGGCCGCCGAGCAGTCCCTCGTCCGGTCGGCGTTGGATGAGGAGGCGGTCGTCGTCGAAGACCAGCCCCACGGCGATGTCGTGGTGGGGCACTGGCTCCGACTCGGGGGTGATGGGATAGTCCGCCTCGGTCCCGGCGTCGTGGGCCCGGCACACGTCCTGGAGCGGACAGCGGTCGCAGAGCGGCGTGCTCGGGGTGCAAACCAGCGCCCCCAGCTCCATCATCGCCTGGTTGAAGTCGCCGGGGCGCTCGGGCCCCAGCAGGTCGTTGGCCAGACGGCGCAGTTCGCGCTGGGCCGCTGTGGTCGTAGCGTCCTCGTCGACGGCGAACACGCGAGCGAGCACCCGCGTCACGTTGCCGTCGAGGACGGCGTGCGGCTTCTCGTGAGCGATCGAGAGGACCGCGGCGGCGGTGTACGGGCCGATGCCCTTCAGCTCGCGGATGGCGTCCATCGTGTCGGGCACAACGCCGCCGTGCTCGTCGACGACGGTCTGGGCGGCCTCGTGCAGGTGACGCGCCCGGGCGTAGAAGCCGAGTCCCTCCCAGTGCTTGAGCACCTCGTCGCGCTCGGCGGCGGCGAGGGCCTCGACGGTCGGGAAGGCCTCCAGGAAGTGGGGATAGTAGTCCCGCACCGTGTCGACGCGCGTCTGCTGGAGCATGATCTCCGCCACCCAGATGCGGTAGGGATCGTCGGTGTCCCGCCAGGGCATCGACCGCTTGTTGGCGTCGTACCAGTCGAGCAGGTCGCGCCGGAAGGCCCGGCGCTGGCGGTCGGTGGGGGCGATGTCGTCCAGGGACACGGTAGGGACGAGAATGGTGAGGAGGGCAGCGAGGTGGAGACCCCCGGGGTGGAGAGGACACGGCGCGAACGACCGCCCGTCGCGCTGCGACGTCAACATTCTCCGGGACGCGGTTCTACGACCGGACGTCGATCCGGAGCACGAGCGTGTCCGGGGCGGTGCCGGGGTGGGCGGCCCGGAGCCGCACGTCGTAGGTGCCGGGCGCCGTGCCGCGCGTGATCCAGGTGAACGACCGGCCGGCGACGCCGCAGAGGGCCGGACCCCGGAGCACAGCGTAGCCGGTGACGGGCGTGCCGCCCACCTCGGCGGGCAGCGCCTGGATGAGCGAGCGGCCGGCCGCCACCTCGGCGCGCAGCGTATCGGACGCCGGGGCGACGGACGCTGCAACCCACGGCGCGGTGACAGGTTCGACGGAACGGGAGGGAAACCCGACGGTCCCGAGCAGGATGAGGGCCGCGGCCCACAGGGCGCCGAGACGAGCGGCTTCGAGCGGCATAACGAACCGAACACGCGATGGAAAGCGGGTGCGCTGTGCTATACCTGGCGAGACGGACGGTGTTGCTCGCCGCCCTCGGGCTCCTGGCCGGCCGGGCGGCCCCCGCGCAGACGGAAACTGCGGAGGCCCCGCCCGCCCCGCGACCGCAGTGGACGGTGCTCCTCGACGGGGAGGGAGCTTCCTGGCCGGACTCGGTGACCACCACCGCCCCGCTCGACAGCGTCGAGGCGGTCGGCCGGCGCCTGCTGAGGCACTACCGTCGGGCCGGGCACTACTACGCACGGGTCGACTCCGCGACGGTCGACACGACGTCGGGCCGCCCGCACGTCCGGATCTATCTCCGTCGCGGCCCGCAGGTCACGGTCGGGAGGATCCGAATTACGGGGGCGTCGGCCGTGCCCCCCGCCGAGGTGCGACGCCTGCTGGACACGGAGGTGGGGGCCCCGCTCGACCCCCGTCGGCTGGAGGCCGACATTCAGGCCCTGCTCGACCGCTACGAAGAGAAGGGGCACCCCCTCGCACAGATCCGGGTGAAGGAGGCGCGGGTCGATAGGGCCGCGGCCCGGCTCGCCCTGACGCTTGCCATCGACGAAGGCCCGCAGCTCTGGCTGCGACGGGTCGAGGTGCCGTCGGACGCCCGCACCTCGCCCGGGCTGGTGGCCCGCCTCGCCGGACTCGACGTGGGTGCCCCCCTCACCAACTACGATCCGAAGCGCATCCGGGCCGCACTTCGGGATCATCCCTTCTTCCAGTCGGTGGGGACGCCGGAGTTGTCGGTCGGGGCCGACGGCGGGGCCGTCCTCCGCGTCCCGGTCGAGGAAACGGCGCCGGGCGCCTTCGACCTGGTGCTCGGGTATCTGCCCCCGTCGGGCCCCGGTCGGGGTGGAACGCTGGTGGGTAGTGGCCACCTGCTCCTGGAGCACCTCTTCGGGGGAGGGCGGCGGATCGATCTCTCCCTGAACCGGCGGCCGGGGCAGGCGAGCGTCGTCGACCTTTCGGTTTCGGACCCCTACCTCCTCGGCCTGCCCTTTCGCGTGACCGGGACGTTCCGGGGCGAGCAGCGCGACTCGACCTACGGGGAGCGGCGCTACGGGCTGAGTGCCGGCTATCACGTCAGCCGCTCCTTCGAGCTGTCCGGCCGCCTGAGCCGCGAGGTCGTGACGCCCGGGCAGGCCGGGGCCCGGCTCCGCGACGGGCGACAGCGCATCCCACGGGCCCAGACCCTCTTCTACGGGGTCGGCGTCCGGTACGAGTCCGTCGACCGCCGGGAAAATCCCCGCCGCGGGCTCCGGATCGACGTGCGCGTCGATCAGGGCCGCAAAGAGCGGTCGCTGCGGCGGGTCGGGGCGGCGGGAGACACGACCCGGTCCAGCGAGACACTGCGACAAGAGCGCTTCCGCGGCACCGTGCGGGCGTTCCTGCCCCTCTTCGACCGGCAGGTCGTCGTCGTGGGCGGCGACGGGGCGGTGCTGCGCAGCCGGTCCTACGACCGCAGCGATCTCTTTCGGTTCGGCGGCGCCACCTCCCTCCGCGGCTACGACGAGGACCAGTTCCTCGGACACGTGACCCTGCGGGGCCTGCTGGAGTACCGGGTGCAGTTGGGGCGCCGGTCGTACGCGTACGCCTTCGGAGACCTCGGGTACGTCGAGCGGCCCGCGCTTCGGGGGGCACCGGCCACCCAGTCGTGGCGCCCGGGCTACGGCCTCGGCCTTCAGGTCGACACCGCAATCGGGCTCATCCGAACCACCTACGCGCTCAACCCGGAGGTGGCCACGCCCGCCGACGGGCGTCTCCACTTCGGCCTCTCCGTGGGGCTGTAGCGACCCCGTCTCCCGCACCCAAGTCCGACGCGCGTCCGACGATGACGACCAACTTCTACGCCCCGCCCGCCCAGATTCGCGGTGACCGCGTCGTCCTGCCCGACGGGGAGGCCCGGCACGCCCGCTCCGTGCTCCGGGCAGAGACCGGCGACGAGATTGCAGTGGTGGACGGGGAGGGCGGCTGGTACCGCGTGCGGCTCGACCACGTAGGGGACGGGCAGGTGGTCGGGCACATCGTTGATGCCCGCCGCGAGGTGGGGGAGCCCGACGTGGCGATGACGGTGGGCCTCGGCCTGCTCACCAAGCGGAGCCGGCTGGAGACGTTCGTCGAGAAGGCCGTCGAGCTGGGCGTACGTCGCCTCGTGCCGCTTCGCACCCGGCACACCGAACCGACGGAGGTCCGCGCCGACCGGCTTCGTCGCGTCATGGTGGCGGCCCTGAAGCAGTGTCGGCGAAGCCGGCTGCCCGAGCTTACTGCCCCCCAGTCCCTCGACGCGCTTCTCGAGGCGACGACCGCCGACGTTCGTTTCCTCTGCCATGGCGGCGAGCACCCGCCGCTGCTCGACGCCCTCGACGGTCCTGCCCCGGACGATGTGCTGGCGCTGGTGGGGCCGGAGGGCGGATTCGCGCCGGGCGAGGTGGCGGCCGCGACCGCGGCCGGCTGCATCCCGGTGTCGCTGGGGCCGCGGCGGCTGCGCGCAGAGACGGCCGGCCTCGCGGCGATCAACGCCGTGATGCTCTACGACCAGCACCGGAGGGCCCCGTAGACCCGAGGCCGGCCGTTCATCTGTATGAAGAACGAGCGGAGGGGGAGCACGCCCCGTCCGGCTTCGTTCGCGCCATCGTTCTTTCGGTCCCACGCTTCCCGCCATGCAGGATCTCTCCGAACACTCGCTTTCGTCCGAGCAGCTGGTCGACGGTGTGCTGCTGTCGGCCTTTCGGGACGAGGTGCGCCTGCCGGACGGGACAACCTCGGTCCGGGAGTGGATCGACCACCCGGGTGCCTCGGCCATCGTTCCGATCTTCGAGGATGGAGGCACGCTGCTGGTGCGGCAGTTTCGGTTTCCGCCCCGCCGTACGTTCCTGGAAGTGCCGGCCGGAAAGCTCGACGCGCCCGACGAGGCGCCGGCCGCGGTCGCGGCCCGGGAGCTGGAGGAGGAGACCGGCTGGCGGGCCGAGCGGTTCGAGAAGATCGGGGCCGCGTACCCGTGCATCGGCTACAGCAACGAACTCATCCATGTGTTCGCCGCCTACGGGCTGACCCGGGGCGAGCAGGCCCTGGCCGACGGCGAGTTCGTGGAGGTGGTGGAGATGCCGCTCGACGAGGCCGTCGCCCGGGCCCGGGGCGGTGACATCAAGGACATGAAGTCGATCACGGCGCTCGTCTACGCCGCGGCGCACGCGAACGAACGGCCGGCGGCCTCGTAATGAAGCACGACAACGGAGAGGGCCTCCGAACGATCGGCCCTCTCGTCAACCGTCAGTACTGACTTGAACAAGCGGACAGTCGCGTTATGTTTTCGATGATGGTCGTCTTTATTGCCCTCATTGCCGCCGTCCTCATCCTGGTGATCCTGCTCCAGAGCGGACAGGGGGGCGGGCTGTCCGGTATTGCGCAGGGCGGGGCCACGCGCCAGGTGCTCGGCACCCGGCAGGCCCCGGACGTGCTGGAGAAGGCCACCTGGACCCTCGGCGCCCTCTTCATTGCACTCTGCGTGATCAGCAACTTCTTCGCTGGGGGCGACCAGCAGCGTGAGAGCGTCATCCAGCAGCGCGCGCAGGAGAACCAAACCCAGCAGCAACAGCAGCAGGGCCAGCCGCAGGGCCCGGGCGGCAACGCGGCCCCGCTTCCCGGTCAGGGCGGCGGCCAGCAGGGCGGTCAGGGCGGAGCCCCGGCACCGGGCGGCGGATCGCAGGGCGGCGGCCGCTAGGTCTCCCGGGCCGAGCCTCCCCGCCGCGGCCCGCGACAGAAAATCGTCCCCAAAGCCTCACGTAGACAAAGACGAACGGCAGCCTCCGGTCTGGACGGCTGCCGTTCGTGTACGTAAGACGTGCAGATCTGTAAGCCGAATTCGGTCTGCCCGGGGCGCTTTCGCGGCTCCGAGGAGATCGTCATCTATCTGGGACGGCCGTCACCGACCGCCTCGAGCGGCCTACCTGCGCCGCGCCCGGCGGTCGCCGGGACATCGGCGGGCAACCTCCATGCCGACCGGGGTCGGCACACGGCGCGACTTGGCCTTTCACCCCGTGGGGTTTGCCGGGCCGGTCCCGTCACCGAGACCGCCGGTGCGCTCTTACCGCACCCTTTCACCCCTTACTCCGAGGAGCCGAAACGACGTTCCGGCGTCGGAGCGGGACTGCTCTCTGTTGCACGTGCCGTTGGCACCGCCCCGACAGGCGCCGGGGGCAATGCCGCCTTCCCGTTAGGAAGCACGGTGCCCTGTGGTGTTCGGACTTTCCTCACCGCCGAGGCCGACAGGCGTCGGCCCCGACGGAGCGACGATCCGACCTGTACGTCACAGCTCCAAACGCCGGGGAGGCCAGCACGGTTTGGGGCCGAGAAGGCCCGTCCCGTAGAAAAAGCGCAGTGGCCGAGGCGGCCATCTGCGCTCATCAAAGGCTGACCTTTTCCTTCATCTCGTCGACCGTCTCGTTGTAGAGCTCCTCGTCGACGATGATGCGGCCCGTGTGCTCGCAGGCGACGATGTTTTTTCGCTTCCGGATCTCGACCTGTCGCTGCGGCGGGACGGCGAAGCCGGCGGCGGCCCCTCGCTTCAGGGGCACGACGGCGCGGCCGTCGCGGAGCCGGTCGCGGAGCTTCGAGTAGGCCTTAAGGTAGCGGGACCCTACCTGCTCCTCGGCTTCCTCGCGGATGTCGGCGAGCTTTTCTTCCTCGTCCTCGGTGTCCTGCCGTACCTCTTCGAGCTTCTCACGCTTCTCGTCGAGCACCTCCTCGAGGTCCTCGAGGCGCTGCTCCGTATCCTCGATGGCGGACTCGTGGGACTCAATCGTCTCCTCGGCCTCCTCGATCGTCTCCTCGGCCTCAGAGATGCGCTCCTTCTGGCCCTCGATCTCCTTCGTGAGTGCGTCGAACTCCCGGTTGTTGCGGACTTCGAGCTGTTGCTCTTCGTACTTGTCGATCAGCCCTTCGGCCTCCTTGATGTCGAGCTTGGCCTGGCGCTTGGCCACCTCGTGCTCTTGGACCTCCTCCTCGTAGTTCTCGAGACGGGTCTCGAGGCCGGCCTTCTCGTCTTCGAGGTCCTGGATCTCCTCCGGCAGGTCGCCCCGGAGCTTGTGGATCTGGTCGATCCGGTTGTCAATGTGTTGAAGTCGGACCAGGGCGCGAAGCTGGTCCTCCACTGAGGCTTTTTTCTTTTTGGCCGTCGGCATATAAAGGGATTGAGGGAATCATTCGAACGTGGATGAACGCCAATCAGTGTTAACCCTGGAACTCGCCGAAAGTTCGTGCCACCGTTGTGCCATTCTTCCATTTCGTGCAAAGATACACTGGAACTATGGGGAAGTGGCCGGGTCCGCTAAGGGGAGACGTAGGTCTTCATGGGGCTGGTCCGCAGGTCGGTCCGGTGCCAGGTCAGGGTGGGAAAGCGGGCGGCCAGCCACTCGCGAAGGAGCGCCTCCGTGAGGGCCTCGGTTTCGTAGTGGCCGGGGTCGACGAGCGCCATCTCGGGGGTGCCGTCCGGGGCGAGGACGTCGAAGAACTCGTGGTAGGTGACGTCGGCGGTCACGTAGGCGTCGGCCCCGGCCCCACGGGCCGTGTCGATGAAGTCGCTGCCTGCCCCGCCGCAGACGGCCACGTGCTCGACGGACGCCGCGTCGGCACCCGCGTAGCGCAGGCTGTCGGCGTCCAGGCGGGTGGCCACGCGCTCGAGGAAGGCCGAGAGCGGCTCGGGCGACTCCAGGCGGCCCAGGGCCCCGAGGCCGGCCCGGGAGTTCTTCTGGTGCACCGGGTACAGGTCGTAGGCCACTTCCTCGTAGGGGTGCGCGGTGTGCAGGGCGGACAGGACCGCCGACACGTTCCACCGCGCCACCTCGACCTCCAGCTTGCGCTCCTGTGCGGACTCGACGTCTCCGCCGGCCTCGCCGATGTGCGGGTCCGTCCCCTCGCCGGGGCGAAAGAAGCCGGTGCCCTCCACGGCGAAGGCGCAGGCCTCGTAGTCGCCGATGCGGCCGGCCCCGGCGTCGGCGAGCGCCTCGCGCACCGCGTCGAAGGCGTCCTCGGGCACGAAGGCGGCGAGCTTGTAGAGGGTCTCCTCGTAGCCGTCCAGGAAGCCCACGTCCGTGAGGCCGAGCCGGTCGGCCAGGGCGAACGACACGCCGCCCGGGGCCGCGTCGAGGTTCGTGTGGACGCTGTAGAGGCCCACGCCGGCCTCCGCCAGCCGCAGCGCGAGGGTGGACACGTACCCGTCCGCCGTGACGCCGTCCAGGGGGCGGAACAGGAGCGGATGGTGCGTCACCACGAGGTCGGCGCCGATCCGCTCGGCCTCCTCCAGCACCTCGGGGGTGGCGTCGAGGGCCAGCAGGCCGGTGTCGACGGACCGGCTCGCGTCGCCCACCTGCAGCCCCACGTTGTCGTAGTCCTGCGCGGACCCGGGCGGGGCCCAGGCGTCGAGGGCGTCGGCGATGTCGGCGATGGTGGGCGTGTCGTCCATGGTCGGGGGAACGGTTGCTGAAAGACGGGGGAGGCACCCCGTCACGACTGAAACTGAAGGTACGACAGGTTGTCGGGGACAAACGGGCGGGGTGAGAGGTCGAAGTCCGCGAAGAAGGCGGTCTCGTCGCCGGTATTGCCCTCGACCAGCATCTCGAACTGGGGCGGAGAGATCGGGAGGAGGCCGACCCGCCCGGCGGTGTAGACGCCCAGCCGAGCGAGGGGCATCGGCACGTATATCTTGGGCTTCGGCGCCAGCCCGGCCCCCCGCGCGAGCCGGTCCAGAACCTCGACGTACGGGAGGCGGGTCGGCCCGGCGGCCACGTACGTCCGGCTGTGAGCCGCGTCGGCGACGAGCGCCTGTACGAAGGCGGCGGCCACCGTGGTCACGTGGACCGGCTGCAGCTCGTAGGTGCCGTCGCCGAAGACCGGAAGAACCGGAAACGGCTGCACGAGATCCCGGAGCACCTGCGAGGCAAACTCGGGCCGTCCCGGGTCCGGTTCGCCGAAGAGGAAGGAGGGCCGAAAAATTGTCCAGTGGTCGAACCCGGCGTCCATTACGATCTGCTCGGCCCGCCACTTCGTGCGCTGGTAGGCCGTTCCGCCCTCGGGCCGGGCCCCGTTGGCGCTCATGTGGACGAAGCGGTCAATCCCCGCCGCCCGCGCCGCGGACACGACGTGCCGGGTCCCCTCGACGTGAATCTGCTCGAAGGTAATGCCCTGAGACGGCCGTTCTTCGAGAATGCCGACGAGGTGGATCACGGCGTCGCAGTCTGCAAACTGTCCCTCGAGGGACGCCGGGTCGCTCACGTCGCCCGGAACGGGTTCGATGGCGTTGTCCTGCACGGCGAGGTCGTCGGCCGAGCCGCGCACGAGGCACCGCGGTGTGTGGTCGTGGCGGAGCAGCGCGCGCAGGAGATAGGACCCGACGTAGCCCGTGGCGCCGGTCAGGAGAACGCGCATGGAGAGGAATGGGCCGTAGGAAGGAGAACGACCGTCCGCGGCGAAGTCACGCGGGTTCGGAGGGGTCTGTTTCCGACATGTGGGCGTCGAGGTCGCGCACGCCGAAGGAGGTGCCCACGTCCAGGGCCGAGGTGATGAGCGGCGAGTCCAGGGGCACGGTCCGGGTCCGGTTTGCCACCGCGGACAGGGGAACCGCGGTGAGGGCGCCGTCCTGCAGGGCGACCATGACGTCGAAGGTGTCCTCGGCCGCAAGGGTGGCGGCGCGGGCCCCAAACGCCGTGGCCAGGTTGCGGTCGTAGGCCGTGGGCGTGCCGCCGCGTTGCATATGGCCGAGGATGGTGGTGCGGACGCCGCTGTCGAGTCGCTGCTGCAACTGATCGTCGAGTCGCCGCCCGATGCCCCCAAACCGCACCGTATCGGCCGTCTTCTCGACCTGCTCCCGCACCACGCGGTCGCCGTTCTGCGGCTTGGCGCCCTCGGCGATCGCGATGATCGTGAAGCGCTGCCCGCCCTGCTGGCGCTCGACGCAGACCCGGGCGACCTCGTCGACGTCGTACTCGATTTCGGGAATCAGGATGATGTCGGTGCCGCTGGCCACCCCGGCGTGCAGGGCGATCCATCCGCCGCAACGCCCCATCGTCTCGATGATCATGACCCGGTGGTGACTCTGGGCCGTCGTGTGGATGCGGTCGATGGCCTCCGTCGCGATCGACACCGCCGTGTCGAAGCCGACGGTGCGGTCGGTGCCCGCCAGGTCGTTGTCGATGGTCTTGGGGACGCCCACGATGTTGACGCCCATGTCGGTGAGGCCGTGGGCGATCGACATGGTGCCGTCGCCCCCGATCGCGACCAGCGCGTTCAGGTCGAGGCTCCGGTAGGTGCTGACCACCTGGGCCGAGACGTCGGCGCCGCCCCGGGGCTGATAGTTGAAGGGGTTGGCCTTGTTGCTCGCCCCGAGGATGGTGCCCCCTCGAGCCAGGATTCCGCTCATGTCCTGGTAGCTGAGGGGCTGGACGTTACGCTCGACCAGTCCCTGGTACCCGTCGCGAATGCCCACCACCTCCACGTCGTGCTGCCGGATGAGCGATTTGGTGACGGCCCGGAGGGCGGCGTTGAGGCCGGGGCAGTCGCCTCCACCGGTCAGGACGCCGATGCGCTGCGGTCCGTTGGGCATTGACCTCGGAGAGTCTGGAAGGAAAAGGGATAGACAGGAGCGAAATATGGGGACTGGCGCGGGGGGGTGCAACCAGGCCGCGGTGAAGACCCGACGAGCCTGGTCGTGCTTGATGAACGGAGAGGCACCGAGGGCGTTCAGCCATCTACCCCATGCTCCCCCATTCGTTCTGTCGACCCGACCATGCAGACTCAAGAGCCGAACAACGTTCTCGGCGGGCCGCTCCGCCCCTGCTCGACCGACCCGAAAACGGGGTTTTACCGCACCGGACGGTGTGAAACCGGCCCCGACGACAAGGGCAGTCACGTGGTGTGCGCCGAGATGACGGAGGCCTTCCTTCAATTCACGAAGGCCCAGGGCAACGACCTGAGCACCCCGCGCCCGGCGTGGAATTTCCCCGGGCTGGACCCGGGCGACCGGTGGTGTCTGTGCGCGGCGCGGTGGCAGGAGGCCCTGGAGGCCGACGTGGCGCCGCCCGTTGTGCTCGGGGCCACCCACGAGAACGCGCTCGAGGTGCTGGCCCTCGAGGATTTGGAAGCCCACGCGCTGGACGCTTCGACCTCGTGACGGAGTCATGACCCGGGGGGCTGCGCCCCAG
>JBDGQP010000042.1:0-9532 GCA_042218975.1 Salinibacter sp.
TGGGGACCGCGGACAGCCGCCAGCAAGAATCGGACTTCGGCGAATTTATTCACGTATCGGTAAGCCCGACGGGTAGGGAGGGGGGAAACAAAAAACCGCCCCGACCGGGAAGTCCCGATCGGGGCGGTTAAAGCGGGCGACGCAGGAAGCCGTCGGCGGTCGCTACTCCTCTTCGCCTTCGTCGACGACCTCGTAGTCGGCGTCGTGGACGTCCCCGTCCTCGTCGGCCTGCGCGCCGTCATCCGGGCTGGCGCCCGCGGTGGGCCCGGCTCCGGCGGCGCCGGCACCAGCGGCGCCCGCAGCGCCCGGCTGTCCCTGCTGGGCCTCCTCCTGCTGGGCCGCGTAGATCTCCTGGCTGGCGGCGGACCACTTCTCGTTCAGGTCCTCCAGCGCGTCTTCGAGGCGATCGACGGGCTCGTCGGCGTCCGCCGTTTCGAGCTCATCCTCCACCTGCTCGAGGGCGTCCTCGATCGGCCCGCGCTTGTCGTCGGGGATCTTGTCGCCGTACTCCTCGAGGTTCTGCTGGGTGGTGTAGACCATCGAGTTCGCCTCGTTGATGGTCTCCGCGCGCTCCTTGCGCTTCTTGTCCTCCTCGGCGTGCTTCTCGGCGTCCTCCTTCATCTTCTCGATCTCCTCTTCGGTGAGACCGCTGGACGCCTCCACGCGGATCGACTGCTCCTTGCCGGTGGCCTTGTCGACGGCCGAGACGTTCAGGATGCCGTCGGCGTCGATGTCGAACGTCACCTCAATCTGCGGCGTGCCGCGCGGGGCCGGCGGAATGCCGTCCAGGTGAAAGCGGCCGAGGGTGCGGTTGTCCTTGGCCATCTCGCGGTCGCCCTGCAGGGCGTGCACCTCGACGGAGGTCTGGTTGTCGGCGGCGGTGGAGAAGATCTCGCTCTCCTTCGTCGGGATCGTGGTGTTCGCCTCGATCAGCGTCGTCATCACGCCGCCGAGCGTCTCGATGCCGAGGTTCAGGGGCGTGACGTCGAGCAACAGGACGTCGTCGACGTCGCCGCTCAGCACACCGCCCTGCACGGCCGCGCCGAGCGCGACGACCTCGTCGGGGTTGACCGACTTGTTCGCCTGCCGACCGAAGAACTCCTCGACGGTCTCCTGCACGAGGGGCACCCGCGTCGAGCCGCCGACCAGGATGACCTCGTCGACGTCGCTCTTCGAGTGGCCCGCGTCGTCGAGGGCCTTCTCCATCTGCGGCACCGTCTTCTCGACCAGGTCGTTGATCAGGTTCTCAAACGTAGCCCGGTTGAGGTCCATGTTCAGGTGCTGCGGGCCCTCGTCGGTGGCCGTAATGAACGGCAGGTTGATCGTCGTCGTCTTGGCGCTCGACAGTTCGATCTTGGCCTTCTCGGCGGCCTCCTTCAGCCGCTGCAGGGCCATCGGGTCGTTGCGGAGGTCGATGCCCTTATTTTTCTCAAACTCGTCGGCAATGTGGTCGATGAGGCGCTTGTCGAAGTTGTCGCCGCCCAGGTGCGTGTCCCCGTAGGTGGCGTTCACTTCAAAGACGCCGTCGCCGAGCTCGAGAATTGAGATGTCGAAGGTGCCGCCGCCCAGGTCGTACACGGCCACGACCTGATCGCTCTCGTCGTCGAGGCCGTAGGCGAGGGACGCCGCGGTTGGCTCGTTGATGATGCGCTCTACGTTCAGGCCCGCGATCTTGCCGGCCTCCTTCGTGGCCTTTCGCTGCGCGTCGTTAAAGTAGGCCGGGACCGTAATCACCGCGTCGGTCACTTCTTCCCCGAGGTAGTCCTCGGCGGTCTGCTTCAGCTTCTGCAGCACCATCGCCGAGATCTCCTGCGGAGTGTACTGGCGGTCGCCCACCTGGACGCGGGCGGTGTCGTTGTCCCCCTTCACGATCTCGTAGGGAACCTCCTCGATCTCGTCCTCGACCTCGTCGTAGAAGCGGCCCATAAACCGCTTGATCGAGGAGATCGTATTTTCGGGGTTCGTGATGGCCTGGCGCTTCGCCGGGGCACCGACGAGGCGCTCGCCGTCGTCCTTGTAGGCCACGACGGACGGGGTCGTCCGCGAGCCCTCTGCGTTTTCGATGACTTTGGGGTCGTCCCCCTCCATCACGGCCACGACGGAGTTCGTCGTACCGAGGTCAATGCCAATGATCTTGCCCATAGGAATCGGTCTGCTCTGGTTCGGGAAGTTCGTCGAATGTCGACGACGGTGCGGATCTCTGAAGCACGTCGTTCCTGCGTCGCCAGTCTTGTACATCATCAAGAACGGTGCCGGGGCCCTGCGCACAGCCCGGCTTCCGCCACAATGACAGAAGGGGAGGAGAGACGGGACCGTCCGGAAGCGAACCGCGCCGCGGTGGTGACGAACTGCCACGCCGGCGTCTGAAAACTTTGCAGGATTCGGGGTTGGCCCCCTCCGTCTGCAACTGAGCGGCCGCGAATCCGTGGAAGACACTGTCCTTCTCATTTGATTCCAGCCGCCGTCGCTGCATTCCCGGTGCATGCACACTTCCGCCGGTTTTCGATACATTCCCAACGTCCTCACCGTCGGCCGCATCCTGGTGACGCCCCTTCTCCTGTTGTTGCTCACCGTGCCGAGTCAGGAGGGACAGCTGAGCGCCCTGGCGCTTTTTGTACTGGCCTCACTGACGGACTACTACGATGGGGTCCTCGCGCGGCGCTTCCAGGTGCGCTCGCGGTTGGGCCAGTACCTAGACCCGCTCGCCGATAAGATTCTGGTGCTGGGCACCTTCGGCACGCTCGCCCTGCAGATGCCCGCGATCGTTCCCTGGTGGGCCGTTGTTCTGATTGGCCTCCGAGACGCCGCCGTCACGGGACTGCGATCCTGGGTCGAGACCGGGGGCAAGACGCTCCGCACCTACCGGATTGCGAAGGCCAAGACCATGTTGCAGTTGGCCTTCCTCTTCGGCGTGCTCGTGCTCCGAACGGCGATGCACATGGCGCCGCCCGTTCGGGAGGCCGCCACCTGGGTGCTGCGCGAGAGTGCCCTTCCCGGCGTGGCGCTGGCCGGTGTCGTCGGGTTCACCCTCGCCACCGGCGCCCTGTATTTCGTCGCTCCGGCCGAGGAACGGGTCGAGGCTGAATAACTGTATACCGAACCCTCCGCCGTCCTGATGGCTGATCCCTCCGATCGCCCCGCCGGAACGCCCGCCGCCCCTGCCGACCGGCCTCGGGCCCGGGCCCTCGCCGAGTCCCTGCTCGACATCGGCGCCGTTGCGCTGCGCCCGGCCGACCCGTTCACCTGGACCTCCGGCCTCGTCGCGCCAATCTACTGCGACAACCGGCTCACGATTGCCCACCCGGCGGTCCGTCGGGCCATCCGCGACGGCTTTGCGGAGGGGCTCGACCGGGAGGGCCTGCTCCCGTCCACGATTGCCGGCACGGCCACCGCCGGGATTCCCCACGCGGCCTGGCTGGCGGAGGCCGTCGAGAGGCCGATGGCCTATGTCCGCGACGAGGCGAAGGGGCACGGCACCGGCGCCAAAATCGAGGGCCGAGTCCAGCCCGGCGACGACGTCGTTCTCGTCGAAGATCTGATCTCGACGGGCGGCTCGGCCCTCGACGCCGTCGATGCCCTGCGGGCGGCCGGGGCACAGGTGCGGGCCGTCCTGGCGATCTTTTCCTATCGGCTGGCCGCGGCCGAGCGCGCCTTCGAGGAGGCGGACGTGCGCCGCCACGTTCTCACGGACCTCCGCGTCCTGGTCGACGTCGCCCACAGCCAGGACCGCCTCTCCGACGCCGAGCGCGAGACCCTGCAGGCCTGGCGGGCCGATCCCGCAGGGTGGTCCGCCGAGCACGGCGGGGCCCACCCCGACGCGTGAGCCCCGCCGACGGCGCCGCGGCCTCCCCGGCGGTTCGGCCCGGCCGCCGGGCCGCTGCGGGGCCGCCGACTCCCTCATGCACCTCCCAGTGAACGACCGGCTTCTGATGAACGCCCACCTGCTCACCATCGGCGACGAGCTGCTCATCGGCCAGACGACGAACACGAACGCGGCCTGGCTGGGAGAGCGCCTCAGCCGGCTGGGCGTACAGGTCGAGCGGACGGTGACGGTCGGGGACGACCCCGCCACAATGCGGGAGGAGCTGACCCGGGCCGTCCGGCAGGCCCGCCTCACCATCCTCACCGGCGGGCTGGGCCCCACCCACGACGACGTGACCCGCGAGGTGCTGGCCGACGTCTTCGGGGCCCCGCTCCGGACCGACGACGAGATCCTGGATCGCATTCGCCGCTACTACGAGCGCCGCGGGCGCCAGATGCCCCGGTCGGCGCCCGCCCTGGCCCAGGTGCCGGAGGGCTTCGAGCCGCTCGACAACCCGGTGGGCGCGGCGGTGGGGCTCTGGTCCGCGGAGACGATCGAAGGGGACGACCGCCTCGTGGCCGTGCTGCCAGGCATTCCGCAGGAGATGAAGGGCATCTTCGAGTTGGCCGTGGAGCCCCGACTGAACGCCAAGGAAGACGTACACGCCGTGGCCCACCGCACGCTCGTGACGTCCGGCATCGGGGAGTCTGCCCTGCAGGAGCGCCTGGGCGACCTCTCCGACCTGCTCAGCGACGCCCTCGGCCTCGCCTATCTGCCGTCCACGAGCGGCGTTCGGCTCCGCCTTACGGCGACGAACGGAGACACGACGGCGGCGCAGGAGGCCCTCGACCGTCTGGAGGCCCGGATCCGCGACCGGGCCGGTGAGCACGTCATTGGCACCGGCGACGTGGAGCTGGAGGAGGTGCTCGGCCGACAGCTCCGCGACGCAGACCGGACCATCGCCACCGCGGAGAGCGCCACCGGCGGCCTCATCGGGCATCGACTCACGGGCGTCAGTGGATCGTCGGCCTACTACGAGGGAAGCGTGGTCGCCTACGCCAACCGCATCAAACGGTCCGTGCTCGGGGTCGAGGGGGACGCGATCGAGACGCACGGCGCCGTGAGCGAACCGGTGGCCGTGCAGATGGCCACCGGCGTCCGCGAGGCGCTCGACGTGGACGTGGGCGTCGCCACCACCGGCATCGCGGGGCCCGGCGGCGGGACCGAAGAGAAACCTGTGGGCACCGTCTGGCTCGGCTACGCCGACGGGAGGCGCACCCGCGCCGTACGGCGGCAGTTCGTGGAGGACCGGACCCTCAACAAGGAGCTGTTCGCGACCGCGGCCCTCGATCTGGTTCGCCGCCGGCTCGAGGAGCGCGCCGAAGAGGACGATTGGATTCCGCGCTAACCCGAAATCAATCCCCAGGAGTGCCCATGCGTGCCGTGACCGTCCCCGAACCCGGGCCCCCCGAGCGCATGACGATCGAGGAGGTGCCTGCCCCGGAACCGGCCGCCGACGAGGTGCTGGTCCGGGTCCACGCCACCGCCCTGAACCGGGCCGACACGTTCCAGCGCCAGGGCCACTATCCCCCGCCGGACGGGGCGTCCGACATTCTGGGCCTGGAGATGGCCGGCACCGTGGCCGAGACCGGGACCCATGTGCTCGACTGGCACGGGGAGGACCGCGTCTTCGCCCTCCTCGACGGGGGCGGGTACGCCGAGTACACGGTGGTCCATAAGGATCGGCTCATGGCGGTGCCGCCCGGCCTGTCGATGCAGGAGGCCGCGGCCCTCCCGGAGGTGTTTCTAACGGCGTACCAGGCCCTTCACTGGCTGGGAGGCCTGCAGGCTGGGCACCACGTCCTCGTCCACGCAGGGGCGAGCGGCGTCGGGACCGCCGCCGTCCAACTGATCCGCCGGGCGGAGGCGCACCCGTACGTCACCGCCTCGGCGCCAAAGCACGAGGTGTGCCGCGATCTCGGGGCGGAGGCCACCATCGACTACGCGCACGAAGACTTCGCCGACCGGATCGCCGCGATCACCGGCGAGCGCGGGGTCGACGTCATTCTCGACTTCATCGGGGCCCCGTACTTCCACCAGAACGTCGACAGCCTGGCGGTCGACGGCCGAATCGTGCAGCTCGCCACGCTGGGGGGGAGCACCGTCGAGCAGGTGAGCCTGCGCGCCCTCATGGCGAAGCGGGCCCAACTCCTCGCCAGCACGCTCCGATCCCGGGACCTTGCCTACAAGGTGCGGCTTACCCAGGAGTTTGCGAGCGACGTCCTGCCCCAGTTCGTCGACGGGCAGCTCCGGCCGGTCATCGACTCGGTCTACGACTGGACCGACGTCGCCGACGCCCACCGCCGGATGGAGAACAACGAGAACGCGGGGAAAATCGTCCTGTCGGTCATCGAGTGATGCGTGAGGCCGTGATGCGTGAGGCCGTGATGCGTGAGGGCGTGATGCGTGATCTGCGGGGGACGCTCACGCTTCACGTATCAAAAAAGCCCCAGCCCTCCGAGGAGGACTGGGGCAGAACGCGCGGCACGTCTCGAGACTTATCCCTCAAGCGTGGCGTCCAGCGTGATCTCGGCGCCGGCGAGGGCCTTCGAGACCGGGCAGCCGTCCTTGGCGGCCGCGGCGAGCTCCTGATACGTGTCGTCGTCCAGACCCGGCACGTGGGCGGTGGTCGTGAGGTGAATTTTGGTGATGGCGGGCCCGTCCTCCAGTATCCGAAGCGTCACCTCGGCGGTCGTATCGACGGACTCGGGGTCGTGGCCCTCCTCCGCCAGCACGTTGGAGAGGGCCATTGAATAGCAGCCGGCGTGCGCGGCGGCAATCAGCTCCTCGGGGTTGGTGCCGTCGTCCTCCTCAAAGCGGGAGCGGTAGGAGTATGCGCCTTCGTAGGAGCCGCTCTCCATCCGCATGGTGCCGTGGCCGTCGGGCAGATTGCCGTCCCAGGTCGCGTCGGCAGAACGTGTAGGCATGGAAGGGGGAGTCGGTTGGGAAAAGGGCTGTCGAAGGGTGCGTCCGGTGGTAGCCGGGCCGGGGACGCACGTTCCGTCGCCGGTCGGTGTTCGTGCAAAGAACAAAGAGGGCGGCTCAGGCCTCGCCGTTGAGCTCGTCGAGGTGCACGTCCATCTGCGGAAACGGGATGCCGATGCCGGCCTCGTCGAGGTGGTACTTGACCTGGCGCGTCAACTCCTGCTTCAGACGGAAGTAGTCCTCGGGCCTGGCCCAGACCCGCACCTGCCAGTTGATTGAAGAGCCGCCGAGCCCGACCAGGGCAGCCTGCTCGCCCTCGTCCTCGAGCCGCCCCTCTACGCTGCGGGCCGCCTCGAGAAGCACCTCGCGCGTCGCGTCGATGTCGGCCGGATAGTCGGTGCCGACGTCGCAGTCGACGCGGATCTGGTCGTGGGCAAAGATGTTCTCGATTGTGGTCCCGAAGATGTCGCCGTTGGGGACGACGATGAGCCGGTTCTCCCGAGTGCGGAGACGGGTGAAGAAGAGTTGAATCTCCTTCACGAAGCCGGTCTCGCCGGCGATCTCGACGTAGTCGTTGACGCTGAAGGGCCGGAAGACCAGCAGCATGATGCCGGCGGCGAAGTTGGCCAGCGTGCCCTGCAGGGCCAGGCCCACGGCGAAGCTCGCGGCCGCAAGAACCGCCACGAAGCTCGCGGTCTCCACCCCGAGGGTTTCGAGCGCGGCAAAGATGGCCAGGAGGAAGATGCCGTAGTAGGCAAAGTTGCCCGCGAACCTCGTAAGGGTGCGGTCCACCCCCGGGGTGTCGAGCCCGCCGCGAATGAGGTCCCGGACCCAGCGCGCCAGGTAGCGCCCAATCACCAGAATCAGGACGAAGGCGATGCCGCTCAGCAAATAGTCGGCGGCTAGGTTGAGCGTTTCCGCCGAGAAGTAGCTCTGGGAGAAGAGATCGTTCATCGCGAGGAACGGTGGGGTCTGGAAAAAAGGAGGTCCGTTAATCTGAGTGAGAGGCGGCGGAGAGTCAACGACCCCTCGGCCTGGGGGGGCGCCTTCACAGACTTATTGCGACCAGGGTCACCGCGAAGCCGAGGGCGTTCCGTTCGGGGCGCAGCCTCCAATCCGGGCGACGAAGCGGCGGAACAGAGGCCAGTCGACCGCCATCTGCGGCCGCCGCTGGGTAAAGCCGACGATGCGGCCGTTTTCGTTGCGCTTGAGGTGAAAGGTAAAGATGTACTTGCCGCTCGGGGTGAGCCCCAGATCGTTGCGGCCGAAGCGCAGGTCCTGCACGGTCAGCGTGCCGTCGGGGGCCCGCCGCACGGTGAAGTAGCCCCGTGAGAACCAGCGGAGCCGGTCCACGAACGGGTTGTCGGCGGCGTCCCCCAGCAGATGGTGCTTCTTTGGAACGTACCGAAAGTCGATGGCCGTGTCGTCGTCCAGAAGGGAGTAGTACCCCACGTAGAAGCCGTCCGGTCCCTCGGCAATGCCGGTCCAGAGAAGATTGTTGAAGGCCGTTGGCTTCGTGTAGACCTCCGTGGGATGCCCCTTGCGGTCCAGGGCCGTCGTGAAGACGTGCTCCACGTGCGCCTTGTTAACGAGCGTGAGGGCGAGGTACGCCGAACTCACCGCGAGGCCGGCGTAGTTGGCGAGGCGCCGAGTCCGATCCGAGGGGCCCCACCGGAGGGCGACGAGCAGGCCCGTGGCCAGCGGGACTGTGTACAGCGGGTCGATGATGAAGATCGATCCGATGATCACGGGCGTTCGGGTGAAGGGCCAGAAGACCTGCGTGCCGTATGTGGTGAGGCAGTCGAGCCCGACGTGCGTGAGGAGGACGCTCCCCACGAGCACGGCCCAGCGGCGCCGGGAGGGCCCGCCGCTGTGCAGGCGGGCGAGAGCATAGCCGAGAAGAGGGGTAAGAAGAGCGATGAGCAGCAGGGAGTGGGAGGGCCCCCGATGGAAGAGGAGGGACTGCGCCTCCGTCAAGAACGGGGTTGCGAGCACGTCGAGGTCGGGGAGCGTGCCGAGGGCCGCCCCCCAGAGCGGAGCCTTGTTGCCGGCCCGGCGTCCGCCGACGGCCTCGCCGACCGCCGCGCCGAGTGTAATTTGGGTGAGTGAGTCCATCGAGCCAGAATAGAGGAGAAAGGAACCGTTCAACCGACGTCTTGTACCGCGAATCCCAATCGGCGAGCCGCCGTCATCGCCCACCGTGTGTAAGATCCCTCCCGGTCCCGATGCCCGACCGGATTGCCTGCCGCGTCGAGAACGTCGTCGTCCGCGATGACCAGCGCGACACGCTCGACGACCTCATCTACAAACT
This sequence comes from Salinibacter sp., assembly GCA_042218975.1. GTDB lineage: Bacteria > Bacteroidota > Rhodothermia > Rhodothermales > Salinibacteraceae > Salinibacter. The sequence continues at coordinate 9,099 of JBDGQP010000042.1, forward strand.
GTTTGAGCGTCGCCACCACAATCTGGTGGCGGGCCAGGAGCAGGACTGGCTCACCGTCGAGCTCGTCCAGTCCCTCCGGCGGGAAAGCGAGGTCTACCGTGAGGAACTCAGTACGAAAACCAGCGGGCCGCTGCCGTTTGCCCTGGGCTACTTCCAGCGCCAGGAGGAGGCGCTTGTGCTCACGACCGACGAGGTGCCCGCCAACGTGTCACCGGAGACGTTCGTGCGGTTTCTCAGCGAGTTCGTCGAGCCCGGCGCCCGCCTCTGGTTCGGGACCGGGCGTGCCGCGGAAGGGTGGAAGGTTATCGGGAGGGACGACGTGGTGTCGATCCCGGATGAGGCCTAAGAGACTGTTTTGATGTCACACGTTGAGGGCAGAGCGTCACGTGACGATGGCAGATCGGTTGATCCCAAGCGTTCCGCTCGGCCTCCCA
>JBDGQP010000043.1:0-5324 GCA_042218975.1 Salinibacter sp.
TGTCAGTCGATTATAAGATTCTGATGTGTAGCGAGATGGTGCAGGGTTTGCTGAAAAATGCTTACCGCCTCTCATGGGACCGATACCTCACAACTCTCGTACTCTCAGACGGTGTGGAATGCACGGTTCAGTGATTCATCTCAACCGAGATCATAACTGTCGAACCCTTTACTATTGATCATGGCGTCTCTCTCGTTTCGCTGCCGCGATGACCGAGTTGGAGATGACGGACGTGCCCCAGTTGACCTTAGGATATCAAGCGATGGCTCTAGGCGCTTCATCTCTACGGATATTCGGGTCAACCCGGATAAATGGCGAGATGGCTCTGTCACCCGCTCTCACCGCCAAGCGGCCGAGATCAATGCTGGGCTGCGGAGAATCGAATCTACGGCACAGGAAGCCCTGACCTCACTGCAGACTTCCGGCGTCCGGGTCAGCGCCGACCGAGTCAAATCTGCGATCGATGAGGCCCTTGACCCGGAGCCGGAGGAGTCTACTGGCTTTGCCGAGTTCTGCGAGGAGCGGATCCCGCTCATGTACGATAAAAGGTCAACTCGGAAAAACCACCTCACGGCGATCACGAAGCTCCGGGAGTTTCTGCGCCACACGCGCGGGGTAGAGGACATTCCCCTCTCTCCTCGTTACCTGACCCCTGCCCTACTGGAGGAAATGCAAACCTGGGAGTCCGAGGTACGGGGCAACGCCACGAACACAATCCACAAGACGATGCGGACGTTGAGGCGTATGATCAACGTCGCGATAAGGGACGGACTCTTCCCGGAGGCTGACTACCCCTTCGACTACATTACCCTCAGTCGCGAACGCACCGAAAAGACCCCGCTCACGGCCGAGCAGGTTCGGTCCCTCGAGTCGCTTCTCGGACGGATTGACGATGGGGAGGCGCGTTTCACAACCAGCGGTCTTCCCGCCCACAGCCTGCGGGTGTTTCTGTTCTCGGTGTACATGCTCGGAATGCGATGGTCGGACGTGTCCAGCCTCGAATGGAGCCAGATCCGTGGACAGCGAGTCCGATACCAGATGCGGAAAACCGGGGCGCAGAAAGACCTGAAGCTCGTTCCTCCTGCCGAGGAGATTTTAGAATTCTACGCCGACCGTCAGGGTTCAACGCGGTTTGTCTTTCCCCTTCTGGAACGGTACGCACATAAGCGCGACCTGACCAAAGAAGCGGGTCTTCGCCGTGCGATCGAGGACATGAACCGCCGTGTGAACCAGGAGCTGAAAGAGATCGCAAATGCGGCCGGGATCGACTTGAGCCTCTCGACCCACGTCGCCCGACACACCTCCGCACAGCGGATGATGCAGCAGGGGTGGAACCTCCAGGAGATCCAGGCGGCGCTTGGCCACGAGTCGATTTCAACGACGGAGCACTACCTGCGGACTGTCCGCGATGAGGAGCTCGACGACAAGCACGAGGATCTGTGGTAGAAACCGGCTGGAAGCCGAAACCGATTAGCTCGAAGCTCCAGTGAGCTGGTTCGCGATTTCCTCAACCCGGTAGAGGTTCCTCTGCGTCGGCGTGTCGGCGGGCTCCAGCGGCCAGTCGTGCACTGTACGCTCGGACACTCCGTAGAGCCGGCAAATATCGCTGATCGTAATAAGGCCCGTCTTTAAACGTCCAAGCAGTCGGATGTCCCCGACCTGATCTTCGAGATCCCTGGTAATGGCTTTAGCACCTTCAGCGCCAGCGCGTTCAAGATCTCGGTCCTGTACTTCGTAAACCTTTTTCATCGTGTCTAGAGGGCAATCTTTTTCGTCTCTATTGCCCTCTTGTGATGTGAAACCGGGCAGGCGGCTTTAGAGCGAGATCCGTCCGTCAAACCGGTGTTCGAGCCATTCCTCTGCAGGAACGTTAAGCTCTTCGGTATTGCTGGCAACTGCTTTCACGAACGATCCGACGGATTGGGGCGTCGGCACATCCGCGTGTAGATCGCTGCCGCTTCTGTTTGCGCCTCCATGTCGTACTCCTCGGATTGATTTCTAACCGATGCAACTAGACGTCCTCAATCAGGGGGACGAGGAGCCTTGAAGCTGCGAGCGAGGTGGCGAGTCGTCTCACAGTGGGGAGAACGATCATCACCACTGCGAGGACTGCCGGCGCCGGATGAGGCACCCTGCCGAGGCGAACGTGGAGAGGATGGAGCGCTACTATGGGAACGCCCAGACTGCTCCCCAAGCCAGGCCCGAATGCTGAATCCCTGGCGCACGGCCTCCCTCGGGTCGGCGGGCAGGTCCCCCTCGCTCAGCCGTTTCTGCTTTTCGAGGTGCGCCTGGACTGCGTCAGTCAACTGCTTGTCGGCATCTCTCACAAGCGTACATGAGGTGGGTGATGACTCCGCCACCTTCGATAGCACGTTCACACCTGTCACAACCCTGCAAGTGATGGTCAGATCGCTCATCCACTTCTGCTCCACAAACTCTTCCCCGATTGAACTGTCTTCACTGTCGCCGGACGTCTGCCATAACTCATCCTCAGGAAATGGATCAGATACAGTCTCATACCCGTCGCTGCAAACTCGGATGTAGGCGCCCGCAACGCGGTAAAGCTCATGTTCATGCTTGAGAAGGAGGTTTCCTGCCTGCCCAACCTCCTCACCGGTTTCCGAATCCACCATAACGGCTGACTCACCATCCTTTAACCGAACGGCCCCACCACCGGCGTTCGCAACACGATCGTCTACGTTCTTCGGAGGCATCTCCGGCGCCTCGATCTTTTCGACCTTGAAGAGGGCCGGGATGAGGGTATCTTTGCCGGCAAACTCCGTAAGCTCCTCGCGCTTCGCGTGGAGGGCCTCATTTACGTCCCGCTTGACGGCGTTCGGGTGGCGGGCCTCACAGACCGCCCCGTCGTGGAGCCAAAGCATCAGGTCGAACCGCGGCCGCTCGTCTGCGACGTCTAAGAGGACGCTCATCAACTCCTGCTCGTAGGCCTGGGCCTGGGTCGCGACCGCCGACTTCGGGCCTACGAGGTGCTTATACCCTTTCTCGCCCTCATTTTCGAGGCCGACCTCGACCTCGATGTCGATGCCGGAGGGCGCGTCAAGGACGTCGCCCGGCTCTAAGGCCTGGAGCTTCTCGTCGCGTTTCTCCATGATCTCCGAAACGACCGGGTGGGAGCGGAGGCAGGCTCCTACGTCGGGCCCGAGAACGTGCTGGAGGCTCTTCGTGACCTCCGCCTGGATGGAGGAGGCCGGCATCCCGTACACGGTCGAGTAGACCATAACCTTCATCCCGGCCTTGACCTCGTCGTAGAGGTCGGTGCCCTTCTCCGGGACCTCCAGGCCTCGCTCTTCAAAGAGAGACCGGCCGTGCTCCATCATGTCGCCCCAGATGCAGTAGCCGTCCTGCGTGAGCGTCTTCAGGGCGCCGTGAGCGTCCCAGAGCCACGCTGCGATAAGCAGGTGGGCACTCTTCAGGTCGACGTCGTAGAGGCTTTCACATAGTATGCTGCGGACCTCAGACGGAAGCAGGAGCGCGGAGTTGTTGTGGCTGAAGATCCGGTCGGTTCGCTCCTTCCGGCTGAACCCGTAGAACGGCTTGTGCTGCCGGGCAATGTCGTGGAGAAGCTCTTTGTACTTGGCCCGCTGCTCTTCGGCGAGCTTCCGTTTCTCGTGCCGCACGCGGGCCTTGTAGCGGACGACGTTGCCGGAAAGCTCGCCGGTGTCATCGTCCTTCTCGCAGCCGGTGTAGCACCGGAGACGCGCCTTCTGGAGCGGGCTGATGCTGACGTCGATCTCCATCCGGTCGACGTACTCCAGTGCCGTGGCGATCTTGTCCTGAAAGCGGGAAAATCGGTTCGATGGGAGCTCGTTCATCTGGCGCCAGATGCGGTGGGCCGTCGGGGAGGGCGGCGTCATGCCGGAGATCTCCTCCTCCAGTTCCTTTCGCATCTTCGCCGGATCCTTTTGTGTGCAGACGCGGCCGGAGAGAACGTAGACCCGGGTGTCGTACTCGCTGGGCGCGGTGTCGAGGTCGGACTTGACCTTCTTCCAAAGCTCGCCCGGCAGGCCGTCGTCGAGGATCTGGCGCGTGTGGGAGCCCGGGCTCCAGGTGTCCGAGCAGTCGATGGGGAGACGGTCAGCGACGTACTCCAAAACTCCCTCCGCGCTGCGGAAGCGGTGGGCGCCGATCCAGTGCAGAATCTCGTGGTGGATGACGCGGTGGCGGGTGGTGTTGTCCCGCCACGTCGTCCAGAGGCAGTAGACGATCCAGCGGTAGAGGACCTTGTCGTTTTTGGCCTCCGGGACGTGTTCGTAGATCGCCTCGATGGTGGAGCGCTCGCACGTCTTTCGCTGAAGCGCTTTGCGGACCCTGACGGCCGGCTTTGGGCCGGTGTCTACTTTATTGGACTCCGTACTCTCCACTTTTGTACCAGAGGATCGGAGTCCTAGGTTTACTGTAACGTCTTGTCCACCACGGGACTTCGAGATCAGTACTCCGAAGTGTAACCACTCTATACCCGGGGACCCTCTCGTGGCCGACAAGTACGGTTGGTTGACCTCTTCCCCACCGCCCTCCGAGCCTTCCTGACACCCGCTCCCTTCAGGTACCAGCCCCAGGCCTTCCACCTTCGCCTCCTCTGCCAGCAAGGCGGCTACTGGCGATGCGGTGGAGGTCAAGATCGTTGGGCTGGAGCCTCCAAGTGTGATGTGAGGTGCTAGGTCCCCCTCCTTCCTGATAACCTTGGTCGCCAGTGCCCTTAGTGCACCGCCTTTGTCGCGATTGGCATCTCCACCACGATTATATTCTTTGTTGGCCGAATTCCCGCAACAGATGGCTGTACCTCCGATCCAGCAACCTTTTCTCCTTCCCGGCCCCGCGTATCGCTGCGGGGTATGTGTCCATGTCAAGTGAGGCGTCTCTTCAGGCAGTGTCCCACGAACGCCATCTCGGCTTGCTTGGACAGTCCTGGGTCTGGTAAACAGTAGATTTTCGACCTTCTCCGTGTGGGCCCGAACACAAGTCTCCCCATGGACACTCAGCCGGGCAGCATGAACCAGATAGAGGTGAGTATGTGGTGATGTAAGGACGAGATGCGGGTTACTCTCAAGGTAGTAATCATATGGTGGGAGCCAGGTCTTTTTAAGGATTTTTTCGGTCCTCTCTCGGGTGGTGGGCGGTTGCACAAGACATTCTCAATTGCGGCGGTTCTAATTCGCCACTAATGATGTGCAAACCCGATTGGAAGAGCCCGCGCGCACATACGCGGGCGCATGTTCCCACCCCACTAGACAGGCACCTTAAACTAATGTGACAAAACGATCCAATTCGGAGGCGGGCTCACGGGCCAGAAATCGTCCCTAAGA
>JBDGQP010000043.1:5424-11180 GCA_042218975.1 Salinibacter sp.
AGAAATCGTCCCTAAGAGGACAATTCTTCAGGACGTTCAGAAACGATCGATAGATTACGCCTCCGACCGAGTCGGTTGTCTGGACGACTCTGCTTTAAGAATCTCCGGTGGTGTAAATCAGGGAGAGAAGTTGGACAAACTCCCTCCGTCGCAATTCACGGTATTATGTAGATCAGTACTCTCTAGATATCGCCCCAGGCGTGATCCAGCATCAGCCGTCACTGGACAAGAGATCACCCAATGACAACCAAAAAATGGTCGAGATATACCGCCCGTCTTGCAGTGATGCTGAACCTGACCGCATCTCTCGAGTCGGGCCTCACAGATCGCGTTAATGATCCGGCTCCTCATCCCATCGACTTCAACGTGCTGGCTGGCAAGGACAGGATCCATATTTATCGTCCTCCCAGCAGAGCCCCTCGCCAAACTCCTTCTCACCAGACCCCTCCCTACAAAATACCACGTCGCGCCCCCGGCTGCTTGCGGATGGTTCCCTCTAACCTCTCCCTGATGACGTGGAAGGCCCGTCCATTAGCAACTCTCCCTCCGTACGGTTCGCCGCCCTCTTCCCCGTGTCCACTGACCTCTCCATTCAGGCTCTCGCCTCCGAGAACTCTGGCCTGCTGTTAGGCCGGCCGCATGGTCCTTAGGCGAGTTGCTGCGTCAACCCCCGTATCTACAGGGTGTGGGAAGATCCGGCGTCCTAAATAGCCGCACTTTCTGTCTTCACTACCACTGCTTTGTCCATACCGTCTCTGCCCTCTCCCTATCGGCTTTGCACACCATTAGGTATGAGAAGGCACGATGCCTTCCCCGAGACACGAGCTTCCTCCAAACGAAAACGCCAAGCCGATGACTGAAACCTCGATCTCATTTTGCAATCAAGACGACACAGTGACTATCTGGACGACCTCGAAGTCTCACGCTAAATCCATCAAGACACGCCTGGAGCAGGCTGGCGCGAGGTGGGAGCTGAGTGAACATCAGAATGGTGACGGGAGCTGGAAATTTGAGGTGGACGAGGAGGCCGTGCGCCATCCGAAATACGTGCTGCTGGCTAGCTAGGAATATTCCGCGTCCACGGAAGAGTTGGTTCCACCAGAAGTGTTTGCTGGCAGAGGTCCTCTACGTCCAACGCCAGGTAGTGAAACGACCAAGCCGCGAAGTCGGCCTGCAGACTTCAGTTACTGGTGCGATGTCTCAGAGAACCTCCTCGGTGTACTTGGCCCTTGGCGGCGGGAGAGGACCTCATCCGAACAGACTGGCCATGAGATGTGCCAAATGGGGTCAGAGGTGGAAACGTCCCTCAAGTGAACTGACTGACCTCCACATATTCAGCCGTACGCAGCCGGTGTCGGATTGGCTGCTGAGTGGACTATAGGGCGTGAGATCACGTTGTAGCGCAGTCGTGCACCGGCTTCCTACAGCGACCCTTCCGCTGCTGGATCTCCTGCAAGAGCCGTCTCCCTCCCTATAGCGTACCTTGACAGCCCTTTGCTGTCGTTTCTGCTTGTTTGAGCCGCTCAGATTCGTGATAACCGGTAGTTGAAATAGAGGCTGCGCTCCAGCTCTGCAGGCTCGTTGAGCCAAACGAAGTGAGTAGAATTCGACCCGGAGCACGGTCCCGGTCTAGCTTTACTCTAGGCGTCCAATTTGTTCTCTCTTCCCGAGGTGAAGTGTAAATTCCCATTTTTCAAGGCACGCCTCCGGCCGGCATTCTCGTCCGGTCCCCGTCCGGTTTTCCTGTTTTGCAGGCCTTTAAACCTGTTTCGAAGGGTAAACGCGTAACAAAATCCCCTAGCAGCGGCGCTGATTGATTTTGGGGCTTTCCGGGCCTTTCGGAGACTTTAGGCGCGTAACCAACCGAAATCTACGGTAGGGATTTTTGGCCACGCGTCCCCCTCACCTCGGGCTAAACAACCAAAGTCCGAAAGCGCCAATCGGACAATTTCTTTCGGTGTGATGGTCAGGCGCCCTTTTCCAGCGATCATTCCTCGAGTCGAGCGACTCGCACGCGAGGATCCAATTCCGTCTTGGGCCGGATTGGAAGCCAGCTGGACACAACGTGGTTGCGGTCTGGCATGGCTGCCATGTCTCCTTGGGGCTGGGCCTGACTTGCGTTCCAGCAAGAGATGAGATCGCCAGGCCGGCCAGGAAGTGTCCTAGGGAGCCTGGGACGCGAAACTCGACACGAGGACGGTGAGGATTTCCTCCTCCGTCTATGGTTCTCCGGGAAGGCGAGGCAGCCCGGACCGACGAGGCATGAGCAAGGAGGGCACCTTGCCTGAGAAGGACACCCCGCTCTGCGAGACCCACTGGGAAAAGCTGGTTGGGGCCAACGGTGGTCCATGCCAACGCGAGCCGGATCCGTGCGGGGGTCATGTCCGGCATGGAAGGTTGCCCTCGCCCATCAAATTTCGGTAGTAACCGGCCCGGCCGCAGCCGTTCAGGTCAGAAGTCCTCTTGAGCCAGGGGTGGCGGCCCACAGGCTCGACGTCCGGCCGCAAGTCCCCAACCCTGCCAGTCAGAGGGCCGCGACGGCTCTCAGCGGGCCTGGCCCCACCTCGACACGGCCCGTCAGGCAAACACTCCCCCATCAGGCATGGCACATCATGAGCGTGAGAGAGAACCCGCCGCAAGCGACCGCCGACTCGATTAGAGACTCCAAAAAACGACTCAGCTTATGCACGATATCGATGCGATGAATACCGATAGGGTGGAAGATGACGACTCCCGCTACGTACTCTCAGATAGTCTAATTGAAGCCAACGAGTCCCTAACGCCGGCCCAGGAGGTCTACGAGCGGATTCAGCGTGGGGAGTCGATTTGGGCCCGCACCCATGCCGGCCGCCTGAGGAGGATCGAGGCCGCCACCAAGCATTCTGTTTGTGAGGAGAGTACGGAGATCAGGGTTGACGGACTACCGTGGCCGCTGAGGCTTCCGGTTGGGCATCCAGTTTTGGCAAACATCGGGAACGAAAAGACGGGTTGGCGGCCGGCCGGTGCGATCGAGGAAGGAGATGAGCTCCTCGAGCCAATCGGACCGACCTACGAGAAGATGATCTTTTACGACCGGGCCCGCGGGGCTACGAACCATAATGCCCGTTCCCATTCCACGCCGCTGATGCACGCAGTGCTCGTGGCGTTCAAGATCGAGCCGCCCAGGGGCGACTACGTGATTACCGAAGACCTGCGGATGCGGGACGAGTGGTCTATAGATTTTTCCCTTCGCCTTGAAGGCTCAGCAGCCAGGCAACGCCACTCTCGCGTCATCGCCGGCCTCAGGCGTGAGATCGCCGAGCACGGCCTGCCCCGGACCCTACCGGGCATTCCGGTCGACTGCCTGCACCCTTTGAGGAAAAAATGGGGGACGGCTGATCCCGACAACGGCCAGTTTCACTTTGACGTGACGATCGACCAAGTACGGCCGCACGAGGCCGAAGAGTTAACCCTGAGAAAGCCGTACGAGCCTGAAAACAGCGGCTGGGAGGCCTGCCGGGACGCGTTCTACACGTTAGAGAAAGCCTTAGCAGCCCTGGGCAGCCCGGGAGATATCGTAGAAACACGCCGCGGCTTTCGCGTGACCGTCACGGGTCGAAATGCTGCCTCAATTCTCTTTACGAAGTACGCTCTCGATGAGAATCACCGCAAAACACGGCCTTACAAAAAGCCGGGTCGCCCCACCTGTGACCGTGAGGAGGATCCCACTCGGTACGTTCGTCGGGAGGCCGTCTCCGTGAAGCACGGCAACTACGAGGGTCCCGGCTACGCTTTTCAGGTCGAGGAGGACTCCTCACTGGTCGTAGGTGGCATCGCTGTCCAGAACAACCAGGTGACCACCGAATAGCTGGCCCTCTCCCCGAGGGTTTTGAGCCGACGGGGGAGTCGGTAATGACTTGAAAATCCCAGATAAGCAGGGCGAATGGTCTCCTCAACCGCGAGAAGTGGGAGATGACACTACGGGCTACCAGGTGGACCATCCCGCCGAGGTCTACGTCGACCCCGCCATCGGCTTCGCCGGAGACGACCTCCGACAGGAGCTGGAGGCCCTCGCGACGGAGGGCCCGAGCCGCGTCTACGTCACGTTCCCGACCTACGAGGGCCTCGCCATCCAGGTACGGATCGACGGCCCCATCCCCAACGATGCGAAGCGCGTGGTCGTCGACTACGTCAACAACATCGAGGGCGGCGGCCGCCTCATCATCAACGAGATCGAAGAGCGCGTCCGCGAGCAGGGCGCCCGAGACGCCCGCGTGATTGCGATGCGGAGGGGCACGGTCGGCCAGGACCGAGAGCTCATCAACGCCCGCCGCGTCCAGCAGGTCACAAACATCGAGCTCGGGGACGACCGCACGCAGTGGTACACGAAGGAAGGCTGGATCACACTCTGCCAGTAAACAGACCATAGGCCACAGATGTGAGCATTCTTTCACAGCCCGACGCCAAGCACTACCTCTCCGCCAGCGACGTCAGCCCCTTCCCACCGGACCCGTTCTTCGAAAGCGAGGACGAGGAGGAAGAAAAGGATGGCGACGCCGACGACAAGGATTCTGACGACAGCTAATGCCTGACCTCTACCCGCCAAGTACCGAGCGCGACGACCGCCGCCTCCAGGCGGTGATGGAGGAGCTGGTCCAGGGCGCCCACCGCACCGACCCGGACAGCCGGCACTTCCAGCTGCTGAACCCGGGCCGACTGGAGCTCTCCCGCACGCTCTCGATCGTGCGCAGGCTCGACACCCGGCCCTGGGCGGCGGGCGTGCGCCAAACCGCGAGCGTCGGGCCCGCAGAGGGCAACGAAGATGAGGTCGACACGGCGAGCTTCCTCTACGGCGTGCCCGACGGTATCGAGCTACGTGAGCGTTATCGATGGGGAACCGGCACCGAGCCTTTCCGCGACGACGAAGGCATCAAGCCCGCCCTCAGCGACCTCACCGCCGTCTTTCTCGACGAGGAGATGATCCTCCAGAGCGGCCGGTCCCTCTACAGGATGGACGGGCCCGCGGACGTGACCGACATGGAGGCGGACGTGGATGGGCAGATCATAAGCTCCGGCCCCGGCGGCTACGGCCGCGCCCGCGGCAACAACACGACTGAAGGCGAGGTCGCCGTGCAGGTCGATGGGCTCGATATTCGCTTCGCCGGCCGCGGCTACTTCGACATCGACGTGCGGTTTACCGGAGTCGCCACCGTGCAGGATGGGGACGACCTCTCGGGCCTCACCGGATACGTGGAGGCCCTCAAGCTCTACGACGCCGACCAGAACGAAACGGACTACACCCTCTCCGGCACGACGATCAACATTTCAGAGACCGGGGACTTCACGCTCTACTACGAAGGGGAGTGGACCAAGAACTACGAGGCGCGGGGCTCGACCCGGCTCGGGGAGCTTCCGGAGCAGTCGGTCAGCCTCGTCCCCATCGCGGAGGATCTCTATGACGTGCCCTCCGAGAGTCAGATTACCTGCGTGCAGACGCGGACGGGTGGGTGTCCGTTGAGGAAGAGGTGAGGTGCACGCCACAGTCAGGGACGAATGCCCGCCGAGAAAACTTCCAAAACTTGAGGCAGGGAAGGTCCCGGAAAAGCCCGACCCGACTTACCAGGCTAGACCGGTCTCGGATGCCTTCCGCGCGAGTAAAGATCAGGGTAGACCCCCCATAGGAGCTCGATGTCAAGGAGCATCAGTCGGCAACCGCCTCCCTCCTCGATCAAGTCAGATTTCTTGTGTAAAGCGCGCCACCGATTAGGCGGGTTGCA
>JBDGQP010000044.1:0-26427 GCA_042218975.1 Salinibacter sp.
TGCAGATCCAGCCGCAGTAGGCGCCCTTGCCCCAGAAGTAGATCATGCCCGGGATCAGCACGAACGTCTGCACGAAGCAGATGGCGAGCCACCACCAGAGCGGGTCGCTCGTGAACACGTTGTACACCATCAGGGGCCAGGCCAGGATGAAGCCGTAGGCCCGCCAGTACTCGCGGCCGTGCACGGCATACTCACTCACCGGGAAGAGGGCGTCGAGCACGCCCGTCGGGAGCAGGCCGTTCTGCCCGAGATACGGGAGCACGATCTCCGGCAGGAGGAAGAGCGGGAGGACCTGGACCCCCATCAACGTGAGCGTCTGGACCTTGATGTAGGGGGTCTTCCGCCGCCGAATGCGCTTGATCCCAAAAATGACGATAATTGCCGAGTACGCAAACGTGTAGTAGAAGCCGGGCTTCGTCATGGAGGTGAGCACGATGTCCACCAGCCCCGAGCCCTCCGCGCCCGGGTCCCAGCCGAACGGGAAGACCCCCGCGGACTGTGCCAGCCGACCGACCCACCCCCCGTCTTTCCAGCTATAGATGGCGGACAGGAACAGAAAAAACGCCGCGAAGGCGCCAATCCGGTCCCACCGCAGGTCCTTGAGCCAGGCGAGCCCGGAGAGCGCCTCCTCCAGCGAATCGGGCACCTCGCCCCAGTCGTTGCGGAGTTCGATGCCGGAGCGGCGGAAGAAGTCGAGCGGCGCCTCCCGTCCGATCATCGCGAAGACGTGGGTCGCCGCCACCGTGTCGGTCGTGCCGTCGTCGTGGGACAGCACGGCCTCCTCGTCCCGGATCTCCTCGACGTCGGTCGGCATCTTGAGGGTGAGGCGCCCCTCCCCGTGGCCGGACGCCAGTTCGTGGAGGCGCTCGACGTTCTCCTCCTTCGGCCGCACAAACTCGTCTCGCCGGTAGGAGAGAACGACGTCGGCCCCCGCCTCGATCAGCGAGATGGCCGCCTCGGCCGCCGAGTCGCCCCCGCCGATCACGAGGACCTGGTCGGTACGGCAGCGGGTTGGGTCGTGGAGGCGGTGATGGACGTGCTCCTTCTCCTCCCCGGGCACGTCGAGGCTGCGAAAGTTGCCGCTCCGCCCGATGGCCACGATGACCCGCTGGGCCCGAATCCGGTCCCCCGACTCGGTGAGGACCGCGTGTCCGTCGCCAGCCCGCTCGACCCGGTGGGCGGTCTCGTGGCGGACCGGAATGTCGCGGGTCTGTCCCTCCAGTTCCTCGACGAGGGCCTCCTTCACGTCGGCCTCGATCCGAAGGTCCCCCTCCGGCGTCATCTCCTTCGGATACGTGTAGATCGGCTTCCCCGGCTGGAAGTCCTTGATCGTCGCGAAGCGCCGCTGCGACTCGAGCACCTGGTAGGAGAGGCCGCTCTTCTCCGCCTCCCGGGCGGCGGCCATGCCGCTGGCCCCCGCCCCGATGATGACCACGTCGTAGGGCCCTTCTTCCCCCGCCGGCTCGACCGATTCGATGCCGCGGGCGAGGATGTCCTGAATGGCCCGCGCGCCCCCGTCGACCGAGAACTTCAGCAGCGGCACGCCCGCCAGGTCCCCCACCACGTACACCCCGTCGACGTTGGTGCGGAACTGGTCGTCGACCTTGGGAAGCGTCTCGGGGGTCCCATCGGGCCACTGCAGGTGCAGCCATTCCGCATAGCGCCGAATCCACCGGAGCGGGACGCGAATGATGTCGAGCAGGCTGGAGAGCATGGTGCGGAGAGGGTCAAAGCAAAAGGTGCGTACACGTGTGGGGACGCAAAAAACGCGGGATGCCCCTGCCTCCGGAGGCCTCGAGGCCGCTTCACTCCGCCGCGCTCGGCCCTACACAGCAGTCGTACGAAACAGGAGGCACTTGATTCCCCGGGGAGCGACGCCCACGCCGGGCGAAGGGCGTGGTCTCCCGTTCCCCACGCGGGTTTCTCAGTTTGAGGACACGGTCGATTCCCGGGTCTCGCTCTCCTGGTCGTTGAGCGACCAGTCGTACGAGAGAAAGTCCACTTTGTAGTCGGCCTGTGCGAGCCGCTTCCGGACCGTCCCCTCGAAGTAGCGGGCAATGTACTTCTGGACGGCGTCCGTGGACGGGCCGAAGTCATCGCCGTACCACTTCAGAATGCGCGTCAGGGCGATGCGGTCCTCCCCCGCCGGAATTCGGTTTTTCTGCTCGTTGTGCAGGAAGGTCCGGGCCTGATCGTCGAGTTGGGCATCAAGGCGGGGGCCGGTGTAGGCCTCCCGGCGGAGCGGCGGGCAGCTCACCGCCGCGCAGACGACGGCGAAGTGGATGCGCGGCTCGTCGAACCGCTCACGAATGATCCTGTGCTCAATTTCGTCGAGGGTGCGGACCGTGTCTGCGACGGCCCCGACTTCCATCTGGAAGGGGCTGTTCTTCTTCGACGGCTTCGCCGGGCCCGCCGTCGTGGCCCAGATGGTCTCCACGGGATAGTGGTCCAGGATGAGTTTCAGGGCGAGCGCGTTGTAGGCATTAATCCAGAACGCAAGGCGGGCGTCCCGAGAGAGACGGGCCGGGTTCGTCGCGGCCAGTCGCCGCAGGTACGGGGTGAGCGTCGTGTCTGCGTGCTGCCGGAGCCGAGCGTAGTCTACACGGCCCTGCTCGTCGACGTAGCGGGCCAGCAGACGGCTAAACTGAGCGTGACGGTCTCCAGGACTTTGGGAGACGAGGGTCCCGGCGGCCCGACCCTGCATCTGACCCTTCATCTGTCCCAGCGCCGGACCGCTGTAGAGGGTCAGAGAAACGACGAGCATCACCGCGGGCAAAGAACGCAAAGACATCGTCGGGGCTGATTCTCATGCGGGAAGAACACGCGGGAAACGAAACCAAGCAGCCTGACGCTCGGTCCGCGCACATCGGGGGATTTTCCTCTACGAGTGTGGGGAGGCCGGGGTGGCGCTGTATCTATGTGACGCCACCCGGGGGGCCTGTTACGGACGGATCTGATTCTCTCTACGCGCAAAAACACTGCCGCCTGTACACGTCTTCTCCGCGGCGGCCGAGACCGCGTGCGGCACGCTGCCCAGAATGATCTCCGGGGGACCCGGGGCGCGTCTGCGTCGCCGTCGTTCGGCCCAGCCCATGCGAGAATGAGCAACGCCGCTCCTCACGGACGTCCGGCGAGGTCTTCCCCAAAGATCCGACGCCTCCTCCCCACCGATCGCGGTCCGGCCGGGCCGGGACGCCGGGTCAGGCGAAGGGCCGAAGTGTGCGTTCGACGGAGCTTGCGTACCCGGCGCCGAAGAGGTTAAGGTGGTTGACCAAGTGGTAGAGGTTGTAGACGTCCCGCCGCGTCTCGTAGCCGGGCGCCAGTCCCCACGCCCCGCGGTAGGCGTCGTAGAAGCGGTCCTGGAAGCCCCCAAACAGCTCCGTCATGGCCAGATCCGCCTCCCGGTGGCCGTAGTACGTGGCCGGGTCGATGAGGGCGGGCGCACCGGTGGCCGTCACCATAAAGTTGCCCTTCCACAAGTCGCCGTGCAGGACGGACGGCGTCGGGTGGTGCGGCAGCACGTCGGGGAGGCGCCGGTAGAGGGCCTCTAGGGGCCCGTTCCAGTCCGTCCGCCAGCGGCCTCGCTCCCGGGCCATCGCCACCTGCGGCTCGAGCCGCTGCGTGCGGAAGAACGCGGGCCAGTCCTCCGTCCACTCGTTCTGCTGGGGAAGGCGGCCGATGAAGTTGTCCCGGTCGAACCCGTACGCGTCGGCGGCGTGACGGTGCAGAGCGGCGAGGCCCTCCCCGAACGCCTCCCAGAACGACCGTCCCGGGCGTCCGGTGTGGATCCACTCCATCGCGAGGAAGCCGGGGCGGTCCTCGTCCGGCGGGGCCGTCTCCAGCGTCGACGGAATCGTAAGCGGGCTGTCGGCCGCCGCAAGCGCCCTCAGACCGGCGGCTTCGCCGGGGAACGTGCGGGCCACCGCTTCGTCGCCGTACTTCAGAAAGAAGGGGGCCCCGTCCGTTTCGACGCGGCAGGCGTTGGCGATGCAGCCGCCCCCGACGGATGCCACCGAATCGATCGAAACGTCGAGCCGGGCCTCGAGGGCGTCGCGGAGCGCGTCGGGCAGCATGGATGGGCGCGGGAGTCGAGGGCGTGGAGCGCACAGAGATGCGATACAGGGAGCAGAGGCGAAGCGCCTCCGTCAGCTCTCACCCTCTCCTTCCTCCATGCGCTCCCGCTCTCCGTCCATGTGCTCGGCCAGCCCGTGCTCGTCGACCAGGCGGTGCAGCAGCATGTCCGCGGTGCGGTCCACGATGTCGTAGACGTTCGCGAAGCCCTGGCGGCCGCCGTGGTAGGGATCGGGCACCTGGTAGTCGCCGGGCTCCGGGTCGAACTCCCGGAAGAGGCGCACTTTGCCGCCGTGCTCGTCGTTTTCGTCGAGGTGGAGCACGTCGTTGAGGTTGCTCTTGTCCATCACGAAGATGTGGTCGAACCGCTCCAGGTCCTCGGCCTGGAACTGCGACGCCCGGTGCGCCTCCAGGGAGAGGCCGTTCCGCTGCGCCGTCTTCCGCATCCGGTCGTCGGCCGTCTCGCCGACGTGCCAGTTCCCGGTCCCGGACGAGACGATCTCGAAGTGGTCCGCGAGGCCGGCCTGCTCGACCTTGTCCCGAAAGACGACCTTCGCCAGCGGACTCCGGCAGATGTTGCCGAGACACACGAATTGAATGCGGATGGGATCGGGCATGGTCGGAAGAAAGTGGGCGGGAGAGTACGAGGAAGACTACTGAACTGCGTACGAGAGCCGAACCCGGATGTGCCGGATGTCGGAAACCTTCAAAGGCCCCGCTCCGGTTCCGTCCCGAATGTCCTGTGAGATCGCGCCCGGGCCCCTGGACGGGCTGCAACTCCCCCTGCCCCCTTTCGTTTAGCCCCCGTCATTATCTGCTGCCCGCTGCCCTCTTCGTTTTGTGTCCGACAGCGTTCTTTCCGTCACCGAGCTCACCCGCGGCCTCAGCGACCTCGTCGAGACCCACTACGACGACCTGTGGGTCGAGGGCGAGCTCTCGGACTTCACGCGGGCGGCCTCCGGACACTGCTACTTTACGCTCAAGGACGAGGACGCCCAGATTCGCTGCGTGATGTGGAAGTACCGCACCCAGCACGTGTACTTCGAGCCCGAGGAGGGAATGCAGGTCCGAGTGCACGGTCACGCATCGGTCTACGAGCGGCGGGGCGACCTGCAGATCATGGCGCAGTCGATGCGGCAGGCCGGCAAGGGGGCGCAGCAACGGGCGTTCGAGGAACTGAAGCAAACGCTGCGGGCCGAGGGCCTCTTCGACGCCGACCGGAAGCGGCCACTCCCCTCCGTCCCCGAAACGATCGGCGTCGTCACCTCGGGGGAGGGCGCGGCCCTGCAGGACATCCTGTCGGTGCTGAACCGCCGCTTCCCCCCGGCCGAGGTGGTGCTCTGCCCGGTCCCGGTGCAGGGCCTCGACGCCCCGCAGGCCATCGCCGACGCCGTCGCGGCCTTCAACGACCTGCCCTCGGACGACCCGCAGCGGCCGGCCCTCCTGATCGTCGGGCGCGGCGGGGGCTCGACCGAGGACCTGTGGGCATTCAACGAGGAGGTCGTGGCCCGGGCCCTGGCGGCGTCGCGCCTTCCGGTCGTGAGCGCCGTGGGCCACGAGTCGGACGTGTCGATTGCCGACCTCGTCGCCGACGAGCGGGCCGCCACCCCGTCGATGGCCGCCGAGATCGTGGTGCCCGACCGTCGGGACGTCGCCGCCCGCATCCGCGACCTCCACGATCGGCTGCGGGACCGCGTCGTCCGCCGAGTCCAGGAGTACCGCCAGCACGTCGACGCGCTCGTCTCCTCCCGCGCGTTTCACACCCCGGTCCGCCGCCTCGAGCAGCACCGGCAGCAGCTCGACGGCCTCATAGATCGGCTCGAGCGGAGCGGCACGCGGGCGGTGGAACGGGCCCGAACCCGCCTCGACCGCCTGCAGAGCCACCTGCGCGCCGTCGACCCCGAACAGCCCCTCCGTCGGGGTACGCCTACCCGACCCGCAACGGCGCGCCGGTGCCCACCGCCGAGGCGCTCGGGCCCGGCGACCGGCTCCGCCTTCACTTCCACGACGACAGCCGGAGCGTGGAGGTGCTCCCCGAGGACGGGTAGCAACGCGTCGTCCAAGGGGACCCGTGCCGCCCCCGCAACTTGGGTCTTGTTACATTTAGCGTTGGCGTCTCCGGCGAAAGCTTCTCATTTTGTGGAGGCCTCTAGTCAGGAACCGCCCCGTTCCCAGCCTGTTCATCGGACGGATCTCGGTGAGCCACAGCAGAGACGGTCCGTCATTCTCGCCCTGTGCCGCTCACACCGCCGGAATGGTGTCCTGACGGCCGTTTCTCGTGCCGTGGAGGGTCGATCCTTGTCACAGCTTTCTTCCCCATGGCTTCAGATCCGAGCCAGCTTACAGTTCACTTCCAACCCGAGCGGCGCCTCGACGTCATCGACGTCAACCGCCACGTCGAGGCCGAAACCGACGGCTTTCTCCGGGCGCACCGCAAGGCGCTGTACTGCTCCCACCACACCACGGGGGGCTTCCTCGAGGAGACCATCTGCAACCGCCTCGACCAGCAGCCCGACCAGGTTCAGGAGTTTCTTGCTCCGTTTCGGGAGCTGTTTCCGTTCGGGGCCAACTACCAGCACGACCAGCTTCACCTCCGCAAGGAACTGAGCCCGGAGCAGCGCCGCACCGAGCCCCGCAACGCCGACTCCCACCTCACGTTCATCGGGTCGGGCCTCGAGAACTGCGTGACCTACCCCAGCGACCCGTGCCGATCGGTGTTCTTCGTTGACCTCGACGGCATCAACAAGGACAGCCGCGACCGCCGCGAGCGTCGCACAACCGTCATCGGGTTCGACGACGAACGCCCCGTTAACGAGACGGAGATCACCGTGCCGGTCTCCAGCCACCGGATCGACTCGGTCAGCCTGCGCGACCCGCGCCTCGGCCTTTTCGATCGGCTCCACGAGATGCTCGCCGCGCGCGGCATCACGACCGGCCGCGTGACGATCGAGCTTCCCCCCGAGGAGAAGCATGCCGGCCTCACGGTCAACGAGTACGAGACGCTGCTCATGAAGCACGACCTGGCCGACGTGCTCCGCGACCCCCTGCGCTTTATGGCCCGGAAGGGCCGCAACATGCTCTCCGATCCGGGCGCCATCCCCGACAAGGCCAAAAACTACGCGAAGTACGACCTCGTCCGCCTGGTCAACAAGGTGGTCGATACGCTCGGCCTGAGCGAGTCGCTCGTCGAGCGCGTCATCGACAAGTGCCTGGCCGTGCCCGCCGAACGGTTCCTTC
The DNA here is from genome assembly GCA_042218975.1 of Salinibacter sp. GTDB lineage: Bacteria > Bacteroidota > Rhodothermia > Rhodothermales > Salinibacteraceae > Salinibacter. The sequence goes on from JBDGQP010000044.1 coordinate 7,309, forward strand.
GGATGAAGCGGTCGGTCACCCTCCTCGTGAGCGAGGACGAGGCCAACGGCGAGGGCACCATCGTGCAGGGCCGCTACCAGAGCCCGATTCTGGTGCAGTGGCGCACGTCCGACGCGGAGCGGCGACGCCTGAACGTCCGGCTCAGCCGGTTCGAGTAAACGCCTCTCTCTCGCGGCGTCGCTAGATCAGCGAGTGCGACTGGCCGCCGTCGACGTTGATGCAGGCGCCGGTGATCAGGCTTGCCCGCTCGGAGCAGAGGAACGTCACGGCGTCGGCGACCTCCTCGGCCCGCCCGAAGCGCTCGATGGCGATGTTCTCCTCGACGAACTGCTTCATCTCCTCCGGCTTCTCCTTGACCCGCCGGTCCCAACTGCCGCCCGGGTAGCGGATCGAGCCCGGCGCGACGCTGTTCACGCGGACGTCCGGGGCCAGCTCCTGGGCCATTACCTTGCCCACGCTGATGAGGGCGGACTTGGTGGTGTTGTAGAGCGACAGGCCCGCCCCGCCCAGCTCCCGCCCGAAGATCGAGGAGATGTAGCAGATGGAGGCCCCGTCCACGGCCCGCATGTGGGGAATGGCCGCGCGGCTCACGCGGACGTGCGACATGAAGTTGAGGTTGATGAGGTCCTCCCAGTCCTCGTCGTCCAGTTCCTCGAAGTCGCCCCGCCGGTTGCCCCCCACGTTTCCGACGTACGTGTCGATGCGGCCAAACCGGTCGGCCGTCTCCGAGACGAGCCGCTCCGGCTCGCCGTCGTCGGTCACGTCCATCGGCAGGGCCAGCACCTCCGCCCCCTCCGCCCGGACGTCGTCGGCCGCGGCCTCAAGGTCGGAGGCCGTCCGCGCGCAGATGGCGACGTCGCAGCCCTCCCGGGCGAGGGCCTCGGCGATGTATTTGCCGATGCCCTGGCTGGCACCGGTGACGATGGCGACGCGATCCTGCAGTCCGAGATCCATGGGCGCGAACAGACCAAGTGAGGGGGAGCGTAAGGGGTCTCCACAATACCGACCGGCGGAGACACCGTCCACCGCCCGCCCCCCTGCCATCCGGTTTTCAGATCATTTAGACAGACCGGCGGATCCCGGCTCGGTCGTCGCCCGTGGGGAATCGTGCCTCCGACAGGTTCGTCCGCTCTTTCCGCCCCAACCCGCCCCGACATGCCCGACGACGCATCCGCCGCCGACCCGACGTTCGAGGAGGCCCTTCAGCGCCTCGAAGACATTGTGGAGACGCTTGAGGAGGACCCGCCCGCCCTGGAGGAGGCCCTGGACACCTACGAGGAGGGCGTCGCTCTCGCCAACGACTGCCTCTCTCGTCTCGAAGACGCCGAGCAGCGCGTGAGCGAGCTGTCGATCGACTGACCGGCACCGGGTCTCGCCCGAACTCCGCACGCTCCGGTTGGGGCTGGGGGTCTGGAAGAGGGGATGTGGGGGCGGATTTTGCCTCCGTCCCTCCGCACGTTCGTTCCCCCCAACAGGCCGAAGGCCGGCGGACGACGCAACTCCGCTCGCAGGATTCGGCGTTAGTTGGCGGCCATCGGCTCGACGACGCGCGCTCCCTCTTCGGGGATTGTCGAGAGCCAGGCCTCGGTGGCCACGTTGTGCCGGGCGAACGCCGTCGTCATGGCGTCGCGGACGGTCGTCGCGTCGGCCGTGCCGTTGCACCACGCGAAGAGGGTCGGGCCGGCCCCGGAGAGGGAGCACCCGAGGGCCCCGGCGTCCATGGCGGCGGCCTGCACGTCGTCGAAGCCGGGGACGAGGGCCGCGCGGTGGGGCTCGACGATCCAGTCGCGCAGGGATCGCCCGATGAGGCCGAGGTCGCCGCGGTAACACCCGGCAACGAACGCCCCGAGGTGGGCCGTCTGCCGGACCGAGTCCGTGAGGGGCAGCGTGTCGGGCAGGCAGGCCCGCGCGTCGCGGGTGTTGATGATGCGGTCCGGGTGCACGAGGACGCAGCGAATCGGGTCGGGGATCGGGATCGACACGACATCGGGCGGGTCGACCTCGCGGGTTAGCACGAGGCCGCCGTACAGGCAGGGCGCGACGTTGTCGGGGTGGATGTCGCCGCTGGCCACCGCCTCCCCGGCCAGGGCGTGGGGCAGCAGGTCGTCGGGCGTCCAGGTCCCGGGCAGAAGCCGGGCGGCGGCCACGACGGCCCCCACCGCCGAGGCGGCCGAGCCGCCCAGGCCGGACCCCAGGGGGATGCCCTTCTCCAGCGACACCTCGAACCCGAACGACAGGCCCTCGGCCTCCTGGAGATGGAGAAGCGCGACCGTGGCGGTATTCTCCGTCGGATCGGTCGGCAGGTCCGTGACGCGCCCGGTAATCTCCCCGACCCGGACGACGGGCTCCTCGATCCGGCGCACCCTCACGCGGTCGCCCACGCAGTTCAGGGCGCTTCCAAGCAGGTCGTAGCCGACGGCCACGTTGCCCATGGAGGCCGGCGCAAAGACCCGCACCGTGTCCGGATCGTCGTTCGGTTGATCGAGTGCCATCGTGTCTCGTCTCGTCCAAGGGGCATCCGAAGAGGGTTCCGCGGCCGCGCTCAGGCCGTGCGACCACGTTCAGGCCATGAGGCGCAGGAGATCCGCGAAGACGCCCGCCGCCGTGACCTGGGGCCCGGCCCCCGGCCCCTGCACGATAAGCGGGTTCTGGCGGTACCGGTCCGTCTGGAACCGCACGATGTTGTCGGTGTGGCTGATGCGGGCGAAGGCGTGGTCGGTCGGGTAGCGCCGCAGCCGCACCGACGCGGTGCCGTCCCGCTCGACGCTCCCGACGAACCGGAGCACCTTCCCCTCCGCCTGCGCGGTGCGCAGAATGTCGGTCATCGTGTCGTCGTGCTCCGGCAGCCGCTCGAGAAACTCCTCGACGCTCCCGTCTTTGAGGGCGTCCGGCACCAGGCCCTCGACGGCGACGTCCGCGAGCTCCAGCTCCAGCCCCATCTCGCGGGCCAGGATGACGACCTTCCGCGCCACGTCCATCCCCGACAGGTCGTCGCGGGGGTCCGGCTCGGTGAAGCCCGCCTCCCGGGCCTGGATCAGGATCTCCGAGAAGGGCCGCTCCCCGTCGAACGCGTTGAACAGGTACGAGAGCGTCCCGGAGAGGATGCCCTCGATGTGGTGCACCCGATCGCCGGTCTCGGTCAGGTTCTCGAGGGTCTGAATGATGGGGAGCCCCGCCCCCACGGTCGTCTCGTAGAGGTAGTGGGGCCGGGTGCCGCGGCTGGCGGCCTGCAGGGCCTGGTAGGTGCCCCAGGAGGCGGTGTTGGCCCGCTTGTTCGGCGTAACGACGTGGATGCCCCGCGCCAGCCAGTCCTCGTAGTGCTGGGCCACCCGGTCGCTGGCCGTACAGTCGACGAGCACCGTGTGGGGGTGGTAGTCGGTCTGGACGTGGTCCACGAACGCGTCGAGGTCGGCCGGCTCCCCGTCGGCGAGGGCGGCGCGCCAGTCGGCGAGGTCAACGCGCTGCTCGGCCCGCAGCATCGTGCGGGTCGTCGTGACGCCCCGCACCCGCAGGTCGATGTCCTGTTCGGCCCGAAGGCGCTCGACCTGGTCGCCGATCTGGTCGAGCAGCGCCGCGCCGACGTTCCCGGCCCCGATGACGCCGATCGAGAGCGTGCGCTTCGAGAGGTAGAAGCCGGCGTGGGCGGCGCGGAGGGCGCGCTGGGCGTCCGCCCCGTCGACGACCGCCGAGATGTTGCGCTCCGAGGAGCCCTGCGCGATGGCCCGGATGTTGACGCCCGCGTCCCCGAGGGCGCCGAAGAAGGTGGCCGCCACGCCCGGCGTGCCCGACATGCGGTCGCCGACGACGGCCAGGATGCTGCAGTTCGGCGTCACCTCGACGCGCTGAATCTGGCCCCGGTCCATCTCGGCGTAGAAGGCCTGCTCGGTGGCCTCGCGCGCCGTCTCGGCCTGGGCCTGCGGCACGGCGAAGCAGATGGAGTGCTCGGAGCTGCCCTGCGAGATAAGGATCACCGAGACGTCGTGGTCCTCGAGGGCGTCGAAGAGGCGCCGCGCGATGCCGGGCACCCCGATCAAGCCGGTCCCCTCCAGGTTCAGGAGGGCCACGTCGTCGATCGTCGAGAAGCCCTTCACGACCGCGTCGCCGTCGCCCTCGAGGTGGATGCGCGTGCCGGGGACCTCCGGGGCAAATGTGTTGCGGATGGTGATGGGGATCTCGTGGTCGATGGCAGGGGCCATGGTACGCGGATGGATGACTCGCGCCCCGAAATAGGCCAGCTCCATGGCCTCCTCGTAGCTGAGGGCGTCGAGCGACTGGGCGTCCGGCACGTAGCGGGGGTCGGCGCTCATCACCCCGTTGGTGTCCGTCCAGATCGTGAGGGCCTCCGCTTCCAGGAGCGCCGCGAAGATGGCCGCCGAGTAGTCGGAGCCGTTTCGCCCGAGGGTGGTCGGTACCCCCTCGACGGTCGAGGCCACGTAGCCGGTGACGACGAACACGTCCGCCGCCTGCTCGGCCCGCCACTCGGCGAAGCGCCGCCGGGTGGCCGCCCAGTCGACCACCGGCCCGAGCCGGCCGTGCTCGACCACGAGCACCTCCCGGGCGTTGCACAGGGCCGCCGAGACGCCCCGGGCCCGGAGCACCCCGGCAATCAGCCGCGCGCCCCAGAGTTCCCCGTAGCCGGCCACCAGGTCGCGGGCCGTGTCCGGCGCCGTCCGCATGAGCCGGGTCGCCCGCAGGACGTCGCTCACGTCGTCGACGTCGGCGTCGAGCGCGCGGAGCAGCGGGGCGGCGGCATCGCCGGAAAGCAGCTCCGTGACCACGGCCCGCTGCTCGTCGCAGAGAGTCCGCAGCCGGTCGTGGAGGTCGTCCCGGTCGTCGGGCGCGGTGTCGACCAGGTCGAGCAGCCGGTCCGTCACGTCGTCCATCGCCGACACGATCACGGCCGTCGGGCGGGCCTGCTCGGCAATGAGGGACGCCACGTGCCGAATGCGGTCCGGGTCGGCGAGGCTCGTGCCCCCAAACTTGTGGACGCTCCAGGACGGGGTGGACGCGGTGTCCATACGCTCGGTCGTCGGGCAAAGAGAAAAACGCACGCGGGTCGCTCCTTCGCGACCATCACGGCGGACACAAGATGACTGAGGACAGGGAGAGTCGCAACGGCGGAGGGGACCGGGCCGCCCGCACGTCTACGTCGGCGGGTCCTCCGACGCGAGGCGAGCGAGGGTGTCTGCGAGCAGGGTGCGCAGGCGCGGCCGGGCGTCGGCGAGGGCCGAAGATGGGGCGTCGGGCGCCTCCGCGTCGCCCACCAGACGGCGCCGCGTCACGACCGAGAGCGCTCCCACCCGCAAGTCCATGTGCCGGGCGGCGATCACCTCCGGCACCGTGCGGGTGCCCACCAGATCCCCCCCCAGGGAGCGGGCCATCCGGGCCTCGGCCCGGGTCGGTCGGTTCGGGCCGACGACGGCGACGTACACGCCCTGGCGGAGCGGGATGCCCTCCTGGGCGGCCGCCGCCTCGGCCCGACGGCGCACGGCCGGCGCGTACGGCTCGGACATGTCGGGGAAACGAGGCCCCCACGCGTCGACGTTGGGGCCTGCGAGCGGGTTTGCGCCCTGAAAGTTAATGTGGTCTGTGATCAGGGCGAGGTCCGCCGGGGCCATCTCGGCGGTCAGGCTCTCCCCCGTGTCGGCGAAAAGCATCGTGTCGACGCCCGCCTCGGCGAGAACCCGAACGGGGAAGACGACCTCCCGCGGCGTGTATCCGTCGGCCAGAGACAGCGCCCCCTCGAGCACCACGACCGGCGTGGCGTCCAGGGCCCCGACGGCGAGGGTCAACCCCTCGTCTGTCCCCGGCAGGTGGGGCAGATCGCCGGCCGTCCAGGTTGCCTGCGCAGAGAATGCATCGCCGAGTCCCCGGATCTGCGGGGCGAGGACGATCGCCCGGGACGGCAGGCGCGGGGCCTGCTCCCGAAACGCCGCGGCCGCCGCCTCGACGTGGCGGCGGTACGCACGGGTGCCCTCAGGAGTAAGTGCCGAGGCGTCCGCATCAGACATGCAGCGTAGGAATCGGCGGAGGAGAACCGGATGGCCCGGCCTTCGACCGGGGAGAGCAGGGTGGGCCTACTCCATGTCCTCGAGAATGCTCCAGATCTTCTCGATTTCTTCCGTGGAGGCCTCCTCGTCGGACGAGCGAGATTGCTTCTGCTTCTTGTCGTCGGACTCCTCGTCTTCGGACTGCTGAACGTCCTCCTCGGGGGCGTCGAGTTGCGCCTCCGACGGGCCCTCGTCGTCCTCGTCGGCCGGGGACTCATCGGACACGTCGGGGGAGTCGGTCTCGTCGCCGCCCCCCTCACCCTCCGCGTCGTCGGGCAGGACCGGGAAGAGCGACTGCATGGCCTGCTCTAAATCGTCTTCTCTCTCCTCCTCCGACGAGGAGGCTGCCCCGCCGGAGAGATCGGCGTCCTGCTCATCGGGGGCGTCAAATACCGAGGAGAAGTCCATCTCCGCCGTCTCGTCCTCAGTGTCGTCCATCTCCGTCGTCTCGTCCTCAATGTCGTCGAACGTGTCGGAGAAGTCGTCCGTCGGCGCTGTCCCCGCGTCCTGCGTCGACTCCTGCGCCGACGAGTCGGGGTCGTCGGTCGGCGGGTCCGCCGACGGGTCGGCCACCTCCTCCCGGATGTCGTCGAAGGACCGATAGCTTCCCGAGCCCTGCTCCTCATCGGCGGGCGAGTCGGAGGCGCCCGGGGACGCCGCGGAATCGCCGGACGCTGGGGGGTCGGTCGGGGCCCCTTCCTCGAGCGTGTCGTCTTCGTCGAAGACCCCGGAGAGCGAGTCCTGGGGATCGGCCAACTCCTCGGCGAGGTCGTCCTCGACTTCCTCGTCGGTTGGGGCGGCCGGCTCGGCGGGGGCATCGTCCGGCCCGTCCGGTCCCGTAGGGCCCGGATCGGTCTGGGCGGCCGGCTCCTCGCCCGCGGCGTCGGCTTCGGCCGGCCCGGCGGACGAATCGGACTCCTGAGCGGCCACGTCCTCGGCGGCCTCCTCCACCGCCGCGGTACTGGGCTCGCCCTCGGCCGGGCCGGTGGTGGATCCGGCGGCCTGGGGCTCGTCGGTATCGGGGGGCTCAATAGACGGGACCTCCGGCTCGTCTCCGAGGGCGGCGGTCCGGGCCTCCGACGGGGCCGTGCCGCCCTCGCCGCTGTCCTGGTACTCCTCGAGAATCTCGAGCTCAGAGGTGAGGAAGGCGCGGAGGCGGGCCACCACCTCGCTGCGGCGATTCTGGAGCGTATTCGCCTCCGCCTCCAGTTGGTCGCGCCGGGCCTGCGCCTGTTGCTTGATCTCCTGAGCCTCCGTGCGGGCCTCCTGCACGATGTTCTCGGCCTTCTGCTTCGCGTTCTCGAGCTTTTCCTCGGTGTTGCGGCGCGTCTGGTCCAGGGCCTCCTGCAGGGCCTCCTCGACGCGCTTGTAATGGTCCATCTGGTTTTCCAGCTCCTGCACCTTGTTTTCCAGACGCCGGCGCTCGTTCTCCAGCTCTTCCCACTGCGTCGCCACCGTATCGAGAAAGGCCTCCACCTCCTCGGGATTATACCCGCGAAGGCTCTTGTCGAAGTCCTGCTTTCGAATGTTGAGCGGCGTGAGATTCATAACGTCGGTCGATCGGTGGGACAGTGCGCAGAGAGGCGGGCCTCGGGCCGGCCGCCGGGCCCATCGAGGGCCCCGGCCGGGCCGGCAGCGCGGCGGGGCGCGACCGGACTGAGCGGGGATTTCGCGTCAGTTTACTCTATTTTCACCATGAGGGGGCTCATCTGTTTCGCCGGGCGGGACCGTGCGCCGTCCCCGGGGACCGAGCCGCTAGTCGTAGTCGCGGGGTCCGAAGATGGCGCTCCCGATCCGGACCGTGGTGCTGCCCTCCTCGACGGCCACCTCAAAGTCGTTGCTCATCCCAATGGACAGTTCCTCCATCTCGACTCGGGGATTGTCGGTGTCGTCGTAGTCCTCGAACAGGGCCCGCATCCGCCGGAACTCGTCCCGGACGTCCTCGGGGTCGTCGACGAAGGAGGCCAGGGCCATGAGCCCCTTGACGACAAGGTGCTCGTGCTCGGCACATCGGTCGAGGAAGTCGTGCGTGGCGTCCGGATCGAGGCCGTACTTCTGCTCCTGGCCGGTAATATTCACCTGCACGAGGCACGGGAGGACACGGTTGTTCTTGGCCGCGCGCTCGTTGAGTTCGTCCGCGAGGCGCAGGCTGTCGAGGGCGTCGAACCAGTCGGCGTGGCGGGCCACGAACTTTGCCTTGTTGGTCTGCAGATGGCCCACCATGTGCCAGCTGAGGTCGCCGCCCTTGAAGGCGCCGGGCCGAACACGGGCTTTGTCCCGCAATTGTCGTGCCCGATTTTCGCCGAAGTGCTCCAGCCCCGCGGCCCGTCCGGACTCGATGGCCTGCATCGGAAACGTCTTCGAGATGCCGACGATGGTCGGGCTGTGGGCCCGTCCGGCGCGTTCGCAGGCCTGCGCAATGCGCTCCCGGACCTCCCGGACCCGGGCGGCGACGGCCTCCGGGCGGATCTGCTCCTCAATTTCCGGCGTGGGCTCCGGAATCTTGTTCATGTTGCGGGACTGAGCCGTTGTGGGGAAAAGCGTCGACGGCGCGGATCTTGAATCAGGACCGGGAGGGCATGATCCGGCCCGCTCCCGCCGTTACTGGGTGGGGTGGGCGTCGAACGAGACGACACGGCCGCCCCGAGCGACGACGTGGACGCGAATGGGGCGGCAGCAGACCTCGCAGTCCTCGATGTAGGTCTGCTCGCGGACGGAGGGGTCCACCAGCATCGAGATCTGCTCCCAGCAGTGCGGGCACGTGACCGTGTGTTCGAGAACGTTCATGCCTTGGAGGAGCGTGCGTGGAATGGCGTTGGCGATGGGGCCCGCCGCGTTGGCGCTGGGGGGGGTGGGCTGTCCCTCGGCCTATACCTCGGCCCGCAGCACGTCGAGCGGCGGGCGGTCGTAGAGGCCGCGGCTGTTGAAGAGCCCAATTCCGATGGTGAGGACCACCACCACGACGAAAGCGATCGCGAGGGCCCCCGGGGCCAACACGAACGGGCCCTCGAAGACGAAGTACGAAAGGCTCCAGGCCGCCGCGAGCGCGAGCAGGATGCCGGTCGTCGCCGCGAAGACGCCGAGGAACAGGTACTCGACGGTCATAATCTTGAGCACGGTCCGGCGCGAGGCGCCCAGGGTCTTCAGGAGCACGCTCTCCTCCGCGCGCTGGTACCGGCTCACGACCACGGCGCCCGCCAGCACGATGAGGCCGGTCACGATGCTGAAGAGTGCCATGAACCGAATGACGTACGCGAGCCGACCGAACAGGTCCTGCACGGTCGACAGCACCAGCGACAGGTCGATCGCCGAGACGTTGGGATAGTCCTGCACGACCTGCCGCTGCACCTGGGCCGACGCCTCGCTGCTGTCGGTGCGGCTGAGGATCACGTGCATCTGGGGGGCGGACTCGAGCACCCCCTCCGGAAAGACCACAAAGTAGTTGGTGCCGATGCGCTGCCAGTCGACGCGGCGGAGGCTCGAGACGTAAGTCGGAATGCGGCGTCCCTGCACGTCGAACGTGAGGGTGTCGCCGACGCCGACGTTCAGCTCCTCGCGGGCGATTTGCTGCTCCAGCGAGATGGGCACCGCCTCCCCCGACTGCAGGGGATTGCCGTCCACCTGCCCGACGAACTCGCCCTCGACGATCGTCTCGCTGTCGGTGAGGAAGTCGCGGTAGGTGGCCCGGTACTCGCGCTCGTGGGCCCAGGTGGCCCGGGCCGTCGAGTCGCGCCGGAGTTCCTCGACGGTGCGGCCCTTCGCGCTGTGGAGGCGCATGGTCACGATCGGCTCGTCGGCCATGACGGGGAGCCCCGCGTTCTGGACGATGTCCTTCACCCCGTCCACCTGGTCGTTCTGGACGTCGAACAGCACGAGGTTGGGGCGCCCCTCGCCCCCCGTCACGCGGATCTGCTCCAGCAGGGTGCGCTGCACGAGCAGGAGCGTGACGATGAGGAAGGTGCCGAGGCCGAGCGCCAGCATCAGCACGGTCGTCTGGTTCTGCGGGCGGTACAGGTTGGCCAGGCCCTGCCGCCAGGGGTACGGCCAGCTCGTCGGGAAGAAGCGACGCACCCCCTCCACGATGCCCCACGCCACGAGGGCGAGCACCCCGAAGACCACCGCCACGCCCCCGGCGTAGCCGAGCCCGATCTCCCACGAGGGGGCCTGCAGCAGGGCCACCCCGGTGACGCCCGCGGCGATGAGGAGGGCCACCGCCCACCGGGCCGGGTCGCGCCACCCGCCGGTCGTGGGCTCGACGTTGCTCCGGAGCGCCCGCAGCGGGGAGACGCCCCGTACCTCCAGGAGCGGCCACAGGGCAAACAGCAGCGTCACGCCCAGGCCCACGCCCAGGCCCAGTCCCACGGCCGTCCACGAGAACGCAAAGCTCACCTCAAACGGCAGGAAGTCCGCGAGCAGGCGCGGCACGTACGTCTGCAGGGCCACGCCGAGGAGGCTCCCGGTGCCGGCCCCGATCAGGCCGAGGGCGGCGGCCTGGGCCAGGTAGATGCGGAAGGTGCGCCCGGCCGACGCGCCGAGGCACCGCAGCACGGCGATGGAGGCGAGCCGGCGCCGCACGTACACGTTCACTGCACTGGCCACCCCGAGGCTGCCGAGCAGCAGCGCCACGAACCCGACGAGGCTTAGGAAGCGATACAGGTTGCCCAGCCCCTCGCGCCAGTCCTCGGCCTCCTCCTCCACCGTGTCGGTGTCCAGGTCGCGCCGCTCGGCGAACGACTCGATTCCGCCCACGAGCTGCTCCACGTCGCGGTCGGCCTCAAACTTGAAGTAGGCCTCGTACTCCGCCAGGCTGCCCCGCCCGAGTAGGCTCGTGTCGAGCTCGGCCTTCGGGACGTAGATGGGCGGCCGGGCCGCGGAACTGAACGAGGACTCGCCCGGGGCCTGCTCGATCTCCCCGACGACGCGGTAGGTGACGCGCCCGATCCGCACCGAGTCGCCGACCTGCACGTTGAACTGGCTCATCAGCGTGCCGGACACGAGTGCCCGCCGACCGTTCTGGTAGATCTGCGCCGCACTGTCGGGCCGGGTCTCAAGCGCGCCGTAAAAGGGATATCCGCCCTTCACGGCCCGCACCGCGGTGAGCCGCGTGCCGCCGGTTTCCGGAAAGACGGCCATCGACCCGAAGGAGACACGACGCGACTGGACCCCGCCGATCGAGTCGATGAGCGCCTCGGTCGAGTCGTCGAAGGGCTGCTCGGACTCGAGGCGGAGGTCGGCGCCGAGCAGGGTCTTCGCCTCCTGGTCGACCGTGCGCGTCATGTTCTCGCCGAAGCCCCGGATGGCGACGAGGGCCGCCACCCCCAGGACCATGGCTGAGAGGTAGAGGGCGAGGCGCTTGCGGCTGCCGCGGCTGTCACGCCACGCCATTTTCAGGACCCATGGAAGGTTGCTCATTCCGGTAGAAGGGAGTCGATCGAATGCATCGTGCCCGAATACGGTGGCTCATCACGCGTGACGCGTGATGCGTGAGGAGACGGCGTGCGGCCAATTACGCGTCACGGTTCACGCATCACCCACTACGGTTCATGCTACAGCACCTCCGTACCGCTGAACTGCTCGCCGAGGGACTGGCAGAGGGCCTCCAGGTGCTCTTGGTCGGTCTCGTCGAAGGCCCCGAGCGTGTCGGAGTCGACGTCGAGTACGGCCAGGAGCCGGTCGTCGGGCGTGAGGACCGGCACGACGATCTCCGACTGGGTGGAGGACTGGCAGGCGATGTGGTCGGGGAACGCCTCGACGTCGGGCACGAGCTGGGTCTCGCGGGCCCGGGCCGCCGCGCCACACACCCCGCGGTCGAAATCGATGTGGAGACACCCGTGCGGTCCCTGATACGGCCCCACGAGGAGGCGGTCCGCCGCCACGGCCCGGTAGAAGCCCGTCCAGTCGTAGTACTCGAAGGAATGGTGCAGCTCACAGGCCACCGTGGCCATTGCGGCCACCCAGTCGGTCCGGGCGTCCAGCAGGGCGTCGACGCGGCGGCGGACCTCGGCGTAGGCGTCGGCCTTCTCGGGCGACGCCACGGCAGACTCGGACATAGGCAAGGGAGACAGTCAGCAGATTCCGTCGAGAATAGCGGCGTTCCAATCGGCCATCGCCGACGGGCGTTCCGGCAGAGGGGCCCGAAACGGTGGCGTCTCCGGAATGTCTCGCGGCCGGGTCGACGTGCCCGGGACCGGCCCTCCCAAGCATGCTTCGTGGGCGGCAGAGGAGCTGTCGGAAGCCGATCGACGACGACCGGGCGGGAAGACCGTGGATTCTCGCGGTGCCCGGCGCTACTCGGCCACCGCCTCCGTCACGTCGACCTTCGTGGTGTAGAAGGCCACGTGGTCTTCGATCTCCGCGGCCTCCTCGGACGGGTCGGGGTAGTACCAGGCCGCGTTTTCCTTCGTCTCGTCGCCGACGACCACATCGTAGTGCTGGGCCTCGCCCTTCCACGGGCACGTGGTGCGGTGGTCGCTCTGTTGGAAGTAGTCCTCATTTAGAGACTCCGGGGGAAAGTAGTGATTGCCCTCGAGGACGACCGTGTCGTCGCTCTCGGCAAGAACAGCGTCGTTCAGAACAGCTTTCATGGTGGACGGGTCGAATTGGTAGTGTGAGAGAATCATTGACCCAACGCTCGACGGCCGGAAATGATACCCCGGCCGTCCTCGTTCGGGATTCGCGTATCAAAGTTGTTTCAGTTCTCCGGCGTCTTCCTACCCGAGTGCCCGGCTCAGCATCCACAGCACCAGGCCCGACCGAGCGGCCCAGAGGACCGTCCGGATCCAGTTCGTGCGGACGAGGCGCCGGTGCGTTGCCCGGTCGAAGCCGTCGGTGAGGGCGGCGTGGAGGGGCACCTGCACGAGCCCGGTGGTGCCCCAGATGAGCCCCACGAGCGCCAGCCCGGCCCAGGCCAGCCCTGCCGGTACGGTGGCGGGCGGGGTCCATGCGAGCAGAATGGCCGTGACCAGCTCGACGCCCATGAGCGGGGCCACGACCCCCGTGATGCGGCGCATGTGCTCGGCCTGATAGGTCGCATAGCCGGCGGCCCCGACGTGCCGAAACAGCGGATAGTGCACCCACTGCACCACCAGGATGACGCCGAGCATCGTCAGCGTGGCCGCGGCATGGATCAGCAGAAGCGTCATTCGGCCCGGGGGGTACGCTGATGCGGCACCTCGGCGCGGTCGATCACGGCGGCCCGGGCCGCCGCCCGTCCCGACGCGATGGCTCCGTTGATGGAGCCGGTCCGCCGGTGGTCACCGCAGACGTAGAGGCCGGGGCGCCGCCGCACCTCGCGCTCGGGCGGCGACAGGAACGGCGGCGCCTGCTCCGGCAGCGCGTACGGGACGTGCATCGTGCGGAGGTGCGTCCACCCCCCGGCCTGGAGCCCAAACCAGTCGATCAGCTGGTCGCGGACGGCGCGCCGGAGTGCCTCCTCGTCTTCCGCGGGCGTGCCCACCACCACGGCCGCGATCAGGGCTCGGCCGTCGGGCGCGTAGCCGGGCGCCACGTCGGAGGGCACGGCGACGTTGTTGATCGGCCCCACGCCGTCTCCATTGAGCACGAGGATCGGGGCGTCGAGCGGCGAGGACGGGGCCGAGAAGTAGAGGCACACGGTCGAGCGGCCCGCGATCGGTTCGATGCCCCCCACGAGGCGATTGGCCTCCGGGGCCGCAGTTGCCACCACGACGGCCGGTGCCTCCAGGGTCTGCCCGTCGCCGAGCGTGACGCGCTGCCCCTCCACCGCTTCGACCGTCGTGTTCAACCGCACGACCTCCTCCGGCAGCGACGCCCGCATCTGCGCCGGGATCCGGTCGATCCCCCCGGCCGGGAGGACCGTCTGCCCCTCGGCGAACATCTTGAACAGAAACTCGAACATCCGGCTGGAGGCGCCGAGGGCCCGGTCGAAGAAGATTCCCCCGAAAAACGGCCGGAAGAATCGGTTGATCATGCTGGACGAGAACCCCCACCGCGCCCGCAGCACCTTCAGGGCCGAGCGCTCCTCCCGCTCCATGAGCTCCGGCACCGTCAGTTGGCGGAGGCGGTAGCGGAGGCGGGCGACCCGGAGCTTGTCGGCCGCCGTTCCGACGGGACCGGTGAGGGTCTGCGGGACGTCGAGCGGGTGCCGGAAGGGATCGGCGATTCGGTGGAACCGGCCGTCGTACCGGACCAGTGCCCCGTCGTAGAAGGCGTGAAAGTCCAGCTCCTCGTAGTCGAGGGCCAGTTGAGCCTCGGGGTAGGCCGTCAGCATCACCTGAAAGCCCCGGTCCATCCGAAACCCGTCGGCCTTCTCGGTGCGGACCCGCCCCCCTACGCGGTCGGAGGCCTCCAGGACCCGTACGGACAGGCCGCGCCGGTGCAACTGCCGCGCGCAGGCCAGGCCGGAGAGCCCGGCCCCGATCACAAGAGCATCAGACGTATCCATGGTCGAGGATCCGAGAAGAGTGTCGGGGGCCGATGTACCGTTTCGTGAGTACCGATCCGTGCAAAAGTCTCTGAACGGGTTCTGCGGTGGACGGAGGACCGAGCTTCACATGCGCGGACACGGTCTTCATGCATTTCTTCACGGATCGGTAAAATGCGCGGAGCGTCCCGTTGGTTTTCCGTCCCCACGCTGCTCCGGTCGTCCCTCGCAGGCGTCCCTCCCTCGTCCCCAGGGTGCCGCTTGCGTCCCGCCCGCCGCACAGAGGGGGATTATGGCCCGGACGGAACGGGGCCGCTGTCGGTCGCAGTGCGGCCGAGGACGTGCCGGAGGGCTCCGTTCAGGGTAGCGTACCCGAACGCGTATCCGTCGTCCGTGAGTCGGTCGGGGACCACCCGGGCGCTCTTGAGCGCCATCTCTTCCGCCCCCTCGCCGAGCAGGCCCCGGAGCACCGACGCCGGCACCCGGAGTCGGGCCGATCGGTCGAGCACGTCGGCGAGCGTCTCGGTGTACCGGTCCATCGGGGCCGGCGTGGGGGTCGTAAGGTTGACGGGGCCCTCCAGGTCGCTCCACAGCAGGTGGTAGAGCCCGCCGAGCACGTCGTCGAGGGCAATCCAGGGCACGTACTGGTCCGGCGGCCCGACCTGGGCGCCCAGCCCAGCCCAGAACAGGGGCCACTGCACCTGCAGCGCCCCGCCCGCCGGTGAGAGCACGACCCCGATGCGGGCCCGCACCGTTCGGATGCCCGCCTCGGCGGCCGGCGTCGTGGCGGCCTCCCACGCCCGGCACACGTCGGCGAGGAAGCCCTCGCCCCCGGGTGTTTCCTCGGTCACGACGTCGCTCCCCCGATCGCCGTAGTAGCCCACCGCCGAGGCGGACACGAACGCCTCGGGCGGATCGTCGAGCCCGGCGAGCGCCTCGGCCAGGAGCCGCGTGCCGTTGGCCCGGCTGTCGTGGATGCGCCGCTTCTTGGCCTCGGTCCAGAGGCCGAACACCGGCTCGCCCGCCAGGTGCACGACCGCGTCGACCCCCTCCAGCTTCTCGGCCTCGACCCGCCCGCTCCGGGGATCCCAGAGGATCTCGTCCCCGACCGTCGGGCCGGAGCGCACCAGGCGGCGCACGGTGTGCCCGCCCGTCGTGAGGAACGGCACGAGCTGCGACCCAACGAGGCCGGAGGTCCCGCTTACGGCCACTGTGAGCGACCGAGCCTCCGGGGCGTACTGTCGGTGGAGCGCGAGGTCGCGCCGGGTCACGCGGTGGCGGTACGCGAACTGGCGACGCAGCTCCGGCCCGAGCCACGGGGCCGCCTGCGCGCCGAGGGCGCCGCCCGGCAGCTCGTACGTGATGCGGTCACCGAGGCGGCAGCGCGCCCCGTCGTCCAGCGGCTCGAAGCGGTGGACGTGGTCCCAGTGGGCGAAGGGGCCCTGCACCTGCCGGTCGCAGAACTGCCGGCCGTCGACGACGTCGTGGTGCTCGGCCACCCACCGCAGCGCCAGCGGCCCGGGGCCGAGCCGCAGTGTCGCCCGGTCGCCCTCACGGATGCCCTCGAACGACTCGAGGCGCACCGGCGCCCAGGGCGGCGTAAGGCGCCGGAACGCGCCCGGCCGGGCGTGCCAGTCAAACACCGCGTCGGCAGGGGCGTCGAGCTCGGAGGTAAACTCAAGTGTATTCACCGGCGACGACATCTGGTTGAGGAAAGATCAGGGTCCGCGGCCGTGGTTGTCGCCTCCACGCCGCGGGGACCCCCGAGAGGACGACCGCCCCCCGCGGGGTACGCGGTTGGCACCATCAGCGAGGGCTTCTCGAAGCGCCGCGGGCGACGGGCTCGGCATTCGGGCCCTACTTCACCGTTTCGTACGCCGCAAGCGCGTCCTCGCGGGCCTCACTGTGGTCCACCATCGGCCGGGGATACGTCTCGCCCAGCGTGACTCCAAACGCCTCGAGGCGGGCATCGGATTCCTCCCAGGGGGTGTGGAGGGCGTCGTCCGGCAGGTCGGCGAGCTCCGGCACGTAGCGCCGGATGTAGTCGCCGTCCGGGTCGTGGCGCTCGGACTGCGAAACCGGATTGAAGACCCGGAAGAACGGCTGCGCGTCGGCCCCGCACCCGGCGGTCCACTGCCAGTTGAACGTGTTGCTCGCCAGGTCCGCGTCGACGAGCCGATCCCAAAACCAGCGGGCCCCGTGGCGCCAGTGGATCATCAGGTCCTTCGTGAGAAACGACGCCACGATCATGCGGACGCGGTTGTGCATCCAGCCGGTCTCGGCGAGCTGCCGCATCCCGGCGTCGACGATCGGGTAGCCGGTCTGTCCCTGCTTCCACCGGGCGAGGGCGTCGGCGTCGTCCCGCCAGGGGAAGTCGCGGAATTTGTCGCGGTACGTCTTGGTGGGGGTGTCGGGGTAGTGATGCAGCCAGTGGTACGCAAACTCGCGGAAGACGACCTGCCGCAGCAGCGGACGCGCGTCGTCGTGGCGGCCGGTCTCGTCGGCCCACGTCCCGACCCGGTGCCACACCTGCCGCGGGCTGAGGTGGCCGTGGTGGAGGAACGGGGAGAGCCGCGCGGTGCCGTCCTGGTCTGGACGGTCGCGGGCGGCGTCGTAGTCGGCGACGACGTGCTCGAGGGTGTAGTCGAGCCGGTCGTGTGCCCCGCCCACGGTGGGCGTCCATGCCTCGTGGATGCCGCGGGCGCCGTCACCAACCCCCGTCGCCAGGCCCAGCGCGTCCAACGGCTCGGACGACGGCCACGTGGGCGGCGCCGGCAGGTCGGGCACGTCGAGGGGCGTTCCGGTCCGGAGAAGATTCTCCTTCCGGACCTTCTTCCAGAACGGCGTAAAGACGTGGTACGGCCCGCCGCTCGTGGTCTCGACGCCCTCGGGGTCGTGCAGAATCTGACTCTCGAAGACCTGCGTCTCGATTCCGTCCTCCTCGAGGGCCTCACGGACGTTCGCGTCCCGCCGCGCGAGGTGCGGTTCGTAGCGGCGGTTCCAGACGACGCGGTCGGCCCCGGCCTCGGCCGCGGCGGCCCGGAGGGCGTCACTCGTCGGGCCCGTGCGCAGGATCAGGCGCGAGCCGCGCTCCCGGAGCCGCTCGCCCAGGTCCCGGAGGGCGTGGTGCAGCCACCACTGCGCCGCGTCGCCCGGCGGCCAGTCGCCCTCTTCCTCGGGCGCCCACACGAAGAGGGGGACGACGGCCCCGTGCTCGGCGGCGTCGACGAACGCCGGGTGGTCGCGGAGGCGGAGGCCGTGGCGGAGCCAGACGAGGGTGGACGAAGGCATGTGGGCCGGCAGTTGGATGAGAGGGACGTGTGGGTTTCTTTCTTGCATAGACCAACGCCCCCGCTCGACAACGAGATTCAGGACTTTTGCACGGCCCGGTAAATTCCTACGGCCAACGGCAGCCCCGCCTCACCACATCGTGTCGGCTCGAACGCGACCCGAGGCCGACGACCGGAAGACGGCCGGTTTTCCTGTAAACGCTGAAGGCTCAGCGTTTTGGCATCGCAATGTTCGGGGACCGAGCTTACCAGAGCGGTGCGTCCTGCCTGCCCGGGTTGCGGATTCGTGACTGCTGACTTACAATAAAATTTCCAGAGGAGCGGGTCCCGCCTCATCTCGAGCGGCGGGGACCGGAGCGACGCTGGTCTCCCGAGAGATGCACATCGATGACTGAGCCGCGACGCGACATCGTGGTGGTGGGCGCCGGCCCGGTGGGGCTGACCCTGGCGCTTGGCCTGGTCCGTGCCGACCGATCGGTGCTCGTGCTCGAAAAGGAGCCCACCACCAGTGAACACTCCCGGGCCCCAGTCATCTGGCCGCGCACGCAGGAGATCCTCGTCGACCTCGGCGTGCTCGATCGATTCCTGGAGTCAGGCATCGTCCGGTCCATAGTGCGACTCTGGGACGCCGATCGCGAGCAGGTGCTCCTGCGGGTGCCCGTCGAGGAGTTGCGGGACGAGACCGAGTGTCCCCATCTGCTCCTCTGTCCGCAATCCAGAACCGAGCAGATTTTGTGCGACGCCCTTCGGGACGCCCCATCGGCCGACCTCCGGTTTTCGGCGGAGGTGACGGGGCTGGTGCCTCGGGACGGCAGCATGGAGGTGCGTTACGAGCGGGACGGCGAGCCCTGCGTCGCCACGGCCGCCTTCGTCGCGGGATGCGACGGGGCGCACAGCCGAGTGCGGGACGCCGTCGGGGCGTCGTTCGAGGGGCGGACCTACCGCATGCAGGCGGCCCTGGCCGATCTCACGTTCGAACGGGACCAGGACGTCCGGTATCCGCGCATGACCCGTCGTCGCGGCGTCGCTACAGGGATCCGCATCGATGAGCGGCGGTGGCGGGTCATCATGCCCCGGACGCCGGGGGACGCGACGCCGCTCGATGTCCGCATCGAGCAGGCCGTGGCCGACCTCTTTGGGACCGACGCCTACACGGCCGTCTGGAAGAGCGAGTTCAACCTCCACCGCCGCATCGCCGACCCGTTCGTGGACAGGCGCGTTGCGCTGGCGGGCGACGCCGCGCACCTCACGAGTCCGGTCGGCGGGCAGGGCATGAATGTGGGCATTCAGGACGCGAACGCGCTCGGGCGGACACTGGGACGAGCCCTCGATCGGGACGACCCTGCGCCCCTGGCCCGGTACGAGGCCGAGCGCCGCG
>JBDGQP010000045.1:0-3446 GCA_042218975.1 Salinibacter sp.
TCGAAGTCCTCAGTTTCGGGATTCTGAAGCGCCGTCCGCAGGGCCGAGCGACCCATGGGGGCAATGCGCATCACGTCCGCCAGCAGTTCGAAGAGGGGGCGCGGATCGGTATCTTCCCGTTCGTGTGCCACGTACCAACAGGTCGCGATGGACGTGGGGGCGACGAGGCCGTCGATGGTGTCGCGCTCGGCCGCCGCGATCAGGCGGACGGCCGTGCCGTGATGCGTGCGTGAGGCGACGGCGGCATCAATAAGTACGTTCGTATCGAGAAGGACCGTCATGCAGGAAAAGAGGACATCCGTGGCGAGGTGCCGGTCGGTCTACTTGTGTTTCTCATGCATTGCGTTGACCCAGTCCTCCGTATCCTCATCGAGGTCCAGATCCGTGGTCGCCGGACCGAGGGCATCCACCATCTGTCGGGTGCGAGGGGGAAGATCGTCGGGGACGGTGTTTTTATCGGATGCTGAGTCCATCTTAGAGTCCTCCCCGTTCGGCTCGCGGAGCAGGAGGCGAAAGTAGTCCTCCACGATTTTGGACACGGAGGTGCCTCGCTCCTCGGCCAGTTGCTTGGCGCGTTCCTTCAGGCGGTCGTCGAGGCGGAGGGTGAGCTTGGATTTCATGGCCGTTACCACTGATGTACGTCAGTAAGATTACTTAGGTGACGTATATGGGATGTTGGGTTTGTCGTTCCTTCATCTAGGGTCTGTTCACTGGCCGTACTATTCTGATTGTGGGGACAGTCCCAGTCGATCGTACCGGAACGAGTGGCCGCTAAACCGGAACGAAAATTCGCCGTCTCCCCCCGATACATCGGTCGCCTCTTCGGTGTCCGGCGGCTCCTCCAGTTGCCATTCGCTGACGGAGAGCTCCTCGATGGCCGCCCCGAATGGCCCGTCCGCCGCCTCCGGGAGCTCGACGCGGTAGTCCTCCTGGCCGAGCCGCGTCTTGGCTGTTTCCAGGTCCTCGGGAAAGGGCTCGGCCCCGAACGGCTCGGAGCGGTCGATCGTGACGTGACCGGTGGCCTGCCGGTCGGCCTGCTTCGAGCCAAGCACCCATTGTTCGTGGCGGTGCCAGGCATCACTGTTTTCTTGAACGATGGCCTGTAGCCGACTCGGGTACGTGGCCCGCTCGACGAGCGTGCGGTTGTCCTCAGGGATGTGCCAGGGCGCGAGGTCCTCACTTGAGAGCGTCTCCCAGGTGGCCTCGATCACGCGCAGGTCGCCGTAGACGGTCCCCAGCCCGTGCGGCCCGAAGGCTTGGCCGTCGCTTGAGATGTCCCCCGACAGGTCGCGGGTCTCCGGCGTAAGGACGATGCACTGGGCCGTCTCGTACCCCTCAGGCCGGGTGCGGCCGTGGCGTTGCAGGCGCCCGATGCGCTGGAGGAGCACGTCCATCGGGCACAGGTCCGTGATCATGAGGTCGGCGTCGAGGTCCAGGCTTTGCTCGACGGTCTGCGTGGCGACGGCGACCACGCCTCGGCTGGGAGCATCCGGCCCGAAGGTGTCCTCGATGGCGTCGTCGAGCCGCTGCCGGTCGTCGGGGGCAAACCGGGAGTGGTGCGGAGCCGGGGTGCCGCCCACCCCGAAGAGAAGATCGCGATCCTCTGCCTGGGCTTCGAGGGCTCGCTGCGTAGCGATGCAGTCGTCCACGAGGTTGCGGATGACAAGCACGCGGGCGCCGCTTCGGGCGTGGTGGAGGGCTCGCTCCGCGACCGACGCCGGAGCGTCCGCCTCGGCCTGGAGGGTCGGCTCCACGGTCTTGTTCTCGCCGGATGAGGCAGCGTAGACCGACTCCGGATCGGTGCGGTCGGCCCCGACGTGCGTCACGAGCGGATAGTCGGTGGCCTCGGCCTCCTCCAGGGTGGGGAGGTCCCCGTTCTCGTTCGTTGTCAGGTGGACGCGGGCCGAGGCCCCGAGCGTAGCCGACATGAGGAGGGCGTGCCCGCCGGCGGCGAGGTGTTGGCCAAGCACCCGGTCCATGAGCCGCGTCATGTAGGCATCGGAGGCATGCACCTCGTCGACCACAAGCAAGTGCCGCAGTAGGGCGGTTCCTCGCATGTGGGCGTGGCTCGCCTGGAGGGTCGACAGCAGAACCTGGTCGACCGTCCCGACCGCGATCGGGGCGGCCAGGTAGCGTTTCGATCCCTCGGCGGCCCATCCGCGGTGTTGAATCTGTTCGTCCCATCGGACTCCGTAGCTCTCGGGCAGGCGCGTGGCCTCGACGTCGTCGGCTTTGATGTAGCCGGGGACGGCCTGCACGACCGGTGGGCGCTGCTCTTCGGCAAAGAGTCGCTTGGCGGCCGCCGTGACCCGCCCGTGCAGTTGCGTGGCGGCGGTGCGGGTGGGGACGGCAAAATAGAGCCCGTCGACGAGGCCCTCGCGAAACAGACGGACGTAGCGGGCGAGGGCCGCCTCTGTCTTGCCCGATCCCGTGTCGGATTCCAGGACCGTGAGGCCTCCGTTTTCGTGGAGAGGGACGTCGCGGACCGCCTCCTGAATGGGATATGGGTCCCAGTCGGGATTCTCCAGAATCTGGTCGAAGCTACTTTCATCGCCGAGCGCCGCTCGCGGGGCGCGCGCATCTAGGAAGAGGGTGTCCACCGCCTCCGCGGCGCGGGCTCGTGCCCGCTCCATGGGGGCCTCGGTACCATCGGCGAACGGGAAGAGTGTCTCGTCCGACCCGATCCAGTCGGCCAGCGTAAGGAGTCCGTTGAACGCGTGTTGCAAGGCGGGGGTGTCGGGGAAAGGCGCGGCATCCCCCTCGTAGGCCGCCGGAAACCATCGCTGCACGTGGTCGGAAAGCATGGAGAGACCTTGATTCGGATCGCGGGCCTCGGTTTCCTCCCAGAGCATCGGGTCGTGCCGTCTAGGAGGGACCGGCTCGCCGTGGTGCCCGAAGGTGGCTAGGAGCAGGTGGCCGAGCACGTCGAGGTCGACCGCCCAATTCTGCATCTCGGCAATCCCCATCGGTGCGAGATGCGCCATCGGGTCCGAGGCATTGTAGACGCCGACCATCGGCGTGACGTGGTCCGACGTCGGGGATTCACCGAACGCCCGGTTCTGGAACCCGTGGTTCACTTTCCCCGCGTCGTGCAGCGCCGCGAGCGCCGAGAGGCGCGCCACGTGCACGTCGGATAGGGTATCCCACCCCACCAGCGACGCGAGGCGGTTGCGGAGAATCGTTCTCTGCAAGAGAGACTCAACGACGGCTGCCACATCCGCCGAGTGTGCGAGAAGCGGATGCCAATCGATCACACTGCCGTCCTCTTCGGTCTTGAGTTTGGCCCAGAAGTCGGTCCGGGTAAGGGGACGATTCATGAGAGAAGGCAATGGGGCGAGACTGAGTCGAAGAGTGGGCAGCGGGAGAGCTGAATGGCGATGCAGAACGTAGTAACGCCCATACGCAGATGAAAGCGAGGCGACTGGCCGTGCCGCAGGAAAGGCTCA
>JBDGQP010000046.1:0-6119 GCA_042218975.1 Salinibacter sp.
ATCTCGATCAGGGCAACTGGCAGTACAATCAGCAGGTGATCGATGCCCTCAACGCGATCAACATTCCCAACCTGCGCTGGCCCGGCGGCTGCTTTGCCGACTACTACCACTGGCGGGACGGGATCGGCCCCCGCGACGAGCGACCGTCGGTCGTGAACACCATCTGGGGGGGCGTCACGCGGGACAATAGCTTCGGCACCCACGAGTTTATGGGGCTCGTCGAGCGCCTCGACACCGAGCCCATCGTCGTCGGCAACGTCGGCAGCGGCACGGTCGAGGAGATGCAGAACTGGTGGAAATACATGAACCACCCCGGGCCGGGCCCCATGGCCAAGCTACGCACGGAGAACGGCCACCCCGAGCCGTGGGGGGTGAAGTACTGGGGCGTCGGCAACGAGAGCTGGGGCTGTGGCGGTCAGATGCGCCCGCAGTACTACGCCGACCTCTACAAGCGCTTCGCCGAGTACCTGCGCCCGCAGGGCGGCACCGAGCCCTACCAGATCGCCGCGGGGCCCAGCGGCGACGACTACGAATGGACGCGCACGCTCATGAAGGAGGCCGGCTCCATGATTGACGGGCTCGACCTGCACCACTACACGGTGGTCGGCACCTGGGAAAACAAAGGATCCGCCACCGATTTCACCGAGGCGGAGTGGATGACCGCCATGCAGGACACCCGCTACATGGACGAACTCCTGACCCGCCACTCGGCAATCATGGACCAGTACGACCCGGAGCAGGAGACGGCCCTCATCGTCGGGGAGTGGGGCATGTGGCACGATCCGATGCCGGGGACGAAGCCGGGCTTCCTCAAGCAGCAGAATACCCTCCGCGACGCGGTGGTCGCCGCCTCGATGCTGAACGTCTTCAACCAGCACGCCGAGCGGGTGCGGATGGCGAACCTCGCGCAGACGGTCAACGTCCTGCAGGCGCTTCTGCTCTACGAAGACGGCCAGCTGGTGAAGACGCCCACGTACCACGTCTTCGACCTGTACCGGCCGCACAAGAACGCCACGCTCCTCCCAATGGACGTGGAGCGGGGCACCTACACGCACAACGGCGAGAGCACCCCTGCGATCAGCGTGTCGGCGTCGAAAGACGATCGGAACCGCATCCACATCACGCTCGCCAACAAGGACCCCGATCAGCCGCGAACGATTTCGGTTGACATTCGGGGCCGGGAGGTCTCGTCGGTGAGCGGGCGCGTGCTGACGGCCGATCAGATGAACACCCACAATACCTTCGAGCAGCCGAATCGGCTCACGCCGTCGGCCTTCGACGGGGCCGAGCTGGAGGGGGGCACCCTCACCGTGGAGGTGCCGTCGAAGTCGGTTGTGGCCCTGGAGCTGCGATAGTATCCTGTCGGGCAGTCCCCAACGACCATGTCACGAATCGTCGCCCTTCTACTGATGGCCGCCGCACTGAGCGCCTGTGGAGGCGGGAGCGGGGAGGGCCCCGCCCCGACCGTAGAGCGCAGCGACTTCGGAGTGACCCCCGAGGGAGATTCGGTCGACCTCTACACCCTGTCGAACGGGAACGGCATGACCGTGGAGGTCACCAACTACGGCGGCATCATCACGTCCCTGCGGGTGCCCGGCCGCGGCGGCGCCGTCGAGGACGTGGTGTTGGGCTTCGACTCCCTCTCCGCCTATACGAGCGAAGCGTACCGGTCGGCCAATCCCTACTTCGGCGCCCTCATCGGGCGCTACGGCAATCGGATTGTCGGGGGCACGTTCACGCTCGACGGGCAGACCTACACGCTCGCGACCAACGACGGCCCGAACCACCTGCACGGGGGAACGGCGGGGTTCGACCAGGTCGTCTGGGACGCCGAGTCGTTCCGGGAGGGCGGTCGCGTCGGGGTCGTCCTGCGCCACACCAGCCCCGACGGGCACGGCGGCTATCCGGGCCGCCTCGACGTGGAGGTGACCTATACGCTTCTGCCCGACAACGCGCTGGCCGTCGAGTACCGGGCCACCACCACCGAGGCCACGCCCGTCAACCTGACCCAGCACAGCTACTTCAACCTGGACGGACACGGCGACGGGCCGATCCTCGACCATCGGCTGCGGCTCTTTGCCGACCGGTTCACGCCGGTCGACTCGACGCTCATCCCAACCGGGGAACTGCGCCCGGTGGCGGGCACGCCGTTTGACTTTACCGAGCCGACCCCGATCGGCGCGCGCATCGACGCGGACAACCGGCAGCTCGAGCGGGCGGGCGGCTACGACCACAACTTCGTGCTTGCGGAGACGGACGCCGACACCCTGCGGCCTGCCGCCCGTCTCTACGAGCCGGACACCGGGCGCCTCCTTACGGTGCGCACCACCGAGCCGGGCCTCCAGTTTTACTCCGGCAACTTTCTGGACGGCACGTTCACGGGGAAGGGGGAGACCTACGAGCGGCGCGAGGGGCTGGCCCTCGAGACGCAGCACTTCCCGAACTCGCCGAACGAGCCGGCCTTTCCGTCCACGATCCTCCGACCCGACGAGAAATACACCTCCCGGACGGTGTTCGAGTTCTCCGTCCGCGAGGGGGAGTAGCGCCCCTCCCCCCGACGCGGCGACCCGACGGGCCGGGTGGTCCTGATCCGAAGCGCTCACGTCCACCAGCACTCGATCTCGCGATGGCACACGACACGTCCCCCGCTTCCGGCCGTCCCCGAATCGCGCTTCTGGGCATCATGCAGGAGCTCTACGACGACATGCTGCCCGGCATCACCGAGCGGCAGGGGCAGTACGCCCGACGCATCGCCGACCGGCTGGGCGACGTCGCGGACGTGACCTTCGACGGGCCGGCCCGCACCCGGACCGACATCGAGCGGCAGGTCCGGCGCTTCAACCGGGAGGGCCTCGACGGAATCGTGATCGTGATGCTCACCTACGGCCCGGCGATGCGGACCGTGCGGGCGCTCGCCGAGAACGACCTGCCGATCATGCTGGCCAACGTGCAGCCCGAGCGGACCATCGCCGAGGACTGGGACATGGCCGACCTCACCTACAATCAGGGCGTGCACGGGGCGCAGGACCTCGCCAACACGCTGGTGCGCCTCGGCATCGACGCGCCGATCCTCTCCGAGGACTGGCGTTCCGATCGCTTCGAGCAGTTCGTGGCGGACTGGGCCCATGCCGCCCGGGCGGCCCGCTCCCTCCGCGACCTGCGCCTCGCCCAGTTCGGCCAGATGCCGGGCATGGGCGACATCGGCGTCGACCCCTCCGCGTTCATGCGGGCGCTGGGCCCACAGGCCGACGTCCTCAGCATGGGGCTCGTCGACGAGCGGATGGAGGCGGTCCCCGAGGAGGCCGTGACCGACGCCGTGGCGGCCGACCGGGAACGGTTTGAGGTCGAGGAGGCCCTCTCGGCGGAGGCCCACCGCTACGCCGCCCGCTTCCAGGTGGCCATCGAGACGCTCCTCGAGGACGAGGGCTACGAGGGCTTCAGCATGTACTTCGACGCCGTCGGCGACGACGGGCGGTTCGAGCAGCTCCACATGCTGGCCGCCTCGAACCTGCTGGCGAAGGGCTACGGCTACGCCGCCGAGGGGGACGTCCCGTGCACCAGCCTCGTGGCCGCCGGGCACCGGCTCGCGCCGGACGCCCACTTCACCGAGATGTACGCCATGGACTTCGAGCGCGACGCCGTGCTCCAGAGCCACATGGGCGAGGGCAACTGGAAGATTGCGCGGGAGGACCGGCCGGTGCGCCTCATCGACCGCGAGCTGGGGATCGGCGGGCTCGACAACCCGCCCACGCTGCTGTTCCGGGCCGAGCCCGGGCCGGGCACGCTCGCCTCCCTCGCGCCGGTGGGCGGGGACGCGCACCGCCTCGTCGTGGCCTCCGGAGAGGTGCTCGACCCCGACCCGCTGCCGAACGTCGAGATGCCCTACTTCCACTTCCGCCCCGAGTCCGGGGTGCGCGGCTGCCTCGACGGCTGGCTCGAGCACGGCGGGACCCACCACCAGTGCTTCCACCTCGGCGACGTGCGCCGGCGGTGGGACCTGTTCGGCGACCTGACCGGCGTCGAGGTCGTGCACGTGTAGAGGGTGGGCATTCTCTTCAGGGGAGGCTCCCGTTCGCGTTTCGCGTCCCTGCCCGTCCCACTCGTTGACAGTGCGTACTGCGTATCCGGGGACGTTCGACGTGCGTAACACGAAATACGCAACGTGAACGCTTCCGGCATTGTCTTGCTCGGGTTCGGACCGGCCCCCCCGTACGGTACCATTCCCCTCCTCGATTTCGACGATCCGGTGCTATGACCCCAATTGACTGGGCCGTCGTGGGCCTCTACTTCCTCGTCCTCGTCGGCATCGTCTGGTGGTCGGCCCTCGACATCCACACCTCGTCGGACTACTTCCTGGCGGGGCGCGACGTGGGCTGGTTCGCGATTGGGGCCTCCCTGTTTGCCTCCAACATCGGGTCGGAGCACATCGTGGGGCTGGCGGGGAGCGGGGCGCTCAACGGCATGGCGCAGGCGCACTGGGAGCTGCAGGGCTGGATCCTGGTGATGCTGGCCTGGATCTTCGTGCCCTTCTACTACCGGGCGGATGTTTTTACCATGCCGGAGTTTCTGGAGAAGCGCTTCGACGGCCGCACGCGCTGGGTGCTCTCGACAGTGTCGCTGGTGGCGTACGTCTTCACGAAGGTATCGGTCACGGTGTACGCCGGGGCCCTCGTCTTCGAGACGCTGCTGCCCACCACGTTCGGCACGCCGGAGAACGCGTTCTGGGTGGGCGCCGTCTCGACGGTTCTCCTGACGGGGCTCTACACGGTGTTCGGGGGGCTGCGGGCCGTCGTTTACACGGAGGTGCTGCAGACTGGGCTCCTCATCGTCGGGTCGGTCTTCATCACCATCTTCGGCCTCTACCAGCTGGGCGGATGGGGCGAGCTGCAGAGCGCCGTGGCACAGAATCCGGACCGGTTTGCGCTATGGCGGGGCCTGGACGACCCGTCGTTTCCGTGGCTGGGCGTGATGATCTCCTCCCCCATCATCGGCGTGTGGTACTGGTGTACCGACCAGTACATCGTGCAGCGGACGCTCTCGGCCCGGTCGCTCCCGGACGCCCAGCTCGGGGCCGTCTGGGGGGGCTTCCTGAAGGTCTGGCCGGTCTTTATTTTCATCGTCCCCGGCATGATCGGCTACGCCATGGTGCAGGAGGGGCTGCTCTCCATCCCGATGGGCCCGGAGGGCGAGAGGATCAACGGCGACATGGTCTTCCCGACGATGGTGGCGGAGCTGCTGCCCGTGGGCCTCCGGGGGCTCGTGGTGGGCGGGGTGCTCTCGGCCCTCATGAGCTCCCTCTCGTCGCTGTTCAACTCGTGTGCGACCCTCTTCACGAAAGATGTCTACGAGAAGCTGCGCCCGGGCATGTCGGAGGCGCACCTCGTGAAGGTGGGACGGATCGCGACCGGGATCGTGGTGGGGTTCGGACTCCTGTGGATCCCGGTCATGAAGGAAATGGCCGAGGGGGGTGGGGGGCTTTACGACTACCTCCAGCAGGTGCAGGGGCTGCTGGCCCCCCCGATCGTGTCGGTGTTCGTGCTCGGGCTCTTCTACGACCGCATCAATGCACGCGGCGCGGTCTGGGGGCTTGCCGTCGGCTTCGTGGTCGGCATGACGAAGCTCACGCTGCAGGCCATGGCCCAGAACGGCGTCCTGGAATCGGGGTGGCTCTTCGCCATCGGGCGCTTCAACGGCTACTACTTTGCCGGCGTGCTGCTGCTGATCAGCCTGGCGGTCATCATCGGCGCCTCGTACACGACGGCTCCGCCCAAGGAGGAGAAGCTCGAATTCACGTACGGGCGGATGACGCCGGAGCAGCGGGCGGAGAACCGGGAGGTGGGCCGGGCGGCCGTGTGGGCGTCGGTCGGCGTGATCGCCCTCATCCTCGTGATCTACCTCTACTTCAGCTTCTGGCTGTGAGGGGCGTAGCGCCCGGCCGGGAGCCGCCCACAGCGGAGAGCCGCCCACAGCGGGGAGCCGCCCGGGTCCCCGTTGCGGCGGGGCCGCGCCGACGCGGATGACAAAGCCAACGAAGGTCCCTATATTGACCCATGCGACGAGTGCCGGGCCCGCCGACCTTCGGCGCCGTCCCGCCGCCGCTCCGCACCCCCCGTTCCTCC
>JBDGQP010000046.1:6129-35986 GCA_042218975.1 Salinibacter sp.
CAGACGCCCCCCTCCATGTCCCGGGAGCCCCTAGAGGCCACTGATCTCGACACCCAGGCGATCAACACCATCCGCTTCCTATCGGCCGACGCCGTCGAGGCGGCCCAGAGCGGCCATCCGGGCACCCCGATGGGACTGGCGCCGGTCGCGTACACGCTGTGGACGCGTCACCTGCGGCACAGCCCCCGGCACCCGGGCTGGCCCAACCGCGACCGGTTCGTCCTGTCGGCGGGCCACGCCTCGATGCTCCTCTACAGCCTGCTCCACCTTACCGGCTACGACCTGCCGCTCGACGAGATCAAGAACTTCCGGCAGTGGGGCAGCAAGACGCCGGGGCACCCGGAGGGCCACCTGACGCCGGGCGTCGAGACGACGACCGGCCCCCTCGGGCAGGGCTTTGCCAACGGGGTGGGGATGGCGATCGCCGAGCGGCTTTTGGCCGACGAGTTCAACACCGCCGAGCACCCGATCGTCGACCACCACACCTACGCGATCGCGAGCGATGGGGACCTGATGGAGGGGGTCTCCCACGAGGCCGCCTCCCTGGCGGGGCACCTCGGGCTCGGGAAGCTCGTCTGCCTCTACGACGACAACCGGATCACGATCGACGGCTCCACGGACCTCGCCTTCACCGAGGACGTGGCCGGCCGGTTCGAGGCCTACGGCTGGCACGTGACCCGCGTCGCGGACGCCAACGACCTCGGCGCCGTCGACGCCGCACTCGAGGAGGCGACGGCCGTTGCCGACAGGCCATCGCTGATCGTGGTGCAGTCCCACATCGGCTACGGCAGCCCCAATAAGCAGGACACCGCCGCGGCCCACGGCGCGCCCCTCGGCGCCGAGGAGGTGCGCCTCGCGAAGGAGAATCTGGGCTGGCCTACGGGCAAGCCCTTCCACGTCCCCGACGGGGTCCGAGAGCACATGCGGCAGGCCGTCGAGGCCGGGGCCGCGCAGAAGCAGGAGTGGGACGCGCTCCGGGCGGACTACGAGGACGCCCACCCCGAGAGGGCGGCCCAGTACCGGCGCTGGATGGACCGCGACCCGGGCACGGGATGGGACGAGGGCCTGCCGACGTTCGGGGCCACGGCCGACACCGGTGAGGAGCTCGCCACCCGCAAGGCGAGCGGCCTCACGCTGGACGAGCTGGCCCCCGAGATTGGGTACCTCGTCGGCGGCTCCGCCGACCTGACGGGCTCGAACAAGACCGACGTGTCCGGCCGCTCCGACTTCCAGGAGAACAACCCCGCCGGCCGATACGTCCGGTTTGGGGTGCGGGAGCACGCCATGGCGGGCGCGATGAACGGGATGGCCCTGCACGGCGGCCTTCAGCCCTACGGCGGCACGTTCCTGATCTTCAGCGACTACCTGCGTCCGTCGCTGCGGCTGTCGGCCTTGATGGGGCAGCCGGTCGTGTACGTGTTTACCCACGACTCGATCGGGCTCGGGGAGGACGGCCCGACCCACCAGCCGGTCGAGCACCTGATGGCCCTCCGCGCGATTCCGGGCCTGACGCTCATCCGCCCGGCCGACGCCAACGAGACGCGGGAGGCCTGGAGGGCGGCCGTCCGCAATACCGACGGGCCCACCGCCTTCGCCCTTACCCGGCAGACGCTGCCGGTCTTCGACCGCACCGACCTCGCCTCGGCGGAGGGCCTGCATCGCGGCGCCTACGTCCTGCGGCCGGCGACGGGCACGCCGGACGTGCTCCTGATGGGCAGCGGCAGCGAGGTGCAGCACGCCCTCGGGGCGGCCGACGCCCTCGCGCAGGACGGCATCGCGGCCCAGGTGGTGAGCGTCCCCTCGTGGGCCCTCTTCGAGGCGCAGCCCGAGTCCTACCGGCACGCGGTGCTGCCGCCGGACGTGACGGCGCGGGTCTCCATCGAGGCGGGCGTGACCGGCGGCTGGGAGCGCTACGTGGGACCCGAGGGCGCGAGCATCGGCGTCGATCGCTTCGGGGCGTCGGCGCCCGGCGACGTCGTCATGGAGAAGTACGGCCTCACCGCCGAGCACATGGCCGAGGAGGCGCGCCGCCTCGTAGGGTGATTCGTCCGAGTGGACGAGGGGACGTCGGTTGAATCCCGTTCCCCACCGCGCCCGTCGAACGACTGAATCGATTAACCCCGAACCGAACCCTTCCCCCATGGGCTCCCGGCCGACGATTCGAGACGTGGCGGAGCGGGCCGGCGTGTCGAACGCGACCGTTTCGAACGTCATCAACGAGAAGGGAAAGGTGAGCGAGAGCACGCGCAGGGACGTCCTCGAGGCCATCGAGGCGCTCAACTACCGCCCGAACGCCTCGGCCCAGCGGAAGCTGCAGTCCAACGGCCCGAAGAGCATCGGCCTCGTGGTGAAGGAGATGCACAACCCCTACTTCGCCGACGTGACGATCGCGGCGCAGGAGCGGGCCGCCGAGGCGGGCTACTCCGTCATGCTCGCGAGCTCGGAGGGCGACCGGGCGACCGAGGAACGGGTCGTGGACCTCTTCGTCGAGAAGGACGTCGACGGCATCGTCATCAATCCCCTCCTCGACCCGGACGCGGATTTGTCGCACCTCTTCGACCTGCAGCGCCGCAACATCCCGTTCGTGCTGCTGGAGCAGGTACGGGGGCTGCAGGCCAGCCTCGTGGACGTCGACAACGTGGCGGCGGCCCGGGAGCTTACCACCCACCTCATCGAGCTCGGCCACGAGCACATCGTTCACTTCGCCGGCCCCGCCTACTCGATGCACGGCGAGGAACGGGCCGAGGGCGTCCGCCGCGCCTTCTTCGACTCGGGGCTCGTCTACAGCGAAGACTACGTGGTGCCGGCCGGGGCGCGGCTGGAGGACGGGTATCGGCGGGGAATCGACCACTTTGGGGACCGGCCGCCGCCCGACCGCCCGACCGCCGTGACCTGCTACAACGACCTCGTGGCCATCGGGCTGCTCCGGGCCCTCCGCGAGCTCGACATCGAGGTGCCGGGCGAGGTGTCGGTGGCGGGCTTCGACAACATCAAGACCTGCGCCTACGCGCCCGTCCCCCTTACCACGATGGGCGTCCCGACCGCCGAGATGGGCCGCGCGGCGGTCGAGATGGTCGTCCGGCAGATCGAGGCCGGCGGGCAGCACGACCCCGACACCGTGAACCTGCAGGCCGACCTGACGGTCCGTGAGTCGACGGCCCCCGTGACGACGCAGGTCTCGGCGTAGCGTCCCCGACTCGCCTTTCCTCCCCCAATCCCCGCCTCCGTTGCATGTCCGATGCTGCCTACACGATTGGCCTCGACTACGGGACGCAGTCCGTCCGGGCACTGGTGGTGGACGTCCGGACCGGCGCGGAGGTGGGCACGGGCGTCTTCGCGTATCCCTCCGGGCAGAACGGCACCTTCCTCGACCCGGACGACCCGAACCTCGCGCGGCAGGCCCCCCGGGACTACCTCGACGGCCTCGTGGGAAGCGTGCAGGCGGCCCTCGACGACGCGCAGGGCACCGACGGCGTCCGGCCCGGGGCGGTCGTCGGCCTCGGCGTCGACACCACGGGCTCGACCCCCATTCCGGTGGACGCGGAAGGGGGGCCCCTGGCGTTCGACGAGCGGTTCGCAGACGACCTCGCCGCGAAGGCGTGGCTCTGGAAGGATCACACCAGCCACGCGGAGGCCGACGAGATCACGGAGGCGGCCCGCGAGATGCGGCCCGAGTACCTGGCCAAGTGCGGCGGTACCTACAGTTCGGAGTGGTTCTGGGCGAAGCTGCTGCACTGCCGGCGGGTGGCGCCGGAGGTCTTCGCGGCGGCCCACACCTGGGTCGAGCACGCCGACTGGATGCCGGCGGTCCTGACCGGCACCGACCACCCGGAGGCCCTGAAGCGCGGGGTCTGCGCCGCCGGCCACAAGGCGATGTACAACGACGAGTGGGGCGGCTATCCGGACGAGGCGTTCCTCGCGGAACTCGACGAGGCCCTCGTCGACGTGCGCCGCACCCTGCCCGACGAGACGCACGTCGCCGGTACACCGGTCGGTCCGCTGACCGACGAGTGGGCCGACCGGCTCGGGCTTCCCGCCGGCATTCCCGTGTCCGTCGGTGCCTTCGACGCGCACCTAGGGGCGATCGGGGCGGGCATCGAGGAGGGCACGCTCGTGAAGGTGATCGGGACGTCGACCTGCGACCTCATGGTGGCGCCCCTGACGCAGGACCTGGCCGACATTCCCGGGCTCGCGGGGATTGTGCCCGAGTCGATCCTGCCGGGGCATCACGGCCTGGAGGCCGGGCAGTCCGCCGTCGGCGATATCTTCAACTGGTTCGTGGACGTCGTCCAGCCCGACAACCTCGACCACGACGCCCTCACCGAGCGGGCCGCCGCGCTGGACCCGGGCGAGAGCGGCCTCCTCGCGCTCGACTGGCACAACGGCAACCGCACGGTGCTGGTCGACCAGCGCCTCACGGGCGGCCTCCTGGGCGTCACCCTCCACACGACGCCCGCCGAGATGTACCGCGCCTACGTGGAGGCGACCGCCTTCGGCGCCCGCGTCATCATGGAGCGACTCGAGGAGTACGGCGTCGCCGTCGACCGGATCGTAAACTGTGGCGGCATCTCGACCAAAAACGAGATGGTCATGCAGATCTACGCCGACGTACTGGGGCGTCCGCAGCGGATCTCGAGCAGCGCGCAGACCTCGGCGCTGGGCGCGGCGATTGCCGGGAGCGTGGCGGCCGGCCCCGACGCGGGCGGACACGTCGACTTCGAGGCCGGCACCGCGGCCATGACGGGGACGAAGGACATCGTCTTCGAGCCGATCCCGGAGCACCGGGCGGTCTACGACCGGCTCTACCGGCTCTACCGACGCCTCCACGACGCCTTCGGGGTCGAGGGAACGACGGACGACCTCTACGACGTCATGAAGTCGCTCATCGACCTCCGCGACGAGGTGCGGGGACAATAGGCGTTCGGCAGTGGTCGTCTTCGGTCGCACGTCGTGGCTCTGTGAGGCCTCGCCATTCGATTTGCCGGGAGGGTGTGAGGGAGAACGGGGGGCGAACCCCGGTCTTTCCGTCATGCTTCACGTCCTCGCGGATCGCGTACACACTGAGAAGTACACTGAACATCGCAGGAGGCACATGGCACACGAATCGCTGAAAGAGGCCGTCCATCGGGCCAATCTGGACATCGTCGAGGCGGGACTGGTGGAGCTCACGTGGGGCAACGCCAGTGCCGTCGACCGCGAGGCCGGCGTACTCGCGATCAAGCCGAGTGGGGTCGACTACGACCGCATGACGCCGGACGACATTCCGGTCGTCTCCCTGGACACGGGAGCGTGCGTGGAGGGAGAGCTGAACCCGTCCTCCGACACCCCCACGCACCGGGCGCTCTACCGGCAGTTTCCGTCGGTCGGCGGCGTGGTGCACACCCATTCGACCCACGCCGTGAGCTGGGCGCAGGCCGAGCGACCCATCCCCTGCCTCGGCACCACCCACGCGGACCACTTCTACGGCCCGATCCCCGTCACGCGCCGCATGACCGAGGAGGAGATCCAGCAGGCCTACGAGCACAACACCGGCGCCGTGATCGTCGAGTGCGTTCGGGAGCAGGGCATCGATCCCGCCGAGGTGCCGGGTGTGCTCGTGGCCGGGCACGGCCCCTTCGCGTGGGGCCCCGACCTGGAGCACGCCGTCGAGACCGCCGTGGTGCTGGAGTCGGTGGCGAAGAAGGCCCTGGACACGCGCCGGATCAACCCCGGCGCCGAGCCGATCGACCAGGCGCTCCTCGACAAGCACTACCGCCGCAAGCACGGCACGGGCGCCTACTACGGGCAGGAGTAGACGCGTGCGCTCACTCCCATTCTGCTTGATCCACCATGACCAGTTCAGAGGGGGCGAACGACCGGATGCGGGCCGCCTGTCTCCACGGCCCCGGCGACGTGCGCGTCCGGAAGATCCCGACGCCTCCGCTCGGGGACGGGCAGGTGCGCCTCCGGTCGCGGAGCGTCGGAATCTGCGGGAGCGACCTGCACCACTTCCGGGAGGGCAGCACCGGCGACGAGGCCCACGGACGTCCGTTCGTGCTCGGCCACGAGCTCGCGGGCGAAGTGACCGCGGCGAGCGCGGACCGGCTGGGCCTCGCGCCCGGAACCGTCGTCGCCATCGACCCGGCTCATCCGTGCGGTGCGTGCGAATGGTGCGAACGCGGCCACCATAATCTCTGCCCCCATGTGCAGTTCAAGGGGGTGGCCGGGCATCCGGGCGGCCTCGCCGAGTACATCGACGTGCATCCGGAGCAGGTGGTCCCCGTCCCCGACGACATGGGGCCGGACGCGGCGGCGCTGCTCGAGCCGCTGGGCGTGGCCCTCCACGCGGTCGACCTTGCGGACGTCGAACTCATGGACACCGTCGCCGTCCTGGGCGCGGGCCCGATCGGTCTACTCGTCGCGCAGGTCGCCCCGGTGGCGGGCGCCGGCCGGTGCGCCGTCGTCGACCCGCTGGCGTACCGCACGGAGGTGGCCGAGCGGGTCGGGGCCGACCGGACCGCCCGCCGCCACGACGCGATCGCGGGCTGGACCGACGGTCGCGGCGCCGACGTGGTGATCGAGGCCACCAACGCGCCGGAGGGGGTCGAGCACGCCGTCGAGAGCGTGCGCATCGGAGGGACCGTTGTGCTGGTCGGCATCCCGGCGGGCAACGCGTACGAGCTGACCGCCTCGACCGCCCGGCGGAAGGGGTTGACGGTCAAGTTCTGCCGGCGCATGGGCGAGGTTTACGCCCGCGCGATCCAGTTGGTAACCGAGGATCGCGTGGCCCTGGGGCCGCTCGTGACGCACCGGTTTTCCCTGGAGGAGACCCCCGAGGGCCTGGCGCTGCAGTCCCGCTACGACGACGGCGTCATCAAGGCCATGGTCCACCCGAATGGCGCCTGACGCGGGCCGGCCTGCGCCCCCGGCGCACGGACCGACGCACAGCGTGTCGGGCGGCTACAGCCAGTCGTGGCGCCGGTACCAGTCGATGGTATCGCGAACCCCGGCGTCGAGGGAAATCTCCGGGGCGTACCCGAAGTCCACCTGCGCCTTCTCGACCGAGCAGGCGGTGCAGGCACGCCGAATCTCGCGGGCCTTGTCGCGGTTGAGCGGCGGGTAGGTGCCGGTGAGCGTGCCCCAGGCCTCCGCCAGCGTGCCCACGGCGCCGACGAGGACGGGCGGCACCGGCAGGGTGACGGCCCACGTGTCGATCGCCTCGGTCGCGGCGCGCTTTACCTCGTTCCAGGCGTAGGGCCGCTCGCTGCCGAGCAGGTAGGTTTCCCCCTCGGCCGACGGGACGAGGCTCGCGTCCACGAGGCCCCGGGCGAGGTCGCGGGCGTGGACCAGGCTGAGGGCCCGCTCCGCCCCGCTGCCCACCACCGGACAGACGTGCCACTGCACGGCCCGGAAAAAGTCGAGGATGTCGCGGTCGCGCGGGCCGTAGACGGCCGAGGGGCGGACGACCGTGATCGGGAGGGCGTCCGCGTACGCCACCGGCAAATCGTGGGCCTCGCGGAGGGCCTCCTCCATCCGGGCCTTGCTGCGCCCGTACCGGCTGATGGGGCGGAGGGGGTGTTCCTCGGTGGCCCGGTCTGCCTCGCACCGCCCCACGGCGGCGAGGCTGCTGGTCACCAGCACGCGCTCCACGTCGGGGGCGGCGTGCTTGACGGCCCCCAAGAGGTTGAGGGTGCCCTGCACGTTGACCTCGTAGAACGGCTCCCAGGTTGGGGCCCGCGTGAGGCCGGCCGCGTGGTAGACGTGCGTCACGCCGTCGAGCGCCGTCCAGAGCGCCTCCACATCCGAGAGGTCCCCCCGCACGGTCTCGACGTCGAGCCCCGACAGCCACTTCGGATCCGACCGCACCAGGCAGCGAATCTCGCGAAAGTCCCGGCGCAGCAGTTCCTCGACGAGGTGGCTGCCGACGAAGCCGGTGCCGCCCGTGACGAATGCGACCTTCGAATCA
The DNA here is from genome assembly GCA_042218975.1 of Salinibacter sp. GTDB lineage: Bacteria > Bacteroidota > Rhodothermia > Rhodothermales > Salinibacteraceae > Salinibacter. The sequence continues at coordinate 14,075 of JBDGQP010000046.1, forward strand.
GGCACGATTCAGAGCGAGTTGCCGGTGGAAACGAGAGTCGAGAATCGAAAGTCGAGAACGGGAATGGCGGCGTACCCTCATGCGTTATGGATTCCCGTGTCGACGTGTCTTGCAGAAAAACGGTGCGGCCAACTTTCCTTTCCCGATGGGGAAGATTGAGAGTTTTCGGGACCTGGACGTGTATCGACGGGCGCACAAGCAGGCCAAAATTCTATTCGAGCGGTCCCGGCAGTTTCCGGACGCGGAAAAGTATTCGCTGACCGATCAGATCCGCCGCTCGTCGCGAGCGGTTCCGGCACTGCTCGCCGAGGCGTGGGCCCGACGCCGATACCGGGCAGCGTTTATCGACAAAGTCAACGAGGCACTGGGGGAGGCAATGGAAACGCAGGCGTGGCTCGATCATGCCCGCTCGTGCGGGTATCTCGACGAGGCGGAATACGATCAGTTCGACGACGTCTGGGCCCACGTCGGCGCGATGCTCCGGCGCATGATCCAGCGAGCCGATGGATTTTACGGGTCCGGATCCTGAGGGTACGCCGCCCCAGGTCCCTGAACGACCCTCGATCCTCGATCTACGACTCTGCTCTCTTTCGCGCCGTTAGCCGGACCACATTCTCGATGTGCGGGGTGTGCGGAAACATGTCGACCGGCTGCACGGCGTCGACGCGGTAGACGTCGCGCAGGCGCTCGAGGTCCCGCACCTGCGTCTGCGGGTTGCAGCTGACGTACACGAAGCGCTCGGGGGCTAGGTCCGCGATCTGCGTCACCACGTCCTTGTGCATCCCCGCCCGCGGCGGATCGACGATGAGGACGTCGGGGCGGCCGTGCGTCTCCACAAACGCGGGTGTAAGCAGGTCCTTCAGGTCGCCGCCGACGAAGGTGCAGTTGTCGACGCCGTTCCTCGTGGCGTTCGTGCGGGCGTCCGCGACGGCGGCCTCCACCAGCTCGGCGCCGACGACCGTGTCCACGTGCTCGCTCATGAAGAGAGAAATCGTCCCTGTGCCGCAGTACAGGTCGTAGAGCCGGTCGGACGGGCGAAAGTCGGCGAAGTCGCGGGCCACCTCGTAGAGCCGCTCGGCCTGCAGGGTGTTGGTCTGGAAGAACGAGCCTGGACTGATTTCGAAGCGATAGTCCCCGATCTCGTCGTAAATGACGCCGGGGCCGAAGACGACCTGCTTCTCGCCCTCCGGGTTCTGGGACGCGCCGGTGTGGGTGGTGTGCACGAACGTCGTGACCTCCGGAAAGTCGTCCCGGAGAAAGTCGGCGAACGCCGAAATGCGGTCCTCGGGCGCGCCATAGGTGACGAGGTTCACCATGCAGTCGCCCGTCCGCTCGCCGGTGCGGAGGACGAGGTGGCGCAGGAAGCCCTCGTGGTGGCGGATGTCCCACGGGGCCCAATCCCGGTCCTTCACGAAATCGCGGATGCCGTTCACGAGGCGGGCGCTGAGCTCGGAGTGGAGGTGGCACTCCCGCAGGTCGAGCACCTTGTAGAAGTTGCCGGGGACGTGCAGGCCGAGGGCGAAGTCCGTGTCGAACTCCCTGCCGGTGTCGATCTCGTCGCGGGTGAGCCACCGGTCGGCGCTGAAGTCGAAGTCCATCTTGTTGCGGTAGAAGAACTGCTTCTCCGACCCGATCGTCGGGCGCACCTCGACGCCGTCGAACCCCGTGTTGTGCTCGAAGGCCTCCCGGACGCTCTGCTGCTTCATGTCGAGCTGGGCCTCGTACCGGACGTGCTGCCATTTGCAGCCGCCGCACTCGTCGGCGTACCGGCAGCGGGGCTCCACCCGCAGATCGCTCGGCTCCAGGAGGGTGTCGAGCTTTGCCTCGGCGTAGTTCGACTTCGTGTCGTGGACGTAGGCCCGCACGCGGTCGCCGGGCACGGCCCCCTCGACGAAGACGACGTACCCGTCCACGCGGGCGAGGGACTGGCCCTCGTCGGCAAACTTCTCGATCTTGAGGTCGACGAGTTCGCCGCGGGAGACGGGGGCCATGGCAGGTGGCGCAGTGAGTTGGACGAGCGCACGCGGGAACAAGATGTCCTCGGAGGCACCCGGTCAGGGACCGAGGGGAGGCCTCCGTACGTCCCCCGGGCGAATCTCATTCGTCGGACGAGGCCCTGCCGACGCCGCCGACAAACTTGTATCCGATCCCGTAGACGGTCTGGATGTAGGTAGGGTCGTCGGGGTCGGGCTCGAGCTTCTTGCGGAGCGAGGCGACGTGGCGGTCGATGGTGCGGGTGGTGATGTCGCCGCTGATGCCCCATACGTCCCGCAGCAGCTGCTCGCGGCTCACCGTGCGCCCCCGATGGTTGACGAAGTACTCGAGGATCTCAAACTCCAGGTCCGTGAATTCGATCTCGGAGCCGTCCCGCGTCGCGGTCTCGGTGGTGAAGTCGATGGTGTATTCGTCGAACGAGTAAGCGTCCCCCACGTCGGGGAGGGCCTCCTGCTCGCGGCTGCGCTGGAGGACGGCCTGGACGCGGGCGGTCAGCTCCTTGGCGTCGAAGGGCTTGGTGACGTAGTCGTCGGCGCCGAGGTCGAAGCCGCGGAGCTTGTGCTTCGACTCGGACTTGGCGGTGAGCATGATAACCGGCGAGTCGACCCCCGACTTCCGGGCCTCGCGCAGCACCTCGAAGCCGTCCTTGTCCGGCAGCATGACGTCGAGAAGGATCACGTCGTAGGGCGGAAGCATCGTGATCTCCTGCAGGGCGTCCTCGCCGTCGGTGACCCGCTCGACGTCGTAGCCCTTGATCGACAGGAAGTCCTCGAGCCCCGTGCCGACGTCCAGGTCGTCCTCCACAATGAGGATCCGGATGTCGTCGGTCTCGAAGGACGCACCGTCGGCGGCAGGCATGGACAGGAGGCGACTGGTAGCGGAGGAGAATGGGGATCTCGTCCCAACGTACGTATACAGACACGTGTGTTTCCGGGGGGGCGGCCGGGCTGTCCGGTCCGGCGAGGGAGGACGGCGCCGACGCTACCCGGAGCGAAGGAGATCGTGGTCCCGGTGCCAGACCGTTCGGAGGCCCCGAAGAAATCCGCACAGCGCCTCGTCCCGGTCGCGACGCGAAGACACAAGTAGGATGAGGAGTGTTCCCAGCATGCTCCACCAGAACGCCAGGCGGTGCGGGCCGGATCCCAGGTTCTTCTCGACGAACCAGTAGCGCCGTGCTACTCGCTCCGTAGACGCCTCACGGGTGCGCCGCCGTGTCTTCGGGGACCGGCGGTGGACACACTCGGCGCCGGGGACGAGAGCCAGCGGCCCTTCTCGGCTCACCCGAAATGAGAAATCCAGATCGTGGAGGGTGGGAGATGGTCCTTCCACCTGCGGATCGAACTGATGGCGCCGAAGGACGCCGCGCCGGTACGAGGAAGAGCACGTACTGAGCCACTCTGCACACCGCCACTCCTGATTGGGGAGTGGGCGGGGAGGGGTAGTGTGTCCCGATGGAAGTACTTGGCCCGGTGTGCCGGCATCTAGCAGAAACAATCGATGAGGCCAAGAGGGAAGAGGCGAGGGGCCGTGACGACCGGACTCAATGATCAATCCACCCGCGCCGAGGAGGACGGGGTTCTCGCACAATGTCTCTCTGAGCGTGTCGAAGTATTTCGGTTTCAGAGTGACATCGTCGTCGATGAAGTGGACGATCTCGACGGAGGACGGAAGCAGATCGATCGCGGCGTTCCGCTGGCGGGTCTGTGCGGGGATGCCCTGGTAGCGATGGTACCGAAAGGGCCGTCGATCCGCCCAGAATGAGACCGCACCGGCGGTTTCGTCGGCCTCGTCGGGGGCGCTCCCATCGACCACGAGAACCCATCGGTCCTCGGCGCCGGACTGCGCCGCCACGCTCCGGAGCGTCTGCCTCAACTCCCCGGGTCGATTGCGCGTACAGATCACAACGGCCTCGGAGGGGGAGCTGTGACCGGGCATGGGACGTGGGGCACTGTGAGGATGTGAATCCGTTTCTGAAGTACCATCCCATCATGCCGAGGCGGGCTGCCAGTCGACGACGGGGCACGCGTGGAGACCCAGGAGGTTGCCAGTCGCAGTGTTGACTCGGTACGGACCGAGAGGGCCCGCCCCACCGCGTACTGGGAAAGCTGATTCCCGAGACCGCCGTGGAGGAGGACTGCTGGCATCGTGGAACGGAGGGGGCGCCCAGGAGCCCGGATGAGGGCTCACAGGCAGGGGGCAAGCAAGACAAAGACCAATTGCCATGTGACACCTGTGTAAATGAACACACGCCGTCTCGGATTCGGAAGCCCAAAACGCCTAGCGCGAGGACGAAGGTCTACCAGCCCCAGCAGCCGGAATGGGACAACGACGCGAGAGGGACGGACAAAGCCGGGTCGCCCACCTCACCACGGTCCACCGTCCCTTCGATCCCCGCATCTTCCACAAACAACTCGGATCCCTCCGGGAGGCAGGGTTCGACACGCACCTGATCGCCCCCCACGACGGGGCCGAGCAACGGGACGGAATCACGCTTCACCCGCTCCCAACCGGGCGACGGGCCTGGCCCACTCGACTTCCCCTCCAGCTGCTCGCGTACCGGAAGGCCCGCGCCCTCGACGCAGACCTCTACCAGATCCATGACCCGGAGCTCATCCCTTCAGCGGTGCTGCTGAGAAAATCCACCGGGGCACGCGTCGTCTACGACATGCACGAGGACTACCGGACGAAGGGGGCCGTGTGGGGCCGCATTCTGCGGGCGCTGGAGCGGTGGGGCTTCCGGTGGCTCGACCACGTTGTCCTCGCGGAGCGGAGCTACCGGCCCATCGTGCGGGACGAAGACGTCTCCTACACGTGCATCCTGAACTACTTCCGGCCTCTCGAGGAGAACGCGCCGCCGACCAGGTCGGAGACCGCCGACGTGACGGGGCCAACGCGGCTGCTCTACACCGGTACCGTGGCCGACAGCCGGGGCCTCCGGACGATGATTGACCTTGCCGCGACCATCCGAGAGCAAGGACGTTCCGAGCGGATCAGCATCGTTGGGGTGTGCAATCGGGATCGGCAACGTGCAGCGGCGGAGCGCCACATCCAGAGTGCAGACCTGGGGAAGGTCGTGACACGAAAAGGGTGGGACACGTACGTCCCTTCGTCGGAAATGGCGCCGTACTACCATCGGGCGGACGTGGGGTTGGCTCTCTTCGATCCTCATCCCAACTACGTCGAATCGGTGCCGACCAAGTTCTACGAATACCTCCACTACGGCCTGCCGATCATCTGCTCCGATTTCCCCCTGTGGCGCGAATTCGTCGAGGAGAACGACTGCGGCGCGGTCGTGCCGCCCGATGATCCCAGCGCGGTGCTCGACGTTCTCGACCGGTGGCGGCACCAGCCGGATCTCTACCGAACGTACGTGCAGAACGCCCGGGCCGCGACTCCCGGGTATCGGTGGAAGCCGATGGGGGAGCGGCTCGTGCAGCTCTATCGGGATCTCCTCGCGTCGTGAGGGCCCTTCGGATCGTCCGACGCGGTCCAGGAACAGCCACTCGCCGAAAGATCGGGAACGCAACGGACGGGCGGGCCGGGAGCCTCAGTCGGGAGTGTGTCCAGGGCTACCGGATCACCGTGACCTTCTCGACGTCCCCGCGGAACGTCTGGTCGGTCCCCTCGACGCGCACCCGGTAGAGGTAGACGCCGGTCGCGACCCGGTCCCCGTCGGCGTCGCGGCCGTTCCAGCGCACCGTATTCCACCCGACGCCCAACGGCTGCTCCAGGTCCGCTCGGGTGAGCTCCCGCACGAGGCGCCCGGACAGGGTATAGATGCGAAGGGCAAAGTCCTTGAGCATCTCGTCGCGCCCGCCCTCGACCCGAAAGGCGAAGGTCGTGTGGGTGCTCATCGGATTCGGGTACGGGTATACGTCCCGAATGACCTGGTCTTTCTGGACCCGGAAGCTGACCTGGTAGGGCTCGATCTCATTGCCGCGCGCATCCTGGGCTTCGACCTTCACCGTGTACGTCGAGTCCTGCGCGCGGAGACGGGGCTCGAAGAGAAGGCGCATCGTGCCCGACGCCGAGTCTGACGGCACGAGCTCAAGGCGACTGCTAGAGAACGGAATGCGCCGGAAGCCGGACACCAGCGAGGGGCCGCGGCTGGGCAGACCGCCCTTCAGGTAGACCGCGGCCTGGCTGGTGTCGTCGGGCGCCAACTGCGAACTGTCGTCCTCAACGATGATCTCGAAGGACGGCTCGGTCGATACGAAGGGCAGGCTGGGGGCCTGGAGGTTGTTCACCGACGCCGAGGTCTCCGGGAGTTCGCGTCCGTTGTTGAGCACGCGGACCGAGGGGGGCGTCTGGTCCCGCTGGACGAAGACGCTGCGGACGGCGACGTTGTTACTGGCGAGGCGCTCGGGCGGGCCCTCCGCGTCGGCCGCGGCGGAGAGGGCGTTGCGGCCGGGGAAATTCCCCGACGCAAACCGTACCGAACTGGTGTCGCGCCCGTTCTGTGAGAGGGCCCGCAGGGTGTCCGCCGAGAGGGTTGTGGTCGCGTTCGAGGCCCCCGTAACGGTGTATCGGACCCGCACCGGGCCGCTGGCGACGGGCCCGAGGTTCACGACCGGCAGGGCGGCGACGGCCGTCTCGCCCTGCTGGAGCGTGTCGGGAATTGATCGCAGGCCCGCCGGGTCCACCGCCAACTCGGGCACCCCCCGGTACGAGACGCGCCACCGCTCAAGCTGAGGGGCGGTGCGGGTCGTCGAGTCGGACAGCGTTGCGCGGAGCCGCAGGTAGGGGTGCGTCTGCGCGTCGATCTGGTCGAGGGCCCGCTGCCCGGAGGCGGACGAGAGATCCTCGATCAGAACCGTCGAGTCCGCGGCGAGCACATCGACGCGCACGGCATCCGAAGACTCGGTCTGACCGGTCCAGGCCAGGGCGTTCCACTGGCTTGCCGGGCCAATTCGGGGAGTGATCGTCGTTCCGGAGGGACGCGAGAAGGACAGCCTCGACTCCTGAATGATCTCGTTCACCTCGCTGGCCTCGGAGGCGGGAGACACGCGTTCGACCGTCGCGTCCGGGTATCCCTTCCGGGCCTTCAGCGTCCAGAGGTCGCGGTACGTCAGCGTATCGATGGCCTGCGAGTACGGGCGGCCCGTGGTGGAGGTCGAGCCCAAATTTTTGAAGAGAGACTTCACCTCCGCCGGGATGGTCGCGGAGCTTTCCCGGGCCAGGTGGCGGGTGCGGACGAACACGTAGTCGCCCCGCCGGGCGACCTCGTCCAGAAACACGGTGAGAGAGTCGATCGCTTCCTGCTGATCCCCGACGTCGGAGTACTCCCGTTCGAAACGGTCCGCGAGGCTATAGGTGGGAAACGACTCGCTGTCGCGTACCCGGCCGGTAGTGCCGTTCATCACGAGTACGCCAAAACCGAAGGCGAGGTACTCGTAGTCGGAGGCCCCGTCGAGGACGAATCCGTCGGGTCTCGAGCCCCCCCCTCGCTCGGACATCGCCGACACGTTTCGGGCGAACTGCCCGAACGACCAGGCGCGACCGGATCGCTCGAGCCGCCGGTTTGCGTTCGCAGAAAAGAGACGGCCGGTTTGCAACCAGGTGGCCTCGGGCAACGAGGGATCCACCGTAAACCGCGCGGTCGTCCAGGCATCTTCGCTGGCCTCGGCGGTGCGGGCGCGCCAGTAGTAGGTCGTGTTCGGTTCGAGGGCCGGCGGGCGCCACGTCCCCTGCACACCGTCGACCGTTGTCCGGATCTCGCGTCGGGCGGGGGAGGAAAAGTCCGGCACCGTGTCGAGCTGAGCAATCACGGAGATGGGCTCCTGGGTCTGGCGGGAGACGGAGAAGGTGAGCCGGGGAAGCTCGGAGGTCACCCCGAAGTCGACGGGTGCGACCAGCGACACGCCGGAGCGAAAGATGACCTGTTCCGCCCGGGCAGCGTTGTCGGTCTCGGTGATTTCTGCGTATTCGTCGCCGGGGTCGACCTGCACGCGGAAGGTGTTGGTGCCGATCGCGTCCGCACCGGGCGTGAAGGCGAAGGTGAGGGTCCGCTCCAGCGGAAACCGCTCCACGCGCCGCGTGCGGCGGGTCGTCGTGCCGTCGGGGCGCTGCCAGGTCAGCCGCACGGTTACGCTGTCGGACGGGATGAGCCCCCGGCTCTGCACCTCGACCGACACGGTGAGCTCCTCGGAGGGCGTGGGGGCGAGCGGGTCGACCGACACGAGGTCCGAACCGACGTGAAGGTCCGGGGCGTCGGGGAGGGCCATGTTGGTGGCGGGGTCGCCCAGCAGGCCGTACTGCAGGAGGTGCTTCACGTAGAAGTCGCTGCGTCCGTACTCCGCCGCGATTTCCGCCTTCGCCCGCTGGATGGCCGTGCCCAGCACGCGCGAGGTGTCCACGAAGACCTGCCGGATGAGGGCGTCGTTGATGCGGGCGGAGGGAATCAGGTTGCCGAGGGCCGACTCCCCGAAGTGCGCGATGCCCCCGTTCCGGGCACCCTGCCGCGGGGTTCCGTCGGGCCGGACCGACCCCACCACGAGCTGCTCGCCCAGCGACGGGGCGCTCTTTTCCTCGAAGCGCCCCCCGGCGAACGAGCCGGTGCGGCAGCCGAGGGAGACGACAATCGGCAGCCGACCGGCGTTGTCGAACTCCGAGGGGGGGTCGGTCACGATCTCCCAGGTCTGTGCGGCCGAGTGGCCGAAGTAGCTGAGCCAGCCGGCCCCCTGCTTCAGGTCCACGGCCAGAGAGTCCTGAAAGCTGGCGTCGAGCGCGTCGGTGACGTTCTTGTAGTAGCGCAGGGTGTCCATGCCGGTGTAGGCCGGCCCCGTGTAGCCGGGGGTGCTGGCGGCCGTGTCGGCGGCAATCTCGCCCCACCAGTTCGAGTAGTCCTGCAGGTCGTTCTGCTCGTTTTCGGTCGTCCCGCCGGCGAGGAGGAGCATCCGCTTCTGCCAGCGCTTCAGGGGCGCCTGCTCGTAGGTCTTCAGCTTCTCGACGAAGAGGTTGCCCTGCGCGACCGACCGCACCGGGATGCGGCCCACGGCGAGCACCTCCGACCAGTCGGTGGGCCCGTCGGTCTGCATCGCAAACCAGCCGTCCGACGGCGAGTAGCCGAACGACGGCACGCTCCACTCCGGGTAGAGGGTCGGCACCGAGCCGTCGCGGATCGGGTACTGGGCGTCGGCAAAGATGGTGAGGAAGCGCGGGGCGACGTCCCAGTCCTGCGTCGCCCGCACGAACCGGCGGATGGCGATCGGGGTGGGCCGCCCGTAGTCGAACTCGTCGAAGACGTTCTCCACGAGGGCGATCTCGACGTCGTATCCGTCGTGCGATTCGCGGTACGCGGCCAGCTTCTGGGCGGAGGGCCGGAGCGCCTCGGTGGTGAGGATCAGGTAGTCGGCGCTGTTCGAGGCGGCGCTCCAGTCGCTCGGCGCGTCGGGCAGGACGGCCGCCGGCGTGCGAAAGCCGCCCGGCCCCACGGCCCAGTACGGCGCCGGGGCGCGGCCCGGCGCGTCGGTGACCGTGGCGACGCCGCCCGAGACGGCCGCCTCGAAGCGGCGGCCGTCGCGCGGATTGTACACGTGAACCGTGTCCGCGGCGTAGCCGCTGAGGCCGAAGGTCTCGGTGCTCGTGGTCGGGGCCACGAAGCGCTGGCGCCCGTTCCGGGCCGTCAGGGTGCGCGTGTAGGCGCCCTCGATCCAGTCGAGGAGCACGTAGTTCGGGGTGCTCGACGGGTCGGGGCAGTCGCTCTGCGAAAAGCCGCTGTTGTACGAGGTGAGCCGGAGCGCGAGGCCCCCGTCGGGAATGCGGTCCTGGTCGACGGACGCCGTGACGGTCTGGCGGCGGATGCCCCGCCATTCGGTCGTCTGCAGTGTCGTGTACGCCGTGGATCCGCCGGACCGGAGGCGGCCTTCGAGCTCGACGCGGTGACACGAATTGGTGGCGGCGTCGAGGCGCACCGTAAGGGTGAGCTGCTCGGCGCTGGTGTCCGTGCGGCGGCCCACCGGAAGGGGGTGCGTGAACGCGATCGGGGATGTGTCGTTGTGGCTGAACCGCCGCCAGTAGTAGCCCTCCGATGGGGTGTATAGCGCGTTCCCGTTCTCGTCGGGGCGGCCGAAGTAGTAGCGCCGGTCCCGCTCGGCGTGGACCGTGTCACGGAGGGCGGTCGTCGTGGCCGACCCGCCCGTCGAGGCCTGTGCCTCGTACCGCCGGCCGTCGGGCCCGCCCCACGTCATCCAGTAGTAGGTCGTGTCGGAATAGAGGCTGTGGTACGCGCTGCTCTGGGCCGAGGCGTTGCCGTTGTAGGCCCAGAGCTCGTCGGTGCCCCGGTTGCGGCGGCCGACGAAGGTAATGGTATCCCCTGCGTCGAGGGTGCCGTCCGAGGTGCCCTGCAGCTGGATCGGAACCTCCCGTCCGTTCTCGAGGAGGCGAATGCTCGCCGGTGAAAGGTCCGAGAGGGCCGTTCCGTCCGGCAGGGCCTCCCGCAGCGACGCGGCGTCGACGCGATAGACCCCGTCGGCCGTCACCGCGATCTGAAGGTGCGGGGCGTCGGGGTCGTACCAGGAGGCGTCGTACCCGCCGGACTGGCCGCGGGCGTCCGGCCCGCCGAGCAGCGCGGCGGCAGCGAAAAGGATCAGGATCCGGGACAGCACAGGCAAAGCGAGTGACGGGCCCGGGACGGGCAAGCGAGTTGTGGTGCGAAAGCCGACGGATTCAGTGGTCCCCTCTGTGCAGTGCACGGCGGTACAGGCCCCGTGTTCGCCGGACGAAGGCCGTCGGGCCGTACTGTTCGCGCGTCCGGGCCCGAATTGCCTCCGCGTCGAAGTCGGGCCATCGGTCTCGGAGGGCGGAGAGCCCCTCGGCCAGCGCTTCAGGGTCGTCCGGCGGCACCAACAGCCCGGTCTCCGCAGTCACGAGGTCCTCGGGGCCTCCGCTGGCCGTGGCAAGAACGGGGAGGCCGGTCGCCATCGCCTCGAGCAGGACCACCCCGAACGTTTCGTGGCGACTCGGCAGGACGAGGGCGTGGGCGTCCCAGAGCGCCCGGCGGACGGCGGCCCGGGCCAGTGTCCCCAAAAACCGGACCCGATCCTCGAGGTCGAGGGCCCGGGCCCGCCGCTCCAGCTCCGACCGACGGGGGCCGTCGCCAACGATGGTGAGCGTCGTCTCCGCCCCCGTTTGCGTCGCCAGGGCGTCCAGCAGTCCCCCCACATTCTTTTGAGGAGACAGGCGGGCCACCGTGACGAGCCGGAAGGGGGGAGACGACGGCCGGGCCGAGGGGGGCGCCCGGAAGAAGGCGGCCGGCGCGAGGTTCGGATGGATCGTGACGTCGGACGACGGGGCAAGCCCGTGGTTCACGACGGCCCGTCGCAGGGACGTGCTCACCGCGGCGGCCGCCCCGGCCCATCGTCCGCTCTGGGCGTGGACGAGATCGGGGGCGCCGTGCCGCGCCACGTAGCGCTCGGCGAGGCGAACGGCGCTGCGCACCCGGCACCGCTGGCCGGGGGGGAAGCGGGACCAGACGTTCCATCCGTGGCGGCGCAGGGTGGGCACCCCGTCCTCGCGGGCCCACCCGGCCTGGAAGTGGTTCCGTTTCAGGGCCGGCCACGACAGGCGGCGGAGGCTCTGCTGCTCCGGGTAGACGACCCCCACCTGCAGTCCGTGGCGAGCGAGGCACCGGGCCTGCTCGGCGAAGTAGATGCCGTCGAGAGGGGCCTCGCGCGTCGGGTACCAGGATGGAACGACGAGAACGTGCACGGAGACGAGACCAGGCTGTGTAGGACAATCCGGTGCGGGACAATGCAGGTCCGCGGAGCGGGGGCACCCGAGAACTCAGCCTCGGATTCTCCACGACGGATCACGGTGCAACGGGGCGAGCAGATGCCGACGTCTCCCGGCCGACCCACTTCACGAGACGGGCGTATCGATGCATGATGCCGGCACGGTCGAACTGCCGCCGGGCCGTTCTCCGGGCGTTCTGCGCCGCCGCGTCGAGCGCGCTGGGCGCGGCCAGGAGGGCTCGAAGGCGGGACGCGAGCGCGCCCGGGGATTCCGGGGGGACGAACCAGCCACACTGGTGCCGGTGGACGAATCGCTTTGTCCATCCGGGGTTCGTCACGACGACCGGCGTGCCGGTCGACAGGCTGTCGAAGAATTTCCCGGGTGCATTGGCCGCCAGGACGGGCCGGTCGGCGAAGGACACGAGGGACAGATCCGCGATCGAAAACAGCGCCAGCGCGTCGGGGTACGGCAGCGGGTCGATCAGGCGGATGTGATCGTGCCTGCGGGCGGCCCGTCGAACCGTGGAGCCGTGGTAGCCGCGCCCGGCGAACCCGAAGAGGACGTCGGAGCGGCCGGCAAGGCGGTCGGCGGCCGCCAGCAGGGTGGGGATGGCGTTGGCGCGCCCGAACGTGCCGGCGTAGAGCACGAAGAACCGACGGTCGAGGGCAAGGCGGTCGCGCAGGGCGGCCGTCTGGGGGGCGGAGATGTCGTCGACGGCGTCGAGGTCGGTCCCGTACGGAAGCGTGTGCACGGGGGCAGACGGCGCGACGGTGCGGACGTGCTGCTCCATGTCCGGCGACACCGTGACGACGTGCGCGGCACTCCGGTACAGCGCCGCCTCCAGCCCACGGAGCGCAGGCCGGAGGCCCGGCCAGTCGAGCGCGCCCATCTGGATGGGAAAGGCCGGCCAGAGGTCGCGGACCTCGAAGATCCAGGGCACATCCCGTGCCCAGGCGACGGTTGCCGCCGCCATCGCGGCCGTGAGCGGTGTCGACGAGCCGAGAAGCAGGTCCGGCCGCGACATCTGGAGCCCGTGAGCGACGGCCCGAACGGCATAGTCCACGAAGGCCTGCAGGCGGTCGAACGCCCCCATCGCGTTGTTGTAGGGCACGTCGAGGCGAACGAGCCGTGCGCCGGGCGGGACCCACGGATGCCGGGCCGCGAGGCGCCGACCGTCCCAGGCCCGGGTCGTGATAACGGTGACCTCGTGGTCGCGGGCCAGCCGCTCGACGAGGGCATAGGGCCGGGCCGCCGTCGGGCAATCGGGCGTGTGGTAGTACTGGAGGAAGACGGCGATGTGCATGGCGGAGCCCCCATCATGAAACCGGTCGGGCCGGCACGCCGACGGCCGTGCGGCCGGCAGGAAGATCCTCCGTCACAACCGCTCCGGCACCCACGGTCGCGTGCGCACCAATGGTTGTATCGGGAAGGATGACGGCCCCTGCCCCGATGGTCGCCCCCTGCCCGAGGTGGACGGACCCGGACACGCGGACGCCGGGATGGAGCGTCGCGAACGGGTCGAGGACGCAATCATGTCCAACCGTGCAGTGCTGGTCCACGACAGCATGAGGGCCGATCGTCACGTCCACCGTCGGGGCTGCTCCGTTGCGCAGGATCGCCCCCTCGCCCAGCGTTGTCGTCCGATGAATCGAGACCGACGGATGGACGAGAGTCGTTGGCTGGGCGGGGGCATCGTCGAGCCGGCCGGCGACGTCGCGACGCGACTGCCCGTCGCCGATGGCGAGGACGTAGGAGAGCGCGGACCTCTTGGCAAGAGTGTCCACCCGCCCGTGGACGGGGTAGTTCATTACCGACGTGTCCTGTAGGGCGTCGGCGTCATCGACGAAGCCAATCAGGTCCCAGGTGGGGGTTCCCCCATTGAGGGCCTCCACGAGGGCAGCGACCTCGCGTCCGAGCCCGCCCGCTCCCACAATGACGAGTGGTGATCGGTCAGGCATGTGAGTTGGGCGACGAAGAAAAGGAGGGGGTTCGACCGTCGGGCCCGTACACGCCTATCCCGCGGATCAGCACGGGCAGGGTTCGCGCCAAGATCCGGAGGTCGATTCTCAGACTCCGGTGCTGCACGTACCACCGGTCGAGCTCGATGCGCTCCGGCCAGGAGAGGACGTTGCGCCCCTGGATCTGGGCCCATCCCGTGAGGCCCGGTCGGACGCGAAGGCGGACGCATTCGCGCGGCCCGTAGCGATCCACCTGGACACTGGGTACTGGCCGCGGCCCGACGAGGCTCATCTCCCCCCGCAGCACGTTCCAGAGTTGGGGGAGCTCGTCGATCGCCCAGCGCCGGAGGAATCCGCCGATCTGGGTCGTATGGTCGGCGGGTCGGGTCGGGTCCTTCGGGCCGGGCTTGAGGGAGCGAAACTTGAACAGTCGGAACGGGGCTCCATCGCGCCCGGCCCGCACCTGTACGAAGAAGATGGGCCGCCCGTCCGTTCCCCAGATCGCCAGTACCACGAGCCCGAGCAGGGGCGAGAGGCCTACGAGCAGGAGCGAGGCCCCGACGATGTCGAGAGTTCGTTTAGCAACCGGATACATGGGCCGGGAGCTACTGGGAGATTGTCTGCTGGGAGAGGGAGGAAAGGCGCTTCTTGAGGACCCGGGCCACCCGGTCGACGGTGTCCCGGGACAGCCCCCCGTGAAAGGGCAAGGCGAGGGTGCGGGCCGACATGCGCTCGCAGACCGGGAAGTCGCCGGGTGCGTGCCCCAAGGTCTCCCGGTGGTACGGCTGGAGGTGAATCGCGGGAAAGTAGGGCGCACACTCGACGCCCTCCGCCCGAAGGGCCGCCATGAGCTCATCGCGCGCCCCGGAGGCGAAGTGGTCCCGCAGGCGGACGACGTAGACGAACCAACTTCGTCTCGGCGACGGAGCCGGAAGGCGGAGGTCGTCGCGGAGAGACGCGAGGGCCTCCTCGTACATCGCGGCCACCGCACGCCGCCGATCCAGAAGGTCGTCGAGCCGGTCGAGTTGGGCGCACCCCAGGGCGGCCGACAGTTCGTCGAGGCGGTAGTTGTGGCCGAGCCGGTCGTGCCGCATTCGTCCCGACGACTGTGGGGAGCGGCCCTGGTTGCGGAGCGACCGGCAGGCGCGGGCCAGGGCGGGGGCGTCGGTCGTGATGCACCCGCCCTCGCCGGTCGTGATCTGCTTGTTGGGGTAGAAGCCGAAGCCGGCGGCGTCGCCCCAGCTGCCCACGGGCCGCCCGCCCACCTGTCCCCCCAGTGCCTCGCAGGCGTCGTCGATTAGGCGGAGGTCGTGGGCCTCGGCCAGGTCGGTGAGGGCCGGCCAGTCGGCGGGCCGGCCGAACACGTCGACCGCGAGGATCGCCTCCGTCCGTGGCGTGATCGCGTCGGCTACGCGGCATACGTCGAGGTTGTAGGTGGCCGGGTCGACGTCCACGAAGCGGGGCGTGAGGTCCTCGTACAGCAGGACGTTTGTGGAGGCGACGAAGCTGAACGGCGTCGTGAGCACCTCGGCCCCCGGCTTGAGGTCGAGGGCTGCGACGATGCAATGCAGGGCGGCCGTCCCGCTGCTTACGCCGACGGCGTGTTCCGTCCCGCAGCGGTCGGCCATCCGGGCCTCGAACTGCTCGAGGTAGGGCCCCCGCGAGAGACGGCCCGAGCCCAGCACGTCGAGCACCTTCGCCCGGGCCTGGTCGGAGAGGGCGGGGCGGGCGAGCGGAATCGAGGGGGCACTGGCAGCCGAAGACGGGCCGGACATGGAGAAACCAACTGGGATGGGGGACGGAAAAAGGGCGAACGGGTCGCCATCCGGAACACGACTGCGTGAAAACCGGAGGATTCCTCCGGACGAGAGGGCCCCTTCGGGGCGGTCGTCGGCACAAAAATTGCAAAATCTAGTTACAGGAGTCGTATTCTATAAGATCACAGGTAAATTTAGGAAAAGATCAGATCGCCCGTTCGGCTCACGGTGCCGGGAACCGCACGGTTCTTGGTTCCCGTGCCGGCAAAGCAATCGGAAAAATGAACGGGGCCACCGGAAGAGCCCGAGTCGGGGCGCTGAAGGATGAGAACGACGTCGCCATTCCGCCCGTGGGGCTGACGGAGAAGGCTGATTCTAGAGGAGACGAGAGTAGATATCGTGGGAAAAGATGGGGTACTGTTCCCCTGCCCCGCCCAAACGAGCACTTCGGAATAGATTCTCGCTTCGCATCGTCATGAACATAGCAATCATCGGCACCGGCTACGTCGGGCTGGTTAGCGGCACGTGTTTCTCCGAGATGGGGAATCAGGTCACCTGCGTCGACATCGACGCGGAAAAGGTCGAGATGCTCCGCGACGGAGAGCTTCCCATCTACGAGCCGGACCTCGAGCACTACTTCACCCGCAATCGGAACGAGAACCGGCTTCACTTTACGACCGACCTCTCGGAGGCCGTCTCGGACGCCGAGGTCATCTTCCTGGCGCTGCCCACCCCGCCGAGCGAGGACGGGTCCGCCGATCTCTCCCACGTGATGCAGGCGGCCGGCGACGTGGCGGACCTGCTCGCCGCGGAGGACGACGGAGAGTACCGGGTCCTCGTAAACAAGAGCACCGTGCCCGTCGGCACGGCCGACCGCGTCCGCGACACCGTCGAGGAGCGGGGACTGACCCCGGGCGAGGACTTCGACGTTGTGTCCAACCCCGAATTCCTGCGAGAGGGCGTTGCGGTCGACGACTTCATGAAGCCGGACCGCGTGGTGATCGGCACCACCAGCGACCAGGCGGCCGACCGCATGACGCGCCTCTACGAGCCGTTCGTGCGGCAGGGCAACCCGATTCTCGTGGTCGACGAGCGCTCCGCCGAGATGATCAAGTACACGGCCAACTCGCTGCTGGCCACCCGCATCTCGTTTATGAACGAGATCGCCAACATGTGCGAGCGGGTCGACGCCAGCGTCGACAAGGTGCGCCTGGGCATCAGCAAGGACCACCGCATCGGCCAGCATTTCCTCTACGCCGGGATCGGGTTCGGGGGCAGCTGCTTCCCGAAGGACGTGCAGGCCCTCTACCGGAAGGGGCAGGAGCACGACTACGACTTTAAGATCCTCGACTCGGTGCTCGAGGTCAACGACCAGCAGCGCGAGCTTCTGGCCCACCGCCTCGACGCGCACTTCGACGGCGACCTGGCGGGCAAGAAAATCGCGATGTGGGGCCTGTCCTTCAAGCCCAACACCGACGACGTGCGGGAGGCCCCGTCCCACATCATCATCCAGAGGCTTCGGGAGAAAGGGGCCGAGGTGGCGGCGTTCGACCCGGAGGCCATCGAGACGACCCGGCGCGTGTTCGGCGACACCATCGACTACGGCGACGACATGTACGACGTGCTCCCCGACGCCGACGCGCTCGTCATCTGCACCGAGTGGCACGAGTTCCGTCGGCCCGACCTGGCCGACGTCCGCGACCGCCTGGCGCGCCCGCTCATCTTCGACGGCCGGAACCTTTACGAGCCGGAGCGCATGGCGGAGATGGGCTTCGACTACTACAGCATCGGTCGGCCCCACCACGAGCCCGAGGAGGACCGCGAGGCCATCCAGGAGGCCATCGTGGAAAACGGCCAGCCGTAGCAGACCGCCGACGGGCCCGCTCTTTCTCACTCGCTCCCCCTCCACTTTATGCCCCGCACCCTTATCACTGGCGGCGCCGGCTTCCTCGGGTCGCACCTGTGCGACCGCTTCATCGAGGAGGGCCACGAGGTCCTCTGCATGGACAACCTCGTGACCGGCGACACCGAAAACATCGAGCACCTCTTCGAGCTCGGCCAGGAGCGGTTTCGCTTCGTCGAGTACGACGTAACCGACTACATCCACGTCAACGGCGACCTCGACTACGTCCTGCACTTCGCCAGCCCGGCCGCGCCGGACGACTACCTGCGCCTGCCGATCCAGACCCTGAAGGTGGGGGCCCTCGGCACGCACAAGGCCCTCGGCCTCGCGAAGGCCAAGGACGCTCGCTTCCTGCTCGCCTCCACGAGCGAGGTCTACGGCGACCCCCTTGTGCACCCGCAGCCGGAGGACTACTGGGGCAACGTCAACCCGATCGGGGAGCGCGGCGTCTACGACGAGGCCAAGCGGTTTGCCGAGGCCCTCGCGATGGCGTACCACCGCTACCACGGCGTCGAGACCCGCATCGTGCGGATCTTCAATACCTATGGCCCGCGCATGCGCACCGACGACGGCCGGGCCCTGCCGACCTTCATGTCGCAGGCCCTCCGCGGCGAGCCCCTCACCGTCTACGGCGACGGCAGTCAGACGCGCGCCTTCTGCTACGTCGACGACCTGGTGGAGGGCATCTACCGGCTCCTCCTGAGCGACGAGACCGACCCGGTCAACATCGGCAACCCCGACGAGATCACGATCAAGGCGTTCGCCGAGGAAATTATCGAGATCACCGGCACCAGCAGTTCCATCACCTACGAGGAGCTCCCCAAGGACGACCCGCAGGTGCGGCAGCCGGACATCGCCCGGGCGAAGGAGCTTCTCGGCTGGACCCCGACGGTCGACCGCCGCGACGGCCTGCGCCGCACGCTCGACTACTTTAAGAAGAACATCGACGCGACGGTCGCGCCCGAATCCTAGTCCGAAACGTTCCGCGGCGGTGCGCCTTGTATGGGCGTTGCAGTCGGCGGTGCACCGCCCGTCTCCACACTACTCGAATCATTCCTCTGCCTCGCAGTCATGGCGATCTCGACGGACACTTCCAAGCACCTAGACTGGCTCGAATCGGAGGCCATCCACGTCATCCGGGAGGCGGTGGCCCAGTTTGAGAATCCCGTCCTCATGTTCAGTGGCGGGAAGGACTCCCTCACGATGGTCTACCTGGCCCGAAAGGCCTTCTACCCGGGCAAGGTCCCCTTTCCCATCCTCCACGTGGACACGGGGCACAACTTCCCCGAGACCATCGAATTCCGGGACAACCTGATGGAGGAGCACGGCCTCGACCTGATCGTCGGGAGCGTGGAGGAGACGATCGAGTCGGGCCGCGCGAAGGAGGAGCAGGGCCCCGATGCGAGTCGCAACAAGCTCCAGATCGTCACCCTCCTCGACACGATCGAGGAGCACGGCTTCGACGTGGCCCTCGGCGGCGCCCGCCGCGACGAGGAGAAGGCCCGTGCCAAGGAGCGCTTCTTCTCCCACCGCGACCGCTTCGGCCAGTGGGACCCCAAGAACCAGCGGCCCGAGCTCTGGAACCTCTACAACGGCCGCAGCAGGCGGGGGGAGCACTTCCGCGCCTTCCCGCTCAGCAACTGGACGGAGCTGGACGTGTGGCAGTACATCCAGCAGGAGGAGCTGGAGATTCCCAGCCTCTACCTCGCCCACGAGCGCACCATGTTCGAGCGCGACGGCGTGCTCCTGCCGAAGTCCCCGTACAACGAACTGCGGGACGGGGAGCACTACGTCGAGAAGATGGTCCGCTTCCGCACGATCGGCGACATGACCTGCACCGGTGCCGTGGAGTCGACGGCCACGACCCTCGATGAGGTGATCGCCGAGGTGGCCACCACCCAGCAGGCCGAGCGCAGCGCCCGCGCCGACGACCAGCGCGCGGAGGCGGCCATGGAAGACCGCAAGCGCGAAGGCTACTTCTAATCAATGATCATTGGGACAATGGCCCAATGACTCAATGATTTCGGGCTCGCATTTCTCGATACTGGCAACCTGACACCAACACATGGACGTACTTCGATTCACCACGGCGGGGAGCGTCGACGACGGCAAGAGCACGCTGATCGGCCGTCTCTTCTACGACACCCAGCAGATCTTCGAGGATAAGCTGCAGGAGATCAAGCGAAACACCCACCGCGACGACGACGAGATGGAGCTCGCGCTCCTGACCGACGGCCTGCGGGCGGAGCGGGAGCAGGGCATCACCATCGACGTGGCCTACCGCTACTTCTCGACCCCGAACCGCAAGTTCATCATCGCCGATACGCCGGGGCACGAGCAGTACACCCGCAACATGGTAACCGGCGCCTCGACGGCGGAGCTGGCCGTGGAGCTGATCGACGCCCGCAACGGAGTGATCGAGCAGACGCGGCGTCACGCCTTCATTGCGTCGCTGCTCCAGATCCCGTACATGATCGTCGCGGTCAACAAGATGGACCTCGTCGGCTACAGCGAGGAGCGATTCCGCGAGATCGTCCGGCAGTTCCAGGCATTCTCGGACAACCTCGACATCAACGACATCACCTTCATCCCCATCTCGGCGCTGAAGGGAGACAACGTCGTCAAGGACTCCGACAACATGCCGTGGTACCAGGGCTCGACGCTGCTGCACCGGCTGGAGACGGTGCGACCGGAGGCCAACCGCAACCAGGTCGACTTCCGCTTCCCGGTCCAGCACGTGATCCGGCCGCACCAGGACTTCCGCGGCTTCGCCGGACAGGTGGCGTCCGGCAAGATCCGGCCCGACGAGGAGGTCGTCGTCCTGCCGTCGAAGAAAACCTCCCACGTCGAGTCGATCACGACCCTCGACGGCGACGTCGAGGAGGCCGGGCCGGGCGACTCGGTCGTCGTGTCGCTGACCGACGAGATCGACGTGAGTCGCGGCTCGATGATCGTGCGGAGCCGCAACCGGCCCGAGGTAACCCGCCAGATCGACGCCGACCTCTGCTGGATGAACGAGGAGAAGATGCGGCAGGACCGGCCCTACATCATTCAGCACACCACGCGGCGGAGCCAGGCCTACATCTCAAAGCTCGTCTACCGCACCAACGTTGAGACCTTCCACCGCGAGGAGGCCGACACCTTCGGGCTCAACGACATCGGCCGCGTGGAGCTGGAGACGGCCGACCCGCTCTTTATCGACCCCTACAAGATCAACCGGTCGACCGGCAACTTTATTCTCATCGACCCGGACACCAACGACACGGTGGCCGCCGGCATGATCCGCGGCGTGGCCGAGGACGTCGCGCCCTTCGGGCGAGAGGAGACCGTCACCAGTGAGGAGCAGGAGTCGTCGCCCAACGTCGTGTGGGAGGGCCTCAACGTCCCGCGCGAGGAGCGCGAGGCGAACAACGGGCACAAGTCCGCGGTCGTCTGGCTTACAGGCCTCTCCGGGGCCGGCAAGTCCACGATTGCCAAGGCGGTGGAGAAGCGCCTCTTCGAGCGCGACGTGCAGACGATGCTGCTCGACGGCGACAACGTGCGCCACGGCCTCTGCGGCGACCTCGGCTTCAGCCCCCGCGACCGGACGGAGAACATCCGCCGCGTCGGCGAGGTGGCGCGCCTCTTCTTCGAGCAGGGCACCGTGACGTTCTGCAGCTTCATCTCCCCGTACCAGGAGGATCGGGACCGCATCCGCGAGCTGCTTCCCGACGGCCGCTTCTTCGAGGTGCACGTCGACTGCCCGCTGGAGGTCTGCAAGGAGCGGGACACGAAGGGCCTCTACGAGAAGGCCGAGGAGGGAGAGATCGCCAACTTCACCGGCGTGTCCGCCCCGTACGAGGAGCCGGAGCAGCCCGAGGTGGTCGTCGACTCCGACGAGAACGACGTGGAGACCTGCGTCACCCGGATCATTGAGGCGCTCGAGGCGGAAGGCATTCTTTCCTAATCCCGATGGCTCTATGCTCGAGGACGAGGTGGCCGACCGGCTCCGAGCGGTCTTCGCGGCGCGCCCCGCCGTCCGGGGCGCGTACGTGTTCGGGTCGGTGGCGACCGAGCGGACGTGGAGCGGGAGTGACCTCGACCTCGGGATCGTCGTGGACGAGGCGGCCTGGGATCCGTCCGACAAGGTCCCCCTGATTGGCGAGTGCATGGACGCGGCCCGGCGGGACCGAATCGACCTCGTGGTGCTCAACGACGCCCCGCTCGTTTTGCAGTTTGAGGCCGTGCGGCCGAACGTGGTTCTCTACGCGGCCGACGACTTCGATCCCGCCGCGTTCACCTCAAAGATCGCCCGCATGTACTGGGACTTTAAGCCGTATTTGCGACGACAACGAAAAGCCTACAAGGAACGTCGTCTCAACCAAGCTGATGGTTCGTCCCGAGGTGATTCGACGTCGGCTTCAGAAGCTTGATACATTCATGGCGTACCTGGAGCGGGCGCAGGCCTACTCGTTCGACGAATTTCGGTCGGACATTGAGGTGTATAGCGCAGTGGAGCGGAATCTGCAGCTTGCGATTGAAGCCCTGAGTGACATGGCCGGACATGTGATCGTGGACGAAGACCTAG
>JBDGQP010000047.1:0-3539 GCA_042218975.1 Salinibacter sp.
CTCCATGAAGTCCGACCCCGAGACGCTGAAGAACGGTGCGTCGGCCTCGCCGGCCACCGCCCGTGCGAGGAGGGTCTTCCCCGTTCCCGGGGGCCCGACCAGCAACACGCCCTTCGGCACCTTGCCGCCGAGCCGCTCAAACCGCTCGGGACTCTTGAGGAACTTGATAATCTCTTCGAGCTCTTCCTTCGCACTGTCGGCGCCGGCAACGTCGTCGAAGGTCGTGTCCTCCTCGCCCTTGTCGAAGAGCTTCGCCTTGCTCTTGCGGACCGAAAAGAGACCCTGTCCCTGCGCCTGCATCCGGCGGAGGAAGATATACCCCACCCCGAACAGGAGCAGCACGGGCAGAAGTCCCATGATGACCAGGCTCCAAGGGAACGAGCTTTCCGGTTTGGTCTCAACCTCGACATTCTTCGACTCCAGCAGCTTCATCAGCTGCTCGTCGCCGAAGGAGGGGAGGTAGGTCGTGAATTTCTTGTACTCGACGGTATTCCCCTGCTCGGTTCGGCTGGCCGTGGAGGCCAGCTTGCCGGACACGGTGTTGCCCTCCACGACGACCTGCTGGACATTCCCGTTCTGTAGTTGCTTCCGAAACTCGCTGTAGCTGATGCGCTCCCCTCCCGCAGCCCCTTGCCCCCAGTAGCCGTACGCCCAGAGGGCGATCAGCGTCGCCAAGACGACCCAGATGATGAGCCGCCAGCGCCCGCTTCCGGGGGATTGGCCGGACACGCCCGTGCCGTCGCTTTCGTTGTTGTCAGGAGTTCGATTAGCCACGTTAAGTAACTGCTTGGTCCTGTTGATTGGATGTCGGCATGCGTCCAGCCGCAAAACTTGGAGCAATTGAGGCTGAGACGTTATAGCACCCGGTTGTACACCTTCACAGGGGGATTGTGTCCTGCCTCGCGGGAAGGTCCTGTTATAGGGCCTAATCGGCCGATTGCTTTCGACATTCACACAAAGACTACTTTGTCGTAAACGAAGGTACCCAGAGCGAGTTCTACCAGGCACGCCCGGTCGGGGTTGCCTGTACCGGGACCAGCGGCTTATCATACGTACGTCGCCCTCAGCGGCCGGTTGTGCTGGAGGCGGCACTCCTCCGATACCGTCCCCTTTCACCAGTCCCACGTCTCCATGTCTGTCTCCTCTCCCCCATCGTCCGACACGTTTCCGTTCGGCCAGGAGATCGTCTGGACGCCCGACCCCGACGTCGTCGCCGAGGCCAACCTCACCCGCTTCATGGACCGACACGGCCTCCCCGACCTTGAGGCCCTGCAGGCCCGGTCCACGACCGACCCAGAGTGGTTCTGGAACGCCGTGATTGAGGACCTGGAGCTGGAGTTCTATCGGGACTACGACGAGGTCGTCGACCTCTCGGACGGCCTCCCGTTCCCGACGTGGTGCCGGAACGGCCGCATGAACATCGTCCACAACCTGCTGGACAAGTGGCAGGGCACGGCAGTCGAGGACCGGGAGGCCCTTCGCTGGGAAGGGGAGGATGGCGCGACGGCGGTACTGACGTACGGGGAGCTCCACCGGCGCGTCGGCCGGTGTGCCAACGCCCTGCGGGCACGAGGTCTGGGCGCGGGCGACCGGATCGGCCTCTACATGCCGATGACCCCGGAGATCGTCGTTGCGCTCCTCGCAGTCGTCAAGATCGGCGGGGTGTTGCTGCCGCTCTTCAGCGGCTACGGGACCGGCGCCCTCAAGGCCCTCATCACGGCCGACGGATTCACCCGGCGGGGCACCCCCATTCGCATGAAGGAACCGGCCGACGAGGCACTCCGCCAGTGCCCCTCCGTCGAGCACGTCCTGGTTCACCGCCACCTCGGGCGGGACGACGTGCCCATGACCGACGGTCGCGATGTGTTCTGGGGGGACGCCCTCGCCGGTCATGACCCCGAGGCCGAGACCGAGCGGACCGCCGCCGAGGACGTCCTGATGGTCATCTACACCAGCGGCACGACCGGGCCCCCGAAGGGCACGGTCCACACCCACTGCGGCTTCCCGGTGAAGGCCGCGCAGGACATGTACCACCCCATGGACCTCAAGCCCCAGGACACCATGTACTGGATGAGCGACATGGGCTGGATGATGGGCCCCTGGCTCGTGTTCGGCACCCTTACCGTCGGGGCGACGATGGTCCTCTACGACGGGGCCCCCGACTACCCGGACCCGGGACGGATCTGGCGGATGGTCGACGAGCACGCGATTACCCACCTCGGGGTCTCTCCCACCCTCATCCGCGCGCTCAAGCCCCACGGGGACGCCCCCGTTCAGGCCAGCGACCGGTCGAGCCTCCGCGCCCTCGGCTCGACCGGCAGCCCGTGGGACCCCGACGCGTGGACCTGGTGCTTCGAGACGGTCCTCGACGGCGAAAAGCCGATCCTCAACTACTCCGGCGGCACGGAGATCTCCGGAGGCATTCTCTGCGGGACCCTTCTCGAGCCGCTCAAGCCCGCCGCGTTTTCGGGGCCGGTCCCCGGCATGGACGCCGACGTCGTCGACGCCGACGGCGAGCCCGTGCGCGGCGAGGTGGGCGAACTGGTCCTGCGGGAGCCGTGGATTGGCATGACGCGAGGCTTCTGGGGCGAGGACGACCGCTACCTGGACACCTACTGGCGGCGGTTCGAGGACACCTGGGTGCACGGCGACTTCGCCGCGGTCGACGACGACGGACTCTGGTACATCCTCGGCCGTTCGGACGACACAATTAACGTGGCCGGCAAGCGCCTCGGGCCCGCCGAGGTCGAAGCCCTGCTGAACGGACACGAGGCCGTGGCCGAAAGTGCCGCGATCGGCGTGCCCCACGAGGTGAAGGGCTCCGAGGTCGTGGCGTTTGTGGTGACGGAGCCCCCCCGCGACGAGACCGATGCCCTCCGGTCGGCCCTCATGCAGGTGCTCGTCGAGGAACTCGGCAAGCCCCTCAAGCCCCGAGCCCTTCTCTTCGTCGACGCGCTCCCAAAGACCCGGAACGCGAAGGTCATGCGCCGCCTCATTCGGGACGCCTATCTCGGCAACGATCTCGGGGACACCTCGAGCCTGGAGGACCCGAGCACCCTCGACGCCATCCGCGAGGCACGGTAGCACGGGAGGGACCCGCGGCCCCGAACGTCGAAACGGATGAACGACCCCCCACGTAGGCTTTTAGTGAAGGACGCATGAATCACGGCCTCTCCTGTCCCCCATGCTCGCTCGCAGTTCTGCGGCTCTGATTGCGCTCGTCCTGGTGCTCGGATCGACGGCTCCAGTCGCGGCCCAGCCGTCCGGGACCGTATCCATCCGCGGGTCGGTGGTCGACGATAGCACCGGCGCGCCCCTGCCCGACACGCACGTCTTCGTCTCCGGGTCGATGAACGGAACGACGGTCTGGCAGGGCGTCGTCGGTTCCTCGAACGTGCTCACGCTCCGAGTCCACGGGAACGGCTCCGTCACCGTGGCGCAGAGCAGCGTGAAGTGACTCCCGGACCGACGACTACCGCGACTCCTCCACGGCCTCCGCGAACCCCTGCACGAACCCCGGCACGTCCTCGCGGCTGACG
>JBDGQP010000047.1:3549-11211 GCA_042218975.1 Salinibacter sp.
GAGTGTACGTGAGCCGGGTCGGCTATACCCCGGAGCGGATCGACGTCGTGCTCCCCCCGGACACGACCCTCTCTCTGATGGTCCGACTGGAGCCGACGGTCATCCGGGCGGACCCGGTCACGGTGTCCGGCCGGCGCGGTGAGAAGTGGCACGAGTACCTCCGGCGGTTCAAGCGGCTGTTCGTTGGGGTCTCGCCCCGGGCCCGCCGCTGCTACTTGCGCAACCCGAACGTCCTTCAGTTCGACGCCGCGTGGTGGGGACGATTCGAGGCGGACGCCTCTCGGCCCCTCAAGTTCGAGAACCGCGCGCTCGGATACCGCGTGACCTACTACCTAAAGAACTTCGAGGAGCGGGGCGACATCGTGCGCTGGGACGGAGAGCCGCTGTTCACGCCCCTCTCGCCCCGCGATTCCGCGGAGGCCGCCCGCTGGGCGAAAAACCGGCGCCGCGCCTTCTACGGCTCCCTCCGGCACTTCCTCCTGGCCCTGCTCCACGACCGGGTCAAGGAGGAACAGTTCCGGATGTACCACCTGCCCCGGGCCGACGCGTTTCGGAACTGGCGTCGGGCCCGTCGGCGACCGATCAGCCGGTCGGACCTTCTCACCACACAGGGCGACTCGCTGCACGAGATCTCCTTTTCGGGGACGCTGGAGGTTCAATACACCGGCGCCGGGGAGACGGACGCCTACGTCGAGTGGGCCGACCTGCACCGCGCGCCCCGCGATAAGCAGGTCTCGCTCATCCGACTGAACAAGCGCTCCATCCACGTGGACCGGCACGGGGAGATCGTCGAACCCTACGGGGCGACGCTGTACCGCTACTTCGCATTCCGGCAGCGGCTCGCCAACCTGCTGCCCCGCGAGTACCGACCCGACGGCACGTCCCTCCGGGCCGTCGGGCCGAGCCAGTAGGTGAAGGGGTTGTCCCTCCGCGCCGAGGCCTCGGCCAGGCCCTCGATCTCGGTGCCCACCTCCCCCCCGACCGGAGCGCAACGGCACGCCGGAGAGATCGAAGCAGGCCCCGTCCGGACGTCGGCGGGATCAGGCCGATAGGAGGAGCGGCCCCGTTAGCCGCGCCAGAAGGCGTTTTCGTGGTGCTCGATGTCGGGCGCCTCGTCGGTGAGGAGCACCCCGACCACATCGAAGCGGGCCGGAGCCCCCTCCAGTTGCCGTTCGTGGAGGTAGGCACGGGACACCTCGATCAGCGCCGCGCGCTTCTCCTCGGTCACCGACGCCTCCGGCGGCCCAAACTTAGGCCCGGACCGGGTCTTGACCTCCACGAACACAATTTCTCCGCCTTTGCGGGGGTCCAGGCACACGAGGTCGACCTCGTTGCGCTCGAACCGGTAGTTCCGCTCGAGCACCCGGTAGCCGGCGTCCTGCAGGTAGTCGGCCGCCAGGTTCTCCCCGCGATCCCCAATGTCGTTGGTTGTGGTCATGGTGGGTCCGGCATGGTTGTACGTCCTCCTCGGCGCGGTCCTCGATCCGTTCGTCCCCGGAGGAGCGGGTCTTCGCGGCCAGCTTCGTATCGGCGAGGACTCGCAGTCTCATGTTGGTCCCCACGACCGACCCGAATCCGATCGACGACCATCGGGGGACGGGCGCGGGGCGACCGTCCGGCGGCGTAGACTCGGAAACGGAAGGCTCCGGGGGCGTGGCGCATTCTTCCCGGGTGCGTCGCGGGCACCCGTACATTATGGATAACAGGAACAAAGATCCAGCCTTCCCCGCCGCGGAATTGTTTCCGTTGTGCGGAAACACCGGGGCCTCCCTACGATTCCACGACGTCGATTCCTAGATTACACCCTCCACTGTTTCCCCGATTACTCCTTTCCCCGAATGAGCGCGGATTCCTCGATCGTCACCATTACTACGGACTTCGGGACGGCAGACGCCTACGTTCCGGCCATGAAGGGCACGATGCTCTCGATTGCCCCGCAGGCGCGGCTCGTCGACGTCACTCACCAGATCGACCCGCAGGACGTCATGGAGTCGGCGTTCGTGCTGAAGACGGCCCGCCCCTTCTTCCCGAGCGGGTCGGTACACCTCGTCGTCGTCGACCCCGGTGTCGGGACCGAGCGCCGCGCCGTGGCCCTCCGCCACGACGGCCACTGGTACGTGGGGCCGGACAACGGGGTCTTCCCGCTGGTCCTCGACGGGGAGACGCCGGAGGCAATGGTGGAACTCGACAATCCAAACGCGTGGCGCACCGACACGCCGAGCACAACGTTTCACGGCCGGGACATCTTTTCGCCCGTCGCGGCCCACCTCGCCGCCGGCCGGTCGCTCGACGCCCTCGGCACTCCCATCGACACGCTGGAGTCGCTCCACTGGGCGGAGCCGACCACCGACGACGGGATCGTGCAGGGCTGGATCGTCCACATCGACCACTTCGGAAACTGCATCACGAACATCCGTCGGTCCACGCTCCACCAGGCCCTCGCCCTCGACGGGGACGTCGGCCCGGAGGCGCTCCCCCCCGTGGAGGCCTACGTGGGAAACACGATTCTGGAGACGATGGGAACCACCTACGGCGACGTGGCCGAGGAGGAACCGCTGCTCCTCTTCGGCAGCACCGGGTACCTGGAGGTCTCCG
This sequence comes from Salinibacter sp., assembly GCA_042218975.1. GTDB lineage: Bacteria > Bacteroidota > Rhodothermia > Rhodothermales > Salinibacteraceae > Salinibacter. The sequence continues at coordinate 6,145 of JBDGQP010000047.1, forward strand.
TCAACGGCGGGAACGCTGCCGAGCGACTCGACATTCGTAAAGGCGATTCAATCAAACTCAGCTTCGTCGCGTCGTCGGGGTAGAGCGTAGGTCCGGCACCCTGCCTCCTTCCCCCGACGCCCCCCGCTCCCTGATGGCTTCCTCCCCCGACCCCTCGGATCTCGAACGACACCTCGGCTCGCTCTATCCGCTGGCCCGGGTGCTTTCAGGTCCCGAGCAGGCCGACTCCCTCGTCGAACAGGTGTACAAGCGGGCCGCGGCGGTTCCGCCCCCGCAACGGCCGGACGACAAGCGGGCTTGGCTGCTTCGGCTCGTGATGCAGGTCCGGGACGCGCCCCTGCGGGCCGACGACCCGGAGGCGACGCCCGACGGCCCCGAGGCATCGTCGCCCGACGATCCGTTCCGGCGCACCGTCGCCGGACAGACCGCCGAGCGGATGCTTCCGGTCGCCTTTGCCGCCTGCTCGGTCCACGAGCGCTTCATCCTTGCGGTCGACACCCTGGTCGACCCCGCGGACGCGGTGCTGGCGGCGGCCCTCGACGCCTCCCCCGAGCGCGCCCGGTCCGTCCGCGATCAGGCCCGATCGGCGCTCCGGGCCGCCCTTCGCGACGTCCTCACCGGCCCGGAGCGGATGCTCGTCGACGTCGCGCTGCCGGACGAGGCCCTTCGCTCCCACCTCCGTGCGCTCCTGGCAGACCGGTTTCAGCCGCCGCCGTCGTCGCTCGGCGGTCGCGTGACGGAGATCCTGGAGTCGGCCCAGGCCCAGCGAGCGGCCTCGGAGCCGGAGGACGCGCCGTCGGACGCATCCGGTGGAGGGAGCGTCTGGGACGCCCTGCGTCGGGGACTCGTTTCCCGAACGGCCGTCCTCGTGGGCCTCGGCCTCCTCCTCATCACCGGGGGCATCGGCGGCCTCTCGTACGTGACGTCGTCCGCCCCGGCGGCCCAGAGCATCATCGACCTGTCGGTGGATCGCGCCGCCGACCTCTCCGTCGCCCTGGAGACCGAGTCCGCCCCCAAGGCGGCGGACTACATCCGCCGCACCTGGAGTCGGCGCGTCTCGGTCCCCTCGATCGAGGGGGCGGTCCTTCAGGGCGTCGGGCGCCTCGCGGTCGACGGCCGGGCCGAGGTGCCCGCCCTCCTGTACCGCGACGACGAGACGGGAGGCCGCATCGTCGCCTATGCCTTCAACTACGCCCTGGTCGACCGCCTCGGCGATCGGGCCCGGCTCACCCGGGACCTTCGCGGCACACTGGCCGCCAACGACGCGCCCCTGCCGCGTCAGCGGTCGGGCCGGGGGGTCGTCCTGTGGCGCCAGCGGGACGACATCTTCGTGCTGGTCGCGCCGAACAGCGACGCCGAGACCCTTCGCTCCCGCCTCCAGCTCTGACGGGGCCGCCCGGGCCCATCAGCGCGGCAGCTCGATCCGGAAGGTCGACCCCTTCCCCACCGTCGACGCCTTGAGCGTCAGGCTGCCTCCGTGGTAGGTCTCCACCACCCGGCGGGCCAGGCTCAGGCCGAGTCCCCACCCTCGCTGCTTGGTGCTGTAGCCGGGACGGAACAGATTTCCCCACTCGCGACGCGGGATGCCCGCGCCGGTGTCCTCGACCTCCAGGTGCACCTGGCCCTGGTCCCGGCCGCCCGTGACGGCGATCCGACCCTGTTCCCCCTCGATGGCGTCGAGCGCGTTTTTGAGGAGGTTCTCCAGGACCCAGGCGAAGAGTTCCTCGTTGATCCGGGCCTCCAGCGTCGCGGGCAGATCGACCGCCAGATCCACCTCCTGCCCACGGTGCGGCAGGCGCCGTCGAATGTAGGAGGCGGTCTGCTGCACGACCGGGACGACGTTCTGGCGCTCCAGCTTCGGCTGGGAGCCGATGTCCGAGAAGCGGTCCGCGATCCGCTGGAGGCGCTCGACGTCGTTCTCGATCTCGTCGAGGGTCCGTGCCCGCTGCTCGGCGTCGAGGTCGGAGGTGCGGAGCATCTGCACCCATCCCATCAGGCTCGAGAGAGGCGTCCCGAGCTGGTGGGCGGCCTCCCGGGCCATGCCCATCCACAGACTGCTCTGCTCGCTCTGCCAGATGTAGGAAAACCCCAGGTACCCGACGATCACAAACAGGCCCACGAACAAAAACTGCACCCAGGGGAAGATGCGGAGCTCCTGGATGAGCCCGGACTCGTCGTAGTAGAGATACTGGGTGAGTTGACGTCCCGATTTCGTCGAGGTCCGCGCTCCGGGCGAGGACAGGTCGACGCGAATCGGGATCGGGTCGAAGGTGGCCGCCATGTCGCGTTTGCGGGCGCGGAGGGTTTCGAGCGCGGCGGCGGAGTCCCCGAGCGGCGGGGCGAGCGTGTCCGGCACCCCGACGTTGCGCCAAAAGCGCGGCCGTGTCCCCGTCGAGTCGGTGATGATGGCGGGGATGTTGAACCGATTCGGCTCGATGATCTCGTTGAGAATGAAGCTCAGCTCCTGCGACGGCGGCATCGTCTGGGCCCACGTGACCGCCCGGCGGTACCGGGCAATCTGCTCGGCGGAGGGCGGCGGGACGCTGCCGCTCCGTTCAAGCCGGCGGAGGTAGGCGTCGAGGGAGCGGAAGGCGTCCAGGTGCGGATTGGCCGACCGGCGCTGGGCCTCCACGAGCTGCGCCTGCGCGTCGGCCCAGAGCTGAATGAGGGCCTGTTCGCGCTCCCGCAGTCGGTCGACCAGGCGCTGCGTGTACAGCAACGACGCGACCGCGATGACAACGGCCAGGACGATGAGACCGAGCTTGAGCCGGACCGACCAGCGGTAGGCCTTCATGGCGAGTCCCGTGCGTCATTCCGAACGTCTGCGACCAACTCCGCGTGCGGCGTGGAGGCTTGGACGGGGAGGGAGGCCGACGGGTTGGCCGTCCGCGGCCCCCCTCCGTCCGTGCCCGAGTCCCACAAACGGGTTTGGCAGAAGAGGGGCTCCCAAGGCTCAGCGGGGCACGGGTTCCCGCGGCCCTTGCCGCGGCCCTTGCACGAACCGATCTCGCAGGCGGGAACGCAGCCGGCCTGCCCCGCCGTGCCCCCCACCGCACCGCCTCCTCTACGCCGCGGCGGTCGCCTCGACGTCCGTGATAATCTGAGTGCGACGGGGCCCGTTCGACACCATCCCGACGGACGTGCCCAGGTACTCCGAAATGAAAGCCAGGTAGTCCTTGGCCTCGGCGGGCAGCTCGTGGAAGTGGCGGACGCCCGTGATGTCGTCGTCCCATCCCGGGAACGTCCGGTAGACCGGCTCGACCCGCTCGAGGGTCTGGGCCTCACTGGGAAACCGGCGCGTCTTCTTGCCGTCGTACCGGTACTGGGTGCAGACCTTGACCTTCCCCATGCCCGAGAGAATGTCGAGCTTGGTAATGGCCAGGTCGTTGAACCCGTTGATCATGTTCGTGTAGCGGAGCGCCACGAGGTCGAGCCAGCCGCAGCGCCGGGGCCGGCCGGTGGTGGCGCCGAACTCTCCTCCCTGCTGGCGGAGCTGCTCCCCCGCCTCGTTGTCGAGCTCGGTGGGAAATGGCCCGTTTCCGACGCGGGTGCAGTAGGCCTTCGCGATGCCGAGCACCTGCTCAATCTGGGTCGGCGGCACGCCCAGGCCCGTACAGCAGCCCCCCGCCGTGGGGTGGCTGGAGGTGACGTAGGGGTAGCTGCCGAAGTCCACGTCGAGCAGCGACCCTTGAGCCCCCTCGGCCAGCACGTGGGCCCCGTCGTCGAGGGCGTTGCAGAGGTACTTCGACGTGTCGGTCACGTAGGAGTCGATCTGCTGGTCAAACTCGACGTACTCCTCGACGATGCGGTCCACGTCGAGGGCCTCCGCGTCGTAGATGTCCCGCAGGATCGTGTTTTTCTCCTCGATCGACCGGCGGAGCTTCTGGCGCAGGACGTCCTGGTCGAGCAGGTCTACAACCCGGATGCCGGAGCGCGCAAACTTGTCGGTGTAGGCCGGCCCGATGCCGCGCCCCGTCGTGCCGATGGCGTCGTCGTCGGACGCGGAGGCGCGCTCCTGCTCCTGCGCCTCCTCCACCGCCTTGTGGTAGGGCATAATGAGGTGCGCGTTGTGGGAGATCTTCAACCGCTCCTCGACGTCGATGCCGAGGGACCGGATTTTCTCGATCTCGTCCAGCACGGCCTTCGGGTCGAGGACCACCCCATTCCCGATGACGCACGTCACGTTCTCGTGGAAGATGCCGCTGGGCACGAGGTGCAGGACGAACTCCTCGTCCTCGCCGTCCTCGTCCTCCCAGACGATGGTGTGGCCCGCGTTCGCGCCGCCCTGGTACCGGGCCACAACGTCGTAGTCCGGGCTCATGAGATCGGTGATTTTCCCCTTGCCCTCGTCTCCCCACTGACTCCCGATGACAATTGATACCGGCATTGTATTCGGCGTTGATTGAAAAGCGAGAAAAACACGGCGGCTCCGTCGTCGTCGGGAGGCGCGCCCAAGCACGAGGCGTCGAGGCACAGCGGGCCCTGCTGGGGGGCGCCGGCCGGGCGGAAGACGACCGGAGCACCGCTACGCCGCCTGTTGGAGGCGGCGGTCAAGTTCCACGACCGTGGGCGAGGCGACAAACACGGACGAATAGGTCCCGATGACGACCCCAACGATGAGGGCAAACGAGAACCCCCGCAGCACCTCACTGCCGAAGATAAATAGCACCGTCACGACGATGAGCGTCGTGACGGACGTGACGACCGTCCGGCTGAGGGTCGCGTTGATGGACTTGTTGACGACGCTCGAAAAGGCCTCGGTCTTGAACAGATTCACGTACTCCCGCACGCGGTCAAACACCACGACGGTGTCGTTGAGCGAATACCCCACGATGGTGAGGAACGCCGCGATGATGCCCTGGTCGATCTGAAGCGAGAAGGGCACCACCCCCGCGAGGACCGAGAAGAGGCCGAGCGTAATGGTAATGTCGTGCACCAGGGCGGCCACGGCCCCCACGCTGTACCGCCACTCGAACCGCACCAGAATGTAGAGGAAAATCACCGCCAGCGCCCCGAATACGGCGTAGATCGCCCCGCGCTTCAGGTCCTCCGCGAAGCGGGGTCCAA
>JBDGQP010000047.1:11221-18134 GCA_042218975.1 Salinibacter sp.
GACACTGGTCTTTTCCACCTGCGGATTCGCACTCGGAAACTCCTCCTTGATGGTCGAGAGAATCAGATTCTGAACCTGGGTGGTGTTGGCCTCCCCTTCGACCGAGGCGCGGATGAGCAGCCCGGTGTCCCCGTAGGTTTTCACCTCGGGCTGGCTGCCGAGCGGGCCGGTGAGCGCGTCGCGCACGGCGACGGTGTTCAGGCCCTGCGTATTCCCGATGACAAACTCGTATCCGCCCCGAAAGTCGATGCCCAGGGCCAGGCCCCGCACCAGAAGGGAGACGACGCTGATCGCCAGGAGCGTCCCCGAGATGTAGTATCCGACCTGACGGTTCGGGATGAAGCTGTAGTCGGCGTTTTCGAACAGACGCATGGGGCTCCGTGAATCCTTGAAAGCAAGTTACAGAGGGGAAAGGCCGCCCTCGCGGGCCTACCCGTAACTGATTTCCATTCGACGCTCTTCGACCATGTAGTCGAAGATGAGGCGCGTCACGACGATGGCGGTGAAGAGGGACGACAGAATTCCCGCCATCAGCGTCACGGCGAAGCCCTGAATGGGGCCGACGCCGAAGGAGTAGAGAATCACCCCGACAAAGAAGGTCGTGATGTTCGCGTCGAGGATGGCGCTCAGGGACTGCTCGTACCCGGCGGCGATCGCGGAGCGCAGCGTCTTTCCGGTCGCCTGCTCCTCTCGCACCCGATCAAAGATCAGGACGTTGGCGTCCACGGCCATACCGATCGTGAGCACGATGCCGGCGATGCCTGGCAGCGTAAGCGTAGCCCCGAAGCCGGCGAGGATGCCGAGGATCAGGATCAAGTTCAGCAGCAGCGCGATGTCGGCCACCACGCCCGCCGTGCGGTAGTACAGGATCATGAAGAGCACCACGAGCAACATCCCCGTGATCACCGAGATGATTCCGGCCCGGATTGAGGCCTCTCCGAGGCTCGGCCCCACCGTGCGCTCCGAAATGATGTTCAGGTCGGCCGGTAGCGAGCCGGACTGCAGAATCGTCACGATGTCCTGCGCCTCCTGCTGGCTCTCCAGCCCGTCGATCGAGGAACGCCCGCCCGTAATGGGCTCCTCCACGACCGGGTTCGAGTAGACGATGTTGTCGAGCACGATGGCAAACTGCTTCCCCACGTTGGCCCGGGTCAGGCGCGCCCAGGCCCGGGCCCCCTCCGAGTTCATCGTCATCGAGACGGCCGGCTGGTTCGTCTGTTGGTCGAACTGCACGGACGCCTGCGTGATGACGTCCCCCGTTAGCTCGGCTTCTTTCTGCACGGCCAGCAATTGGTACATCGGCTCCTGCCCGTCCGGCGCGAGGTTCCGCGCGCCCCACAGGAACTCGACGCCCGACGGAATCATCTCCTGCACCTCCGGTTTGGACAGCAGGTCGTTCACGCGGGCCGTGTCCGACTCCAGGACGCGGCCCACGACCGGGGAGCCCTGCCGCGGCAGCGGCTGCATGACCTGCAGAAGCGGATTCTGGGGCCCGGCGCTCGGGCTGTCGCCGGGCTCGGACAGCGAGGTGCCCTGCTGAGAGGCACCGCTGGTGGCGAGGGCCGTCCCCTGCGTGGTTCCGGCGGTGTCGGCCGGGGCCGGTTGTCCGCTCGTATCGGCCGCGGCAACCTGGGCCGAGTCGGCCGCCGTGGGCTCGTAGTACTTGATGATGCGCTGGACCGAGGCCTGCAGCTGCTGGGGATCGGCCATGAGGTGGAACGTAAGCTGCGAGGCGCTCTCCAGCAGGTTCCGGACGCGCTCCGGGTCGTCGACGCCGGGCAGCTCCACCGCGACGCGACGGGTCCCTTGCTTCTGGATGGACGGTTCGGTCACGCCGTACCGGTCGACCCGGTTGCGGATGATCTGCATGGCCTGGTCAACCGCCTCGTCACGCCTGGTCTGCAGGTACTCCTGCACCTCGTCGTTGGAGGACCGACGCGTGATGCCCTCCGACTCGTTTCGGAAGTAGCGGGACAGGCGCCCGTTCGGATTGCGGGACTCAAATTCCTGCACGAACGCATTCACGACACTGATGTCCTCCTGCTGGGCCCGCTTCTGGGCTGCGTCGAGTGCCTTACGGAACGTCGCGTCGACGTTGTTGGCGAGCCGCTCGAGCAGAGAGGCCGTGCGCACCTCCAAGGTCACGTGCATTCCACCCTGCAGGTCGAGCCCCAGGTTCAGGGACTCCTCCTGAATGTTCTGAATTCGCTGTCGGTGTTCTTTTCGGTACTGCTGGCGCTCTTGCTGACTCATCTGGTCCATCTTGTACGAGAGGTACAAGTTCTGGACCGACGGGTAGAGGTAGAACCCGCAGATTCCAACGAAGAAGATGGTCAGTCCAAGCTTAAATCCGTTCCCCTGCATTACAATCGGTCGCTCAATTCAGTAGGTCGACGGTGGCACGGGCGCGGTCAGGGCGGGGGCGCTCACGTCCGGTCTCGCGGAGACACGCATCGTGCGTGCTCGGAACGAGACCGAGGCCGACGCCCACGACGAAACCGGCCGATCGAGGCGGAGGTCCGTGCCGGAACTACGGACCCATCGGCCGGGCGGCCACGAGCCGACGAAGCAGCCGTCCGGTAGACACGAGGGGGACGAGCCAGGAGAGAACTGCGGGGTCGAGGCGCGAGACCCTGGGGGAGAGCGTTCGCCCGGTGCGGCCGGCCCGATACCGGCTCCGGGCCTGCGACAGGGTCCTCCGCGCCGCTCGCCGGACGAGCGGGAGGACGAGCCCGGTGAGGACGAGCACGCCCAGGACGCGCAATTGAATCGGAAAGAACCCCATGCGGACTTCGGCTCGACAAAGAGTGGACGAGAGTTCGGAAATAACGTATTCGACGGGATTGTTCCTCTCAAGGGCCCCTGTCCAATTTGGCGTGGGATTCACGCCCCCTCTCAATGCCCGCCCTCCAGTCCCAATCGGGGGGTTGTCCCTCCTCTCCGAGACGGCTATGTTCGTTGGGACCGGTGCCCCCGTCTCTCCTATCAGTTTCGGCTGTAGGAAGGGCCGGGCGGTCGGCGTCGGGGCAGGGTCCGTCTTTCCGTCCCGACGGGGCCCGAACTGCGGTCCCCTCGGCCCGGTCCCGGCAAAGCAGGCGGGGCGGGCGTTCGTTGTCGATCCCATCAGCCCCCTCCCCATGGAGTCTTTTTCACCCACGCGCCGCGGCACGATCACGACCCGGGACGGTCTGTCGCTGCACACGCAATGGCGGATGCCCGAGGCCTCCCCGCGGGCGACGGTCGTCATCGTACACGGGTACGCCGAGCACTGCGGCCGCTACGGGGCCGTGGCGCGAACCTTCACGGACGCGGCGGCCGCGGTGTTCGCCTACGATCAGCGCGGGTTCGGTCGCAGTGGGGGACGCCGGGCGTACGTCGACCGCTTCGACCGGTACCTCGACGACCTCGACCGCTTCCTGGCGTTCGTGCGGACGCAGGGGCCGGACGCGCCTCTCTTCCTCTTCGGCCACAGCATGGGGGGCCTCGCGGTCCTCAAGCACGCGCTTGACCGGCACCCCGCGGTAGCGGGCCTGATGTTGAGTGCCCCTGCCCTGGAGGTCAACCCGGACCTCGCTCCTCTGGTGCGCCGGCTCGCGCAGACGCTCGGCCGCCTGCTGCCCACCCTCCCGACGGTCCGCTCCCCCGAGGCCGCCCTGTCACGGGATCCGGCGGTCGTCCAGGCGGCCCGGAACGATCCGCTGAGCTACCACGGCCGCATCCCGGCCCGAACCGGAGCGGAGCTCCTTCGCACCGGCGCGGCCCTGCGTCCCCGTCTGGGCGAACTCGCCCGTCCGTTCCTGGTGCTCCACGGCACCGCCGACTCCCTCGCCGAGCCCAGGTGGAGCCGGCGCCTCTACGACCGGGCCGCCGCGGAGGACAAGACGCTCCGGCTTTACGACGGTCGCTACCACGAGCCCTTCCACGACTACGGTCGGGACGAGGTGCTCGACGACCTGTCGGGGTGGCTCCGGGAGCGGGCCCCCTGACCGGCGTGGGCACTGTCCGGCCGGGGGCAGGACCCGTTGCGCGCGGCCGATCCCCCGGCCCCGTCCGGCTTTTAAAAATTCTTGTCCAACCCTCGACTGCTGTGCGAGGTGGGGGAACACTTCTCGTCGATGACTGCGTATCGGTTTGGCGTTCTCGTTGCCTTCCCGCTTGCTCCCAGCTCGCCGATGCCCACCTACACCTACCGCCGCGAAGACGGGACCACCTTCGAGGTTCGACAGAAGATTACGGAGGACCCGCTCGACACCTGTCCCGACACGGGCCAGGACGTCGAACGCATCATCACGGGAAGCGGTGGGGTAATCTTCAAAGGCGATGGCTTCCACGTCAACGACTACGACGAGCACGGCCCCGCCGACGAATCGAGCGACGAAGAGGAGTCCGCGGAAGAGTGAAGCATGCGGGACGCCTGCCTCCCCACCGGGGTCCCTCAGGCCTGCGATCGCGTCTCACAGCCCCCTCCCGCACTGGGTGGCTGGGCGTCGTCGGCCTCCACCTGCCGGCCTCGGCTCCCATGGCCTGCCCCGCGGAGCCGAAGCTGCCCCCGACGCAGGAACAGGATCTCCGCGTCCCCGATCAGGCCCGCTCGCCGTCGGGCTCGTCCTCCGCGTCGGCCTCGATCCCGTAGCCGCCCGGGTCGATGTCGTCCAGATCCGAGTCTCCGGTCTCGATGTCGGACAGGTCGTAGTCGGTCTCCGCGTCCCGCTCCAGCACGTCTTCCAGCTCCTCCTGCCCCGGCGTCCCTGTATCCTCGCCCGGCATCTGCCAGGCCCGGCCCCGCCCGACCCACGTCTCAACCTCCCGAAACTGCTTCTCACTCATGCCGAACCGCTGGGCAATGACCGCGATCTTCCGCCGCTTGGCGTTGCCGTAGGTGCCGTCGGCGTAGGAGAGACGCATTAGCTCCTGTACCAACAGGAAGCGCGTGCCCGGCTCCGAAAACGACGCCACCAGCTCACCGATCGACTGGGGCGGCCCGGCGCGCAGCGTGGCCTCCAGGTCGGCCATCCCCCCCTCGTCCAGCTCCCAGGCCTCCACGTACTGCGTGACCATTCGGTTCTCGTCGATGCTGACCGCGTCGTCGGCCAGGGCGATGAAGATCACGGCCTTGAGGAAGGGAAGCCGGTCTGGTTCCGGCACACGGTTGACGGCTTTCATTCCGAGCGAATCAGACATAGGGGAGATTGAGAGGGGATTGCGGAAGCTGTTGTGGGGAGTCGTGCACAATCATCTCAAACCCCATTCCAGAGATCGAAATCCGTCGCGGGGCCGTGCCGTGCCGAGGCCGACCTCGGGCCGAGAACTCGCCCTGGAGCCTGTCTCAATGGACGGACTGTCCCCATTCGCTGTCTTTCCCTCGGGGAGAGAGGCCGAAGGAGGGCGCATGCAGCCGCGTACACGGCTGGAGTGACGGGTCCACCGATCCGTGAACAAGTGTCCGAAGTCCGTCTCCTGCTTGCGGCGATGCACGGTCCGCAGCGACCGGGGACGATCGCCTTGCGTACGTTCTCACGGATCGGTATGCCCGCCCCGCCCCGGCAAACCTGCGGCGGATGAACTTGAAACAGCTTCTTGGCGGGCGGGCGCCGCCGGCCGAACGGGTACCAGGGGATCGAGGCCGCGCCCCGGGGCACCACGACCCTTCTCGTGCGGGCGGTGTGGGGGGGTGGCACGCACCACGCCGAGCACGCCGGAGGGCTGTGCGGCCCCTCCACCGCGACGATCACCCCAGGGACTGCAGATCGACCGTCCGGGCGACGACGAGCGGGTGAATGCGGCCTCGTCGGCCCCCGTCAGACAGGCGTCGAGGCGCCCGTCCTACTCGTCGTCCAGCGTCGTGACGGCCCGCTCGGCGATCCCGAGGAAGGACGCCGCCTGCAGGCTCGCGCTCCCGATCAGGCCGCCGTCCACGTCGGGCTGCGACAACAGGTCGGCCGCGTTGTGGGGCTTCATGCTGCCGCCGTAGAGCACGGGCACGTCCGCCGCGACCGAGTCGCCGTAGCGCCCGGCCAGGTCGGCCCGCACGACCGCGTGCAGATCCTGGGCCTGGGTCGGGGTGGCCGACTCGCCGGTGCCGATGGCCCAGACCGGCTCGTAGGCCACCACCAGTTCGTTGGCGTCCTCGATCGGCACCCCGTCGAGCGCCCCCTCGAGCTGCGCCCGCACCACCGATTCCGCGTTTCCGGTCCGGCGCTGTTCGAGGGTTTCCCCGACGCAGACGATCGGCACGAGTCCGTGGCGGTGGGCCTGTCGGGCCTTGTCGTTCACGTCCGCGTCGGTCTCGTCGTAGTACTGGCGACGCTCGGAGTGCCCGACGATCACGTGCGAGCAGCCGACCGACGTCAGCATCGGGGCGGAGATGTCGCTCGTGAACGCCCCCTCATCCTCCGCGTGGACGTCCTGGGCCCCGAGAGCCACGGGGTGGTCGGCAAAGACCTCCCCTACCGCCTGGAGGTGCACAAACGGCGGGCAGACGGCAAAGTCCACGTCGTCGAACCGGGACCCGGCCTCGGCGAGGCCCTCGGCGATGTCCTCCGCCAGGGCACGTCCGCCCGGAAGATCGGTGTTCATCTTCCAGTTGCCAGCAATGAGCATGATCGGTTGCAGAATCGTCAGAAGTGACGTCGAGGGCCCTCCCCGGCCGCTGCGGGGCCCTACTTGCGGGCCCGGTAGGCGTGCATCGTCGGGGGGATGTTCAGGAATTCCCGCTCGATGGTGACGTCCGAGAAGTACCGCCGGAGCGGGTCCTCCAGGTGGTTGTAGTTCTGGTAGACCAGGAACTTGCCGTTGGGCTCGAGCACTTCGCGCGTACGAGCCAGCAGCTCGTGCTTCGTGTCCTCGTCCAGGAATGAAAAGGGGATGCCGGACACGATGTAGTCGACCTCGTCGATGTCGTGTGCGTCGAGGA
>JBDGQP010000048.1:0-19310 GCA_042218975.1 Salinibacter sp.
GGCGAAGATGGCCGAGCGGGTGGTGCACCTGAGCGACGGGCAGATCGCCGAGATCGAGCACAACGACCAGCCGGCCCCGGCCTCTTCGATCTCCTGGTAGCCTCGTGCGTGGGGCGCAGGCGTATGCGTACACTTGAACCGAGAATGCCTCCCCCTCCCAGACGCACACGAGGCCGTGCGGAAATCGAAGCCACCCGTGTAGAGGAACGTTGAGTCGTTCTCAGGAAGCAGTCCGATTCGACCGATGCGGGCACTGACCACGAAAATGTGGCGCACCCTGTGGGACCTGCGGGGCCCCATACTGGGCATCACCCTCGTGATCGTGAGCGCCGTGGCGACATTTGTGTCGCTCTACGGGACGATGGACGCACTCACCCGGTCGCGCGACGCATTCTACAAACACGCGCGGTTTGCCGACGCGTTTGCCTCACTGAAGCGTGCCCCGCTCCGCGTGGCCGATCGGCTGCGCCGGATTCCCGGCGTCGACGCCGTGCAGGCCCGCATTCGTGCCGAGGCACGCCTCGACGTGCCGGGGGTCGACGACACCGTGACCGGCTCGCTCTTCTCGTACCCCGAAACGGGCCGGCCCCGACTCAATCAGCTCGTCCTGGACCGGGGCCGGCGCCCGCGACCGGGGCGGCGCACGGAGGTCGTGACCACCGTCCAGTTCGCGGGCACGCACGACCTGAAAATCGGCGACACGGTGACCGCTACGGTCGAGGGGCAGCGGCGGACCCTGACGATCGTGGGCGTTGCCTACTCGCCCGAGTTCGTCTACCAGATCGAGCCGGGCTCCTTCTTCCCGGACGCGAAGCGGTACGGGGTGTTCTGGATGCCGCGCTCGGCGCTGGCGGAGATCCGTTCGATGGAGGGGGCCTTCAACGACGTGGCCCTCGGGCTCACGGCCACCGCGACGCCGCAGGACGTGCTCGATCGTGTGAATCAGGTGCTGCGCCCGTACGGCGGACAAAGTGCCTACCTGCGCGAGGATCAGGCCTCCAACCAGTATCTCGCCTCCGACCTCGGCTTTCTCCGGCAGTTTTCGGTGGCCCTGCCGCTCATCATTCTGGTGGTGGCGGCCGTCCTGCTCAACGTCATCCTCGCACGGCTCGTGCGCACCCAACGCGCGGAGATCGCCACCCTGAAGGCATTCGGCTACGGCGACGGGGCCATCGGCGGGCACTACCTCTCGCTCGTGCTTGTGATTGTGGCCGGCGGGACGCTGGTCGGGATGGGGCTCGGCGTGTGGCTCGCCCAGGAGCTGGCGCAGCTCTACCTGGAGTTCTATCACTTTCCGGAGTTAAAGTACGTCCTCCATCCCTCGACCCTTCTCCTGGGGAGCGGCGTCACCGCCCTCGCGGCCGTGCTGGGGGCCCTCTACGCGGTGTGGCGGGCCGTCCGTCTCGATCCGGCGGTGGCCATGCGCCCGCCCACGCCCCGAAGCTACCGCGAGACCCTCGTCGAGCGGCTGGGGCTGAAAGACTGGTTTTCGCAGGAGACGCGCATGATCCTGCGGCACCTGGAGCGGCAGCCCCTCCGCGCCGCCCTGACGGTGTTCGGCGTCACCGTGTCCATCTCGACCGTCATGGTCGGTTTTTTCATGAGCGACGCGATGGACCGGATGCTCGCGATCCAGTTCGACCTCGCCCAGCGCCAGGACGCGACCGTCACGTTCACGGCCCCGACGGGGCGGAATGCCCTCTACGAACTGATGTCGGTCCGCGGGGTCCGCTACGCGGAGCCGTTTCGGAGCGTGCCGGTGCGGCTGCGGCACGAGCACCGCGAGCGGCGTGTCGGCATCGAGGGGCTCAGCGCGTCGCCGCGCCTGCGCCGCCCCATCAACGTGGACCTGAAGCCAATCGACGTGCCCCCTGCCGGCCTCGTTCTGACCGACTACCTGGCGGAGACCCTCCGGGTCCAGCCCGGCGACAGCCTCCGGGTGCAGGTGCTCGGAGGGGCGCGACCGGAGCGGGTCGTGCCGGTGGCCGGGCTGACGACCCAGTACGTAGGGACCGGGGCCTACATGCGGCTTGCGGCCCTCAACGACCTGCTCCGGCGGGGGCCTGCCCTGTCCGGCGCCTACATCGCCCTGGACGAGCACAGGCAGGAGGCCGTCCTTCGGGCGCTCAACGAGCGGCCCCGCATCGCGGGCATTCAGCGGCGGGGGGCGGCCATCGCGGCGCTGGAGCGGACCATGACCGAGGCGATCCTCACGTTTGCCGTGGTGCTGGGCCTGTTCGCCACGGCCATCGCCTTCGGCGTCATCTACAACAGCGGGCGCATCACGCTCAGCGAGCGCGTCCGCGAACTGGCCAGCCTGCGCGTGCTCGGCTTCACGCGCGGCGAGATCGGCTACATCCTTCTCGGAGAGCTGGGACTGCTGACGCTGCTGGCGATTCCGATCGGGCTGCTGGCGGGATGGGGGCTCTGCGCGGGCCTCGTTCGCCTCGTGGAAACGGATCTCTTCCGCATGCCCATGGTGCTGACGCGCAGCACCCTGGCCTGGGCCGCGACGGTCGTGCTGGGGGTCGCAGGCGTGACCGGCCTCCTTCTGTGGCGCCGCGTCCGCGACCTCGACTTTACCGAGGCCCTCGACGCCCGCGAATGAGAGTCGAATCATCGGTCTCCCTCACCCATCACATTTCACGCATCTCTCCCTGAGCCATGATCCGGACCCGCACGCTCACGATCGGTGTCATCGGAGCGCTTCTGCTCGTCCTCCTGGCGTACGGCTTCTGGCCGACGGCAAGGTCGGTTACCGTCGCTACGGTCGAGCGCGACTCGATGCGCGTGACGGTCGAGGAGGAGGGGCGGACCCGGCTCCGCGAGCGATACGTCGTCTCCGCGCCCACGACCGGCTACCTGAAGCGCGTGCCGGGGGAGGCCGGCGATTCGGTGCGGGCGGGAGAGGTGCTGGCCCGCCTCGCAACGCTCCCGTCGACGATCCTCGATGCCGGCAGCCACGAGGCCACCGAGGCCAATGTGCAGGCGGCCCGGGCGGCCCTCCGCCGGGCCCAGGAGAAGGCCGAAAAGGCACGGGCCGCACGGTCGTACGCGAAGGAGGAGCACCGGCGGACCAAGCGGTTGCACGAGCAGGGCACCGCCTCTCAGCAGCAGCTCGACCGGGCGCGCGTCGCGTTTCGGAAGGCCAGGGCCCAGCACGAGGCGGCTCAGCAGTCCGTCGCGCAGGCGGAGAGCGAGCTCCGCGCCGTTCGGAGTCGCCTCTCCCGCGATCCCGCCGCGTCCCGGTCATTGCCCCCCCGGGCTTCCATCCGGTCGCCGGTCGACGGGCAGATCCTGAAGGTCCATCAGAAGAGTGCGGGGGTTGTGCAGGGCGGAACGCCGCTGCTGACGGTAGGGAATCCCGATTCACTGGAGGTGTCGGTGGACGTGCTCTCGTCCGACGCGGTGCGCATCACCGAGGGCACTCCCGTGAAGCTGGTGCGGTGGGGCGGCGGAGACACCCTGAGTGGACGGGTGCGCGTCGTGGCGCCGCGGGGACGGACGGAGGTCTCGGCGCTGGGGGTGGAGGAGCAGCGCGTGAACGTACGGGTGGACATCGTCGACGACCCGACGCAGCGGGCCCGGCTCGGGACGGGGTACCGCGTCGTGGCGCACTTCGTGACGTGGGCCGGGACCGGCGTGCTGCAGGTGCCCCAGAGTGCCCTCTTCCGCTACGACGAGGGCTGGGCGGTCTTCGTCGTGCGGGACGGTCGAGCCCAGCGCCGGTCCGTCGAGATCGGACATCGGGCTGGCCTGCGGGCGGAGGTCACGAAAGGCCTGCAGGCGGGTGATCGGGTTGTCACCCATCCCGGCAATGCTCTGTCGGACGGCATGCGGGTCGAGGCTCGCTGACAGAGCGGAACTGAACGGCACTGGTCCTGGTCCATTCGGCCTGTCCACGCGCACTTTTTCATACCCACGAGGGTCTGGAAATGAATGTTGCTGTTCTCGGCGCAAACGGCGGCGTCGGCCGCCGGCTGCTTCCCCGTCTCGCCGACGCGGGCCACGACGCCGTCGGGGTCGTCCGCTCCGAAGACCAGTTCGACCGCGTCCGCACGCTCGGTGCGGAGCCCCGGCTGGGCGACCTCGAAGGCGAGTTCGCTCACGCGCTGCAGGGCGCCGACGCGGTGGTCTTCACCGCCGGCTCCGGGGGCTCCACCGGCTGGGACAAGACGCTCATGGTCGACCTGTGGGGCGCGCGGCGGGCAGTCGACGCCTGCGAGGAGCGCGGCGTCGACCGCTTCGTCATGATCAGCGCGCGCGGAGCGGCCGCCCCCGACAGGGGCTACGAGCCGTTGCGCCCCTACCTCGTAGCCAAGCGTTGCGCGGACGACTACCTCCAGCGCTCCGGGCTCGCCGACACGGTCCTGCGCCCCACCACCCTCACCGACGCGGAAGGCACGGGCCGCGTCACCGCCGCGTATTCGCCGGCAGGGGGCGGCGACGACATCCCGCGGGCCGACGTGGCCGCCGCCACGGTGGCGTGCCTCGAGGACGACGCCACGATCGGCCACACGATTGAGCTCTACGGGGGGGATACCCCCGTCGCGGAGGCCGTCCGCCCGGAGGCGTAACCGGTGCCCGCGCGGCGACCCATACAGCGTGATGATCAACGTTTTACGTCCAACGTCGTCGTGGCGGGGGCGTGGACAACCGGCGGACGGCGTCTCTCCACGGTCCCGACCCCGGTCGGATCGAGTCTGCACTGCCTGCCGGCCAGCAGGTTGGCGCCGACGAGGTCGCCCTTCCCGGGGCACCGGAACGGCACGGCGTAGGAAACCTCAACAACCGACGAGCCGGAGAGGGGGGGCCGGGCACTCACGACCGGAATCCGAGACTCGGGGGCGCGGGCCCATTCGGTCGTCGGGCGGGCGGGACCCCGTAGCCGCCGCTACCGGGAGGCCTGCGCCTGCCGCCGCTGGTCCCACATCTTCTGCTGGGTGGTGCCGGGCGGCACGGCGTACGGGTCGTTGGGCAGTTCGACCCGTTTCAGGATGGGGTAGCGCTTCTTGTACTTGAACGGCTCGGGGGTCCCCTTGGGCTCGTCTCCGAGGACGAGCACCATCGTGCCCGGGTCGAGGAGCGTGCCCTGCATCGAGGAGGGGCCCATGTGCCCGGCCGTCGTCGTCCAGGGCTCCGCCCAGTCGTAGACCCACTTCGCGTCGGCGTCCACGAGGCGGACGCAGCCGTGGCTCGTGGGACCGCCGGTGGGCATCGAGTACTGATGGATGTGAATGCCCCGCGAGGCCACGAAGTTGAACACCCAGCGCATCTTCCACTCCTCTCCGGGCGGACTCATCGTCGAGATCCGCTGCTTCTGCTTCCAGTTGAAGTTGAACCGGCCGTTCGGGGTCGCCGTCGAGTCGGGGTCGCCGGTGTTGACGATGCCCCAGCGCGCGAGCTTGCCGTACTCGTAGGCGGCGAAGGCCTGCACCCGCTTGTGGATGACGAAGAGCTTCTTGAAGGTATGCGCCCCGGGATAGTAGCGGGGGAACGGGGAGTACGCCCGGAAGTCGAGGCCGTACCGGGTGGGGGCCACCAGGGTGTCGCCGAGGGGCGTGTTCTCGATCGTCTGGCGGTTGAGGAGTTCGATGAGTTGGGCCCGCTCGCGGCCGAGCTTCGAGTCGCCCTCGCCCAGCCGATGATACAGCCGGTTCCGGGCCACGACGTGGTTGCCGCTCAGGTCGTCGAGGACGATGTACTCGTAGTAAACGTCGGGCAGATCGTTGAGGTTGTCCGCCCGCGTCGAGAGGATGTCCTCGATCGCGTACTGGTCGAAGTAGCCCTGGGCGGCGGCCGGAAGGGCTCCGACGGCGGCGACCATCAGAAGGCCCGCGGCGACGAGCAGAGAGCGCAGGGAAGCGGACATGCGAAGGCAGCGGCTCGTTTCGGGGAAGGCGGGGAGTTGAAAGTACCTCTGTGCGCCGGATCCGTTTCTGACACGGTCGGCCGAGGGGCAGTCGGCCGAGAGGGGCGTGCGGGGAAGGGGGTCAGGGCAGGCACACCTGCTCGCGGAGGGTCTGAATCACGTCCGAGTCGCCGAGCACGATGAGGATATCGCCGGCCCCGATGCGGGACGACGGGGTTGGGTTGAACGTCATGTCGCCGGTCTCGGCGTCGATGATGCCGATCACGACCGCGTCGAACTGCTTGCCGGCGAGTGGGGCGCTGGGGTGGACCTCCACCTCGTCGATCTGCAGGCTCAGCGCGCTGGCGTGCAGGACGCGCTCCATGAACTGGTCGACGTTGGGCCGGAGGACGACCTGGGCCATGCGGTCGGCGCCCACCTCGCTGGGGGCGATGACCTTGTCGGCCCCGGCGTTGAGCAGCTTGCTGCGGTTGTCGTGGTCGATCGTCCGGGCGAGAATGAAGAGGTTGGGGTTCATCTCGCGGGCGGTAAGGGTCACAAACACGTTGCTGCTGTCCTCCGGCAGCGTGAGGATGAGGCACCGGGCCCGATCGATGCCCGCCTGCGTGAGCACCTCGTCCTCCTCGGCGTTGCCCTTCACGTGCAGGAGGTTGTCCTTCCGAAGATCGGCGATCTCCTTCTCGGCGATCTCGACGACCACAAACGGCTGCCCGGCCGCCTCAAGATCCTCGGCGAGGCGCTGCCCCACGCGGCCGTAGCCGCAGATGATGTAGTGGTCGGAGAGCTTCTCGATCTGCTTCATGATGCGGCGTTCGCGGAGGCGTTCACTGGCGAGCAGGAGCTGGGCGGAGCGGGCCACGACGAACGTGAGGAGCCCAATGCCCGTGATGCCGAGGCCGAGCGTGAAGAGCCGACCGACGTCCGAGAGGGTGTGGATCTCCTGGAAGCCGATCGTGGAGAGGGTGATGAACGTCATGTAGAGCCCGTCCATCCAGCTCCATCCCTCCAGAAGCGAGTAGCCGGAGGTGCCCACCACGAAGAGCACCAGGAGGGCGAGGCTCGCCAGGAGGATTTCCCGGCGCGACGGGTCCATCCGCGCCAGCCACCCGAGCAGCGCGTCCCAGGGATCGCCCACGAAACGAGGAGCCATGGAGGGGAGCGGCAACGAAGGAGAGCCACGGGGCGGCATCCGTGGGATGACCGGGTCCTACAGGCTACGCCGGGGTCGGTAGTGAGAAGGCGTCGGCGTGCCACGACTGGCCGGCCGGCTGTTCGAAGCGGCCCTGCCGGACGGCCCCGAGGGTCGTTACGCTCGGGTCGAAGACCGGCGTCTCCGTGGTAATGGCGCCCGTTCCGGCGCGCTCCTGAAACGTCGACCGCGAGACGGCGGCAATGCGCCCGTCGCTGGTGCGGTAGAGCACGTGGAGGGCGGGCACCCACTCGATGCCGAAGGCCTCGGCCGTCGCGTCGACGGCATGGGTAGCGTCGTCGATGGCGCAGCCGGACGGGTCCTGGCCGCCGGTGCGGGCCCCGGCCAGCACGACGAACCGGTCGTAGAGAACGGCGACGCCCCCGTCCACGTCCTGCTGGTGGGAGCTCCACTCGTCTACGAAGTCCCCGAGACGGTCGAGCACAGCGGCCTGCGTGTCGTCGGAGAGTGGCGCCGCGGCCGGGTGGATCCAGATCCGGGCGGCGTCCGGCAACGCGGGCAGAAGGGAGGGGGAAGCGGACATGACGGCGCGACCGTTGGGGAGGAGCAAACGCCATGCTTGTAAGCCGCGGCCGGAAAGTTGTTTTCCCCGATCTTCCGCGTCCTGCTGGACCAGCAGCAACCAAGGCTGTACCGAGTCCGCGCTCGAATGTCGCGCCCAGGGCACGGATAGAAAGACCCCTGCCTCCCGGGGGCTGCGGGACCGGAGGCTCTTCGTCGCGCATCCCGCTCTGTTCACACCGCCCCCCGATCCAATCCCTGTCCACCGCGCACGCCTGCCTCGTCGCCTGCAGATTCTGCCCGGTCTCCCCTTCCGGCCCAACGGCTCGGCCGTCAGGCGACGGCGCCGGGCGGGAATCGTCTCGCAACGAATTCACTTTTCGTTCATAGGAGAAAGGCGTCCTTCTATCGGAAGCGCTCCCATTCAGCAATCGGGACCGACCTACACCATGTCCACCTACCGGCGCCTCGTCGACTGGATCACGGAGAACCGCGAAGCAAGCATAGACGTCGTCCGCATCTACCTCGGGATTGGCCTGTTCGTGCGTGGCGTCCTGTTCATCGCGGAGTCGCAGGGGGTGGAGGCCCTCGTCGATCTGTCTACCTTCTCCGTGGCGTCGGCGGCCATCGCCCACTACGTCACCTTCGCGCACCTGCTGGGCGGACTGATGCTGGCCGTGGGGCTGCTCACCCGCCTGGCGGCCCTCATCCAAATTCCGATCCTGGTCGGCGCCGTCTTCCTGGTGCACCTGCAGGAGGGATTGCTGTCGGCAAACCAGTCGCTGGAGTTTTCGGCCCTGGTGCTGTTTCTGCTCGTCGTCGTGTTCGTGTTCGGGCCGGGCCCCTGGGCGGCCGACACCTACGTCTTTCGACAGGAGGCCGAGTTTGAGGAGCCGGAACCGGAGCTCTGGTGGCGCGACGACAACTTCGACGACCGCGAGGCCATCCCCTCCGACGGGCACGACACGGGGAAGCCGGTGCCTACCGGCGACGCGGCCGAGTCCGCGGCGGAGGCCGCCACCAAGAAGACGGCCGCCGAGAAGGTGGGGGCCACCACCTGCCCCTGCGGCAACGACCTGAGTCATCCGCGCGTCGCCGCCGAACCACGCTACGGGTGGAGCGCCGGGTACTTCTTCATGCTCGGCATCTCCGCACCGGTAAAAGAGGTCGTCTTCCGCTGCGAGAAATGCGGAACGGTGATGAAGCGCACGAGTGACCCCGATGTGCTCCGGGAGTACCGCTGGCACACCTCGTAACCGCGGGGCGTCCCGCGGCCTCGACTCCTCTCTCCACAGCCCCTCGCTTGGCGGGCTCTACGGGCAATGACCGACGATACGTCCCTTCAAGGCGATGCCCGGCCCCCTGCGACGCCGGCGTCGAAAAAGACCGCCCTCGTGCTGGGCGGGGGTGGGGCGCGCGCCGCCTACCAGACGGGGGTGCTTGGCTACGTGGGGGAGGCCTTTCCGCGGGCCGAGGTGCCCCTCATGACCGGCGTGTCGGCCGGCTCCATCAACGCCGCCCACCTCGCGGCCGACCCGGGGCCCTGGCGGGCACGGACGGCCCGCCTCACGTCGTACTGGGAGGAGCTGACCATGGACGATGTCTTTCGGCCGCGGTCCCTGTGGACCGTCACACGGTCGCTGATACGGGGCACCCCGAGCCCGGAGCAGTCCCTGCTTGACACCGCGCCTCTGCGCCGCTACCTCGAGGCGCGCCTCCCGACCGACCGGACGGGCCGCTTCACCGGCGTGACCGAAAACCTGAACGCGGGGCGCCTGAACGGCCTCGCCATCTCCACCTCCAACTACGACACGCTGCAGACGGTAACCTGGGTGCAGGGCCGCTCGATGCAGGGCTGGGAGCGGCCCAACCGCCTGGGGCGGCAGGCCGCACTCGGTCTCGCCCACGTCATGGCGTCGACGGCGCTGCCGCTCGTCTTTCCCGCCGTGCAGCTCGGCGATTCCTGGTACGGGGACGGGGGGCTGCGCATGCTCGACCCGCTGGCCCCGGCCGTACACCTGGGGGCCGAGCGCCTCTTCGTCGTCTCGACCCGCTACGAGCGCTCGCAGGCGGAGGCCGCCCGGAGCCGGCAGCCGAGCCCGTACCCCTCCCTCTTCCAGATGGGGGGCATCCTTGCCAACGTGCTCCTGCTCGACGTGCTCGAGCACGACGCCGCGGTGCTTCGTCGCCTCAACGGGCTCCTGCGCCGCCTGCGCCCGGAGCAGCGGGGCCGTCTGCGGCCCATCGACCTTCTCATCATCCGCCCGTCGGTCGACCTCGGGGCCCTCGCGGCGGACTACCAGGTCGACATTGGCGGCGCGATGGGCAAGCTCCTCTCGGCGGTGCAGTGGCGCACCGACCCGCCGCCGGACTGGCTGAGCATGCTGCTCTTCGAGCCCGCGTACCTGCAGGCCCTCCTCGAGGTGGGCTACAACGACGCGAAGCGGCAGCACCACCGCATCGAGGCGTTCTTCGAGCGCCAGCCGGCCGACGCGCCGGGTCAGGCGTCCGTGTCCACGCGCTCGTAGGTGACGAAGCGGAAGCCGTCCCGGGCGTCGACGGCCGTCGCCTCAAAGACGTCGCCGACGAGGTGCTCGTAGGGAGGAAAGTGCGTGTCGCCCTCGTAGGAGCCCTCCACGAGGGTAAGCTCGAGCCGGTCGGCCCGCGGCAGAAATTGCTGGTAGACGGCCTCGCCGCCCCCGATGAACACGGTGTCCGCGTCGGCCAGGGCCCCCATCGCGGCGTCGATCGAGTCGTACGTCTCCACCTCCGGGTAGTCCGCGAACGGGCCCTGCGAGGTGAGTACGACCATCCGACGGTTCGGCAGCGGGCCGCCGAACTGGTGCACGATGGACTCGAAGGTGCGGCGCCCCATCAGCAACGGGTGGCCCGTCGTCAGCTCCTTGAAGTGCTGCAGGTCCTCCGGGAGGTGCCAGGGCAGGTCGCGGTCCCGGCCGATGACGCGGTTCTCTTCGGCGACGGCGGCGATGATGACGAGTTCGGGCATGGGGGGCGGGCGAGTGAGAGCGGGCGGACCCCGACGGTCAGGGAAAGGCGGTCTGGCCCCTCGAAGGAGGCGTGCGTGGCGGGACGGGCGTCAGGAGGCGGGAACGCTGATGCTGCCGAGCAGCGTCGCCGCCGAGGCGCCGGTGACCGACGGGAGATTCGTCGGGGTGCCGTTGACGGTTTCGTGGGCGAGCACGGCGAAGCAGAGCGCCTCCTTGGCGTCGGCGTCGAGCCCGTAGGCCGCGGCGGATCGGACGGGGATCGGCGAGAAGGCGTTCCGGAGCATCGTCATCAGCGTCTCGTTGTGCAGCCCGCCGCCGGAGACGATGAGCACGTCGATCGACTGCTCGGGGCGGACGTAGCGGGCGTAGGCCTGGTAGACCGACGCGGCGGTGAGAAGGGTGGCGGTGGCCATCACGTCCTCGGAGACGAGGCCGTGGGACTGGGCGGCCCCGAGCAGCCGGTCCACGTAGTCGGCCCCGAACGTTTCGCGGCCCGTCGACTTGGGCGGTTCCCGGTGGAAATAGTCCCCGCGGAGCAGGTCGGCGAGCAGGTCGTGGTCGGCGGTGCCCGCCGCGGCGTGCTGGCCGTCGGGGTCGAAGGGCACGTCGAACAGCCGGTCGGCGAGGGCGTCGATCACCATGTTGGCCGGGCCGGTGTCGAAGGCGCGCACGTCGGCGGGCCGGCCGCCGGCGGGCAGCACCGTCAGGTTGGCGATGCCCCCCAGGTTGAGGAGGCCGCGGTCCTCGTCCGGGGCCGTGGAGGTCACGTAGTCGAAGTAGGGGACGAGGGGCGCGCCCTCGCCGCCGAGGGCCATGTCGGCCGGTCGGAAGTCGCCCACCACCGGCACCCCGAGCCGGTTCGCGAGGGTGGACGGGCAGCCGAGCTGCAGGGTCGCCCGCACGGCCTCGCCCGCACAGTCGGCCGGCTCCGGGAGGTGGTGGACGGTCTGGCCGTGGGAGCCGACTAGGTCGAGGTCGTCGCGCGGGTGGCCCGCGTCGGCGAGCACCCGGTCGACGGCGTCGGCGTAGACCCCGGCGAGGCGCGCGTCGAGCCGGGTCAGCTCGCGCACCGACGACTGCTCGGCGGTCGAGTTGCGGCGGAGGAGCGTCCGGAGCGCGTCGGGGTACGGCCGGTGCACGAAGCCCTCCTGCTCGACCGTCAGGTCGGGGCCGTGTCCCTCAAGCCGGGCGAGGACGGCGTCGACCCCGTCGAGGGACGTGCCCGACATGAGCCCTCCGACGAGGCGGGTCGACTGGCGGTACAACTGAGGGAGGACGTCCATGAATGGACGAGCAGGGTGGGAAGAACCGCGGAGAGACCCCATCGCGGAAGGGCGGAGAAGGGCCGGGGGCGTCGGCCACGTGGCGGCGGCGTGGATCGTCAGTCCGTGTCCGAGGAGGCCGAGTCCGCCTTCCGGCGCATTCGGGCGGCCTTTTCGAGGTGTTCGCGGGTCCGGTCCGGCTCCTGAGAGGCGAGCCGGACGTAGATCCGGGCGGCCCTGCGGTACTGATTCTGGGCTTCGTGGATGCGGGCGAGCGTCTCCGACACCAGGTCGTCGGCCTCATTGTCCAGGTCGGGGGGCGGGGCCTCCGCATCGGGGGTGGGCTCGATGTGGGCCGACTCGAGCTTCTTGATGAGGTGGTCGAGGTCGTCCTCGTCCTCGAGCTGATCGACGCGCTCCTCGGGGCCGGGCTCGTCGTCTTTGGACGCGGCGGACGGCGGCCTGTCGGCCAGTCCCGGGCGGGCCCCGCCGCTCCGGGCCTCCGCGTCGGCCTGTTTCCGCAGCTGGGCCAGCTCGTCGGGGGGAGGGGAGGACGCCTCCGCCGCCTCGCCGCCGGGGCCCGTGTCCGACGGGGCGTCCGCGTCCGGGGTCGGGTCGGGGGCCGGGGACGCCTCCTCGTCGCCCGGCGGGGCGGGCTCCGCGGCCGGGGCGGCGTCCTCCTGGGCGTTCGGCTCGCGGTTCAGGCGCCGGAGCGTGCGGGCCTTCCCCTCCCGTCCCACCGGGCTGTTCGGCATCAGGAAACAGACGTTCTCCCAACAGGTCAGGGCCTTCCGCCACTGATGGTCGGCTTCGTAGGCCCGGGCCAGGAGCACGTGGGCCGTCAGGTAGGCCGGAAGCTCCTCCACCTTGCGCTCTAGGGACGCGATGGCCGCCTCCAGGTCCTCCCGCTGGAGATACTCGATTGCGTCCTTGAGGTCCGGGACAGCCATGGGGGAGAAGCGAAGGCGAACGCGTGCGGTCAGGAACGGCGGAGAAGCGGGGCTATTCTGGAAACGTATAGCCCAGTCGGCTGGATTGAAAGACGCCGGGGGCCGCGGGCGTCATGTTTGGGCGGGGACGGCCCGGCGGACGGTGAGCACCTGCCGGAGGTTGGAGGCGGTGACCAGCACGAAGCCGGCGGCGAAGAGCGCCTGGAAGGGCACGGCCGCCCACTCCCCGAGGACGAGCACCACCCCGAGCCCGGCCACGCAGTAGAGGGCCAGCAGGGCCTCCCACCACACCACCTGTGGAAGCTCCGCGATGGCGTACCGGCTCTGCCACCACCCGTCGTCGGGATCGGTGCCGTACTTGGGCGTACGGATGAAGGCCGTGTCGGTGCCGCGGAGGGCCTGCCAGAAGGCATTCGTGTTGCTGACGGACAGGCCCATCGTCCCGGCCATGAAGACCGGAAAGAGCCGCAGCCGCCGGCCCCAGTCGGGGTAGAGGCGGCGCTGGGCAAAGAGCTGGGCCAGAAAGAACCCGACAAAGCCAAACAGGCCAAACCCCATGACGGCGAAGTAGAGCTCCCCCGGGCCGTGGCCCAGGCCCTTCAGGAGAAGAAGGGGGGCGTGCGTGAGGGCCGCCAGCAGAATGAAGGGGAAGGCGAAGTGGGCCGTGAGGTGGAACGTTCCCTGCAGCTTGACGCGGGCCGGCTCGTCGGAGCGCCAGAGGCGCCCCACCAGCTTGAGGGCCGTCTCCACCCCTCCCTTTGCCCAGCGGAATTGCTGGGCCCGGAGTGCGTTCATGTCGGGCGGCAGCTCGGCGGGCACCTCGGTGGTGGGAACGTATTTGAAGGCCCAGCCCCGGAGCTGCGCGCGGTAGCTGAGGTCGAGGTCTTCGGTGAGGGTGTCGTGCTCCCAGCCGCCGGCGTCCTCGATGCATGCGCGGCGCCAGACGCCCGCGGTGCCGTTGAAGTTCATGAAGCAGTCGGACTGCTGGCGCACGTGCTGCTCGACGGCGAAGTGCGCGTCGAGCCCGAAGGCCTGCACCTGCGTGAGCAGCGAGTCGTCCTGGTTGAGGTGGGCCCACCGCGCCTGCACCATCCCCAGGTCGTCGTCCTCGAAGAAGTGGGGCATCATGCGGCGCAAAAAGTCCGCGTCCGGCACGAAGTCGGCGTCGAAGATGGCGATGTAGCCCCCGCGGGCCAGGCGCAGTCCGTTGGCGAGCGCCCCGGCCTTGTAGCCGGTGCGGTCCGAGCGGTGGACGTGGACGATGTCGACGCCCTGCTCCTGCCAGTGCGCCACCCGTTCGGCCACGCGGTCGACGGTCTTGTCGGTCGAGTCGTCGAGCACCTGAATCTCGAGCTTTTCGCGGGGGTAATCTAGTTGTACGCAGGCGTCGATGAGGCGGTGCGCGACCTCGGCTTCGTTGTAGAGGGGCAGCTGCACGGTCACGACGGGCCAGTCGTCGTCCGGGGTCGGCAGGGCCTCCGGGTCCGGGACCGGGCCCTCCACGAGGGTCTCGTGGGAGGCGTGGAAGAGGGCCAGCCACAGCAGATTGCCGCCGTACACCGTGAGCACCACGATGGCGACCGCGTAGAGCACCGGGACCGCAATTTCGAGGGTGGCAAGCATGAACCGAAGGGGGTTGGGTGTATGGGAGTTTGGGGGTGTGGGCGTCAACCTGAGCGCGTCCAGACGCCCACACTCCCACACGCAATCATCGGTTGCGGCCGTACGTTTCGTGGCTCGACACCCAGTCGGACGAGGAGATGGCGGCGCCCAGCGAGAGCTCCCCCGCCAGGGCCGCCCCCGCCACCACTTCCGCGAACTTTTCGACCTTGCCCTTCCCGTAGCAGTTCATCACCTCCAGGCACTCGCGCTGCGTCGGGAGGCCGGTCCCGCCCCCGTACGTAGCCACGATGAGGGACGGGATCGTGAGCGAGATATAGAGGTCGCCCGCGTCGGTGACGTCGGTGTAGAGGACGCCGGCGGAGGACTCCGAGACGTTGGCCACGTCCTGCCCCGTGGCGATGAAGAGGGCCGTGATGGCGTTCGGGGAGTGGGCGCCGTTGTTGTTGGCGCCGGAGAGGAAGGCCCCCACCGTCGACACGTTCCAGTGGTAGTGCAGGCTCTCGGGCTCGACGCGCATGTGCTGGACGAGCACCTCCCGGTCGATGGTGGCCTCCGCCGTCACGCGCTTGCCCCGCGTGTTCATCACGTTCACCTGCGAGGCCTTCTTGTCGGTGGCAAAGTTCGACTCGAGGTAGAAATGGTTCACCTCGCCGGGGTACTGATCGATGATCCAGCCGCAGGCGGTGAAGGTGGCCCGGCCCACCATGTTCTGCCCCGCGGCGTCGCCGGTCTCGTAGTTGAAGCGCAGGTACGCGAAATTATTCGACAGGTACTGGTCGATGTGCAGCAGCTCGGCGACGCTGGAGGTCGACTCGGCCTCCTCGCGGATCGCGTCGGTGTGGTCGTCGACCCAGTGGGTGAAGTCGCGGGCCTCGCGGGCGTCCTCGAAGACGAAGACGGGCGCGCGCTGCATGGCGTCGTCCACGACGGTGGACTTGACCCCGCCGCTCAGGTTGCACACCTTCATGCCCCGGTTGTAGGAGGCCACGAGTGTGCCCTCCGTGGTGGCCAGCGGAATCAGGAAGTCATCCTGGGCGTACTCGCCGTCGACCGTGAGCGGACCGGCAAAGCCGAGCGGGATCTGGGCGACGCCGGTGAAATTCTCGACGTTGCCCTCCGCGGTGCGCGGATCGAACGAGTAGTGGGGAACGTGGTCGAGGGAGGTGTCGCTGTAGCTTGCGACGAACTGCTGGCGCTCGTCGATGATGGCCTGGCTGTAGTTGTCGTCCTCGTCCCGGGGAATGCGCTTCAGGCCGTCGCCCGGCTCGGAGATGGAGTCCTCGACCGAGAAGCTCAGCTCGCCGAAGGGCCTCGCGCGGAAGGAGAGCGCAATTTCGTGTTTGCCGGGGGAGAGGGCCGCCCGGTCCACGCGCAGGTGCAGCGTGCGACGCAACGGAAAGTCGACGGCATTCTCCCCCGAGATCTCGTCGGCCGCGTACGTCTCGCCGTCGCCCATGAACAGGTGCACGGCGTCGGCCGGCACCGTGGATCCGTCAATTTCGACCCCGCTCAACTCGGTGAGGGTCGCGTCTTTGAGGCGATTCTTGATCGCAAACTCGACCCCTCGATCGGTGTTCTCGAGGCTGCCGAAGGTGTAGAGTTGCTTCAGCAGGGCGCTGGGGACGAACATGGAACGCGGGCGATGGGCCGGAAGGAGAAGCGGAGGAGAACACGATCCCTTCCCAACGGGACGGGGGCCGGTGGGTTCGCCGGCCGACGCGTCATTCGGCGTCCTCGGCCGGCACGAACCGGACGTGGAGGCCCTCGTCGTCGAGCGTGTGGCGGGCCAGCGTGTAGTAGGATAGGAAATTGGGCAGAATGTAGTTTCGGCGCTGGTTCGCCACCTGGACCACAAGCTGGTCGCCGCGGTGCCACACCTCCACCGCCTCGTCGTCGACGAACGGCAGGCGCAGGTCGAGCACGTAGGCGTCGCCGTCCTCCCGCACCTGCACGGTGGGCTCGTCGTGGAGCACCGCCGTCGGGTCCTCGTCCTCGTACATCGCGTCGGCGATGCGGGCGAGGCGCTCGGCCCCGAAGACCTCCTGCCCGAGATGCGGCACCCGCAGGATGGGGAGGGGACTGAAGCTCCGCTCGATCTCTTCCAGGTAGCGGCGCTGGGAGGTGACGTACCCCTCGAAGAACGAGTTTTCGGGCACCTCGGCTTCCGGCAGCACGCGGTTCACGACCACGCTGTCGACCCCGTAGCCGTAAAGCTGCAGGTACGTGTAGGCCCGCCGGGCCTCCTCGATCACCATCTTTTCCGGGTTCATAACCAGGCGGATCGAGGTGGTCGACGGGTCGGCGAGGAGGCTCTGGATGCGCTCCAGCTTCTCGAAGATCACCTCCAGCTCCTCGTAGCCCTTGTCCAGCGGAATGCCGGTCGTCTTCCGCACGCCGAACCCGACCGACTTAAACGCAAACTTCTGGAAGGGAAACGCCTTCGCGAGCCACCACTGCGTGACCTGCGGGAGGGTGAGGAGGGTGAGCGTCTCGCCGGTCGGGGCGCTGTCGACGACGATCAGGTCGTAGTCCGCCTCCCGCACCGCCTGCTCCAGCCACAGGAGCACCGAGCCCTCGTTCATGCCGGGCAGGGCCGCCATCTCCTCGGCCGCGATCTGGTCGACGCCCTGCCACCGGAAGACCGTCAGCATCAGCTCTCGCATGTTGCCCCAGTACTTCTTCATCGAGTAGTAAAGGTCCACCTCCTGAGCGAAGAGGCCGTCGGCCACCTCCTGGGCCTCAGGCCCGAGCTCGCGGTCGAGGGCGTCGGCGAGGCTGTGGGCCGGGTCCGACGACAGAAGTAGCGTCTTTCGCCCCTGCCGGGCCGCGCGCTGGGCCGTCGCGGCGGCACAGGTGGTCTTGCCGACGCCCCCCTTGCCCGTAAAGAGCAGGATGCGAGCGCCGATGCCGGAAGCCGTGCCGTCGTCCTCCGTCGGAAAGAGCATGGTGGAAAGAAGAGAGACGCCGCCGTGTACGAACGCTGAGATGCTCGGGCCTCGATGTTTCTCCAATGCCGTTCCGGGCGGGAGGTGCCGCGAAGAATGCAAGTCTCCGGGAAAACGAGCCGGCAGCGACGGCCCCTCGCCTTCGAGAAAAGTCCATTTGCGATTGGGGAAAGCCCCTTCTCTTTTCATTTCGTCGGATCGGTAGCCCACTCATCCTCCCCGCAGAACGGCCCCCGCGTCATGTGCTCCCCGCGATGGATTCTGGCGGCGATGGCCCTGCTGCTCTCGACGACGGGCAGGGGGCGGGCGCAGAGCGTGGACGTGGGGGGACGGGCCTACGTCGATTACTTCTACGCCCTGGCGGCCGCCGACGAGGCGTCGGAGGACCTCCACGGGTTTCGGTACCGCCGGCTGTACCTGACAACCGACTTCACACTGTCGGGGGACGTTACCGGACGGGCCCGGCTGGAGGCCAACGACGGAACCGTGGGGCCGAACGGGCCCGTCCCGATCGTGAAGGACCTCTGGCTCCGCTGGGCCTACCACGGAGCCCACCGCGTCACGCTGGGCGTCACGTCGCCCCCGGCCTTCGGCATTGCCCAGGACGTCTGGGGATATCGGAGCCTCAACAGGACGGTTCTGGACCAGCAGGGTCTCGTCGGTTCCCGGGACTTTGGGCTGCGGCTCGACGGGCCGGTGGCCGGCACCGAAACGGTCCGCTACGCGGTGATGGTGGCCAACAACAGCGGCCTCCGGTCGGAGAGCAACAAACACAAGCGGATCTACAGCCAGCTTGCGCTGCGGCCGACCGACCGGCTCAGGTTCGTGGTCGGGGGCGACTACGCCAGTTACGGCGGCCAGCGGGACCACAGCGCGCGCCTGTCCGCCTTCGCCGGCTACTCGACGGCGCCGCTCCACGTGGGGCTGGAGGGCTACTGGGCCCGGACGCGGATGCGCGACGGGGGGACTCGGACGAACGTGGGCGCCAGTCTCTTCGGCGGGGCCCAGGTGGCGCCCCGTTGGGAGCTGGTCGCGCGCGTCGACCGGAGCCGCATCGCCGGGCCGGGACCCGACGCGTACGATACGCTGCTCATCGGCGCCCTGGCCTACCGGCCGCACCCGAACGTCCGGCTCATCCCCAACCTCCGCGCCCGCGACCGGACGGACGCGCCGGCCGAGACGACCGCCCGTTTCACGGTTGAGGTGCACTTCTGAGAGGCGGGTTCGAGGTCCCCCGCCGTTCTCCGACCGGTGCGCAGCAGCCCTGGACCCGTTTCTCCGAGCCGCGTTCGGGCGGCTCCGCCCCGATTCGGGGCCCGCTGCCCAGAACGGTCGGCTGCGAGTGCAAAGCCGACCGTACAGTGAAGCAGGTTCGGAGACCGGCCGTCCTCCGAGGAGGACAGGCCCGCGTCCCTCCACGAGGGCGCCCGAGGGGCTCACAGGAGAGGACTGCTGCGGAAGGAGTCGAGCGAACGCGGCCCGGGCCCTGCGATGGACAGCACGAGCGACCCCATCAGCATCGCCCAGTCGGTGCGGGCGGCGTGCATCATCGCCCAGAAGCCGTAGGTCTCCATCTCCCGCACCCCGAAGGGCCCGAAGCCGTGGCCGAGCAGAATCGGGAGCTTGGTCGTAAGGAGGGCCCCGAGCATGATGACGACGAGAGGGACGGCGGCCCAGCGCGTATACAGGCCGAGGAGGAGCAGGACGCCGCAGACCACCTCGACCAGCCCCACGCCGTACCCGAAAAATTCGGGCGCGGGAAAGCCGATCTCGGCAAACCGGCCCGGCCCCCGGAGGGTTGGCAGCAAAAATTTTTGGAAGCCCTCGGACACGAAGACAAGACCGACCATGAGCCGGACGAGAGGGAGCACCCGCAGCGCACGGCGGGCATCCGCGGAGGAAAACGGCATGGAAGTCGGGAAGATGGGGAGAAACAGGT
>JBDGQP010000048.1:19320-41279 GCA_042218975.1 Salinibacter sp.
GGACCGTCGGGTCGCACAATCCGGACGCCGCGTGTTTGTTCTCCGCATACACCCGGACGCGGCAGTGAGGTTCGCCGGTACACCGCGGGACGCGGGCCGGGAGGGCACAGGGGGCATCAAGGCGGGTCGGCCCAGTCGTCCGGGAGCAGCTCAACCATCTTGTGGGACCCGGTGAGGAGCAGCGTGTCTCCGGCCTCGGCCCCTTGCTGAAAGTCGTCGAGGGCCGTCGGCAGGGGACGGGCGCCCAGCACCGTGGCCCCGTGGGCCCGGAGCGTCTCCGTCATCTCGCAGGGAGAGAGGGCCCGCGCCGTGTCCACGGGGACGGGAATGACGCGGGCGTCGCGCGCCGCCAGGAGGCGGGCCACGGCGGCCAGTTGCTTGCCCTGCACGGCATTGAAGGCAACGTAGAGGCTGCCATCCCGCCGGGTAAGAACGCGGTCCAGCGTGCGGAGGCCGGCCTCGATGCTGGGGGGGTTGTGGGCCACGTCCACGACGACGAGCGGCTCGTCCTGGAGCACGTCGAGGCGCCCCCGGAAGCCCGTCAGGGCCCGCACGTCCCGCACGCCCTCGTAGACGGGGACGGCGGTGGCCTGCGCGGCCGGCACCACGAACTCGGCCGCCCGGACGGCGAGGGCGGCGTTGGCCTGCTGGTGGGGGCCGGGCAGGGCCACGTGCAGCTGATCGTAGGCGCGCAGGGGCGTCTCGAGGTCCACGACGCTTCCGGACAGGTCGGCGTGGGGCGCCCACCACGACGCCTCGTCTTGCAGCTCGCGGAGGGGAGCGCTGCGCTCGTCGGCCACCTCGGCGATGACGGCCCGGGCCTCCGCCTGGTCGACCCCGCTCAGCACCGGGGTGTGCGGCTTGATGATGCCGGCCTTCTCGCGGGCGATGGCCGCGAGGGTGTCCCCGAGCAGGTCGGTGTGGTCGAGGTCGATGTTGGTGAGGACGGCGAGGGCCGGGTCGAGCACATTCGTGGCGTCGAGCCGGCCGCCGAGGCCCACCTCGACGACCGCGAGGTCGACCGTCTGGTCGGCGAAATAGCGCAAGGAGAGGGCGACGGTGACCTCGAAGAAGCTCGGCTGCACGCGGTCGAAGAGCGGACGGTACCGGTCGACCGCGTCGACGAGCCAGTCGCGGGGGGCGGGCGTCCCGCCGACGCGCATCCGCTGTTCGACGTGCGTGAGGTGGGGCGACGTGTGGAGCCCGGTCGTGAGGCCGGCGGCCGTGGCGATGGCCGCGATCATCGAGCTCACCGACCCTTTGCCGTTGGTGCCGGCCACGTGGACGGTCCGGATTGCCTCGTGGGGAGCCCCCATCCCGTCCATCAGGCGCTCCATGCGCTCGAGCCCCGGCTTCTGGGCACTCTCGTCGTTTGCGTACTGGGGAAGGCCGAGCAGGTACTCGACGGCGTCGGGGCGGGACATGGGCGGGCAGTGAGGAGAATGGACGGTGGGGGGCAGCGGAACTAGTCGGGGGCCGGGGCCTCGGAGCGAAGCGCAATTCGGCGCCGCCGTGGCGCCACGTGCGCCAGCTCGAGGCGGAGGGCGGAGGCAGGGAGGAGCGTCTCGACCCGGTCGGCCCACTCGATGCAGGTGAGGCCCGACGCGTCGGCGACATACTCCTCGAAGCCGAGCTCAACGAACTCGTCGGGCGTCTGCACGCGGTAGGCGTCGAAGTGGTGGAGGGGGCGACGGCCGTCCTCGTAGGTGTGCAGGATCGTGAACGTCGGGCTGCGCACGGTCGAGGGCGAGAGGCCGAGGGCCCGCGCGATGCCCTTTACGAGGTGGGTCTTGCCCGTGCCCAGCTCGCCGTAGAGGGCCACGACAGCCCCCGGATCGAGGCACCTGCCGAGCGAGGCCCCGAGCGACTGGGTCTCGTCCTGCGACTGGGTCGTCGCGGGCAGCAGCGACCGGAGGCGGTCTGGGGGCGAAGGCGTCGACGAGGCCATCGGGCCGGGCGGCAGTCTGAGGACGGCGCGGGAAGAAGGGAGGGCGCTCATACGTCCATACATCGGCGCCGCCCCGGCGGATCCGGCCGCGCAGGGGACGGGAGTAGGAGGCCGGCGCGCCTACGACCGGGGCGTGAGCGTCGCGACCGGGAGGATCATCTCCTGCATCGAGGCCCCGCCGTGCTGGAGGGTGTCGCGGTAGAGGTTTTCGTAGTGGTGGAAGTTGGTGGGGTAGACGAAGTAGAAGTCCTCCTTCGCAAAGATGTAGTTTGTGTTCAGGCCGTAGCTTGGCAGGCCGAAGGACTCGGGGTCCTGCACGTGGATGGCGTCCTCCTCGTCGCACTTCAGGTTGCGGCCGTACTTGTAGCGCAGGGCGGTGGAGGTCTCGCGGTCCCCGATGACCTTCGTGGAGCGGAGGCTCCGGATCGCGCCGTGGTCGGTGGTGAGGACGACAGTGCAGTCGGCGTCGGCGAGGGTGCGCAGACTGTCGAGGAGCCAGGAGTGCTCGAACCAGGTACGGGTGAGGGCGCGGTACGCCTCCTCGTCCGGGGCCAGCTCCTTAAGCACGTCGGAGTCGGACCGACTGTGGGCGAGGATGTCGACGAAGTTGACGACGACGGCACTCAGGTCGTGCTGGGTCAGGTTCGTGGCCTCCTGCGCGAAGCTCTGCCCCTGCTCGCCGGTAATCAGCTTGTCGTACCGCACGCGGAGGTCGCCGTGCCCGTGGCGGTCGAGTTGATCGTGGAGGAGCGCCTCCTCGTGCTGGTTGCGGCTGTGCTCGCTCTCCTCGTCGGACGCCCACGCCCCCGGGAACCGGTCGACCAGCTCGGCGGGCAGCAGGCCGCTAAAGATGGCGTTCCGCGAGTACGGCGTGGCCGTCGGGAGAATGCTGTAGTAGAAGTCGGTCTCGACGCTGAAGAGGGGGTGCAGCAGCTCCTCGAAGGTGCGCCACTGGTCGTAGCGGAGGCAGTCGACGACGAAGAACACGACCGGCTGCTCGCCGGTCTCCGGCAGCACGAACTGCGGGACGACCTCGTGGGAGAGGGGCGGCCGGTCCGCGTCCGGGGGGGTGTCCGCCTCGGCGATCCAGTCGGCGTAGCGGCGCTCGATGAACGCGCCAAACTCGCGGTCGGCCTCCTCGAACTGGTCGTGGAAGATCTGCCGCGCCCCCTCGTCGCCGGAAAGCGCCCGGTCGTAGTGCACGAGGCGGCGGTAGAGCGAGGTCCAGTCGGCATGGGGGAGCGGCTCGCGGAGCGCCTGCGAGATTTCGTTGAACGACTGCAGGTATTCCTGGGAGAGGGTTTCCTGGCGGAGCTGCGTGCGCTCGAGCAGACGCTTGCAGGTGAGTAGGATCTGACTTGGGTTGACGGGCTTCGTGAGGTAGTCGCTGATCTGGTTGCCCAGGGCCTGCTCCATCAGGTCCTCCTCCTCGCTCTTCGTCACCATCACGACCGGCAGTTCGGGCCGGGCCTCCTTGATCGCCTCGAGGGTTTCGAGCCCGTCCATGCCGGGCATCTGTTCGTCGAGCAGCACGACGTCGAACGGCGTCCCGCGCACGATGTCGACGGCGTCGGCCCCGTTCGAGGCCGTCTCGACCTCGTAGTCCTTGTTCTCCAGAAACATCACGTGCGAGCGGAGCAGATCGATCTCGTCGTCCACCCAGAGGATGCGGGGCGCAGTCATGGGCACGAAGGGATTCAGAGTGGAGGATCGAAGGCTCGTATTCGTCTACCTGCGGGCATGTTCAGGGGCGCTTGGTGGGAGGCCAGACGACGGCGCCGTCCCGTGCCACGTACCCGGTCTGTCCGTCGGCGAACCGCACCCGAGCCAGCCCGTCCCGAAAGTCCCACGCATGGGCAAACCGCGGCGGAATCACCAGTGTCCCCGACCGATCGACGAACCCCCAGCGTCCGTCCCGGCGAACCCGGGCCCGGCCCTCCGAGAAGTAGGCGGGGGCACGGGTCGGGGGAACCAGCGTGGGGCCCGATCCCCCCTGGGCGGGGGGCAGCGAGTCGGGCGCAACGGTCGGGGGCGAATCGCCGGACGCCCGGTCGGCCCAGCGGAACCGAGGCTCGATTACCATTCGTCCTTCGCGGTCGACGAAGCCCCAGAGGCTGTCGGGGCGCACCGGCGCCAGCCCCTCCCCCGAGAAGGGCCGGGCCGCCGCGTAGGTCGGCGGGATGACGGCGGCTCCGCTCGTGTCGATGAACCCGTAGCGGCCGTCCCGACGGATCAGGGCCCGGCCCTCCACGAAGTGGTACGCGCGCTCGAACTGGGGGGCGATGGCGAGCGTCCCGTTCCCGGTAGCGTACCCCCAGTCGCCGCTCTGCTGCACGGGGACGAGCACGTCGGAGGAGAGGCTGCCCTCAAGGGCCGGCTGGGACACCTCGCGGCAGGCCGACAGGATCGGAAGGGCGGCGGCTAGAAGCAGCAGCGCCGCCCTCCTGGGGCACCGAATCATGGGCGGGGCGGGGGCTCCGAGAAGACACAGAGGATCTGCCTGTACCTGCCACCTTGACAAACGTTCGACCGGAAGAGGAACCATCCCGCCCTCATCACTAGAACATGGTGGCGTGTCCCCTCCCAAACGCCCCGTAGGGGCCCTTCGCCCCCGCGCTTCGTTCCACTTCACGACCGGCCCGTCCCGCCCGTGTCCAGTCAGTCCATCGGCCTCCCCGACGACCTGCACGAGTACCTGCTCTCCATCTCCCTCCGCGAGTCGGAGGTGCGAACCCGGCTTCGGGAGGAGACCGCCGACCATCCGAAGTCGGAGATGCAGATCGCCCCCGAGCAGGGGCAGTTTCTACAGTTCCTCGTCCAGCTGATCGGGGCCCGCCGGACTGTGGAGGTCGGCGTCTTCACGGGCTACAGCGCGCTGGCGGTCGCCGAGGTGCTCCCGCCCGACGGCGAACTTGTGGCCTGCGATGTGAGCGAGGACTACACGCAGGTCGCGCGGCGCTACTGGGCGGAGGCCGGGGTCGAGGACAAGATCGACCTGCGCATCGCCCCGGCCGACCGCACGCTCGCGGCGCTGCTCGACGACGGGCAGGACGGCACGTTCGACTTCGCCTTCATCGACGCCGACAAGGAAGCCTACGACACCTACTACGAACAGTGCCTGACGCTGCTGCGGCCGGGCGGGGTCATTGCGCTCGACAACATGTTTCGGGGGGGAGCGGTGGCCAACCCGGCCCCCGACGACGACAGCACCCGGGCCATCCAGCGGCTCAACGAGAAGATCCACGGCGACGAGCGGGTGACCCTCAGCGTGCTGCCGCTGGCCGACGGCGTCACGCTCGCGATGAAACGGTAGCCCCCGAGTCCGTTCGTGACGAGGACCCGTTCCCCTTCCGCTCGCCCGCCCGCTCCCCCGCCCCCGTTCGTCCATGGTTCGTCCCCGACTCGCGATTTTCCTCATGGGCACGGCGGTTCTGCTCGCCGGCTGCGGCGCCCTCCGCTCCGGCCGCCGCGCCGCCGCGCCCCGCGCCGACAGCCTGGCCCGGGCGGCCGACAGCCTCCAGCGGGCCGTCGCCACGTGGAAGGAACGGGCCCGGCTCCGCCACCCGACCCTCGACGCCACCCTCTGGGCGCAGACCGCCGCCGAGTACGACGGCGTCACCCGCGGGGCCTACCGCCTCGCGGGGGCCATGATGGAACGGGCCCTGGTCGACTCGACCTGGACGGCCGCCCTTCCGCAGGCGGAGCAGCCGCCCGCGCAGTACCGCGACAAGCCGCCCGCCGTGGTGCTCGACGTCGACGAGACGGTGCTCGACAACAGCGCCTACCAGGCCCGCCTCATCCGGCAGGACGAGACCTATGACACCGAGAGTTGGCACGCGTGGTGCCGGGAGGCGCGGGCCGACGCGGTCCCGGGGGCCCTGTCGTTCACGAAGAAGGCCGCGGCCCGGGGCGTGCAGGTGATCTACCTTACGAACCGGGACTCGGGGGTCGAGGCGTCCACCCGCGACAATCTCCGGCGGCTCGGCTTTCCGGTCGAGGACGCCCCCGACGCCGTCCTCACGCAGGGCGAGCGGCCGGGCTGGACCCCGAAGCGGGCCCGGCGCGCCTGGGTGGCCGAGCGCTACCGTGTGCTTCTGCTCGTGGGCGACAATCTGGGCGACTTCGCCCCGTCCGTCGACACGTCCGTCGCCGCCCGCCAGCAGATCGCCGACCAGTACAGGGCGTTCTGGGGCACGCGCTGGGTTGCCCTGCCGAATCCGCAGTACGGCTCCTGGCGGGGCGCCCTCTTCGACTACGCCTACGGCCGTTCCCGCGAGGCGCGACTCCGGCGCATGCGGGAGCGCCTCGACACGAAGCGCTGACGCGCCGCCCCGCTACCCGTCGACGGCGTCGGAGGGGGGGGACGCGCCCTCGGCGGGGACGAGGCGCCGCCACGCCGCCGCGATCTGCTCCGCCGAGAAGCGGTGCGCCTTGCGCCGGCTCCAGTCCCGCACGGCCCGCACCGCCGCGTCGGGGCGCCGGCGGGCCTGCGGGTCGTGCCGCGTCGTCCAGCGCACCGCGGCCCGCAGCTCGAGGGCCTTCCGGGAAGAGGCCCCGTCCAGCCAGCGGCGCGTGGTCGCGAGCGGGGCCTCGGCCGGATCCACTACCCGGCGGGCCGCTTCTACGGCACCAGACCGGAGGCGAAGCGGCGCGTCCTGATGGGCCGGATCGTAGCCGTCAATGGCAGCCCCGTTCAGGTGGCGCAGCACGGCGCCGAGGCCGGGAGCCCGGAGGCCGTGCCGACCCGGCTCAAACTGGAGGTGTAGATCCGCCCCGGCGCACTGGAGCAGGTAGGCAACGTTGTGCGCCGCGTGGGGGCTGATTGGGGCGTCCGACCCGCCGTAGATGTCGAGCGCCACGAGGAACAGGGCCTGCCCGTGCGTCAACTCGGGCTGCTCGGCGGCGTCGGGGCCGCTGCGTACAGTGGCCGAACGGGGAGCGTAGACGCGGGCCCGACAGTCGTCGAGGGCGGAAAGGGGCTCCACGAGCAGAGGGCGCACGGTCGGCCAGTCGAGGCCGCCCCCGCCGCAGCCGAGGGCCGGCACGGCGATCGATGGGATGCCCCGGGTCGTTACTTCCTCGACGACGGCCTGCACGCCGGCCTCAATGTGGGAGGGGTGGGACGCGTCGGTCCAGTGGCCTTTCGTGGCGACGTTCAGGACGTAGCGGGGATGCTCCGCGTCGAAGAGGCCGCCGCGATCATAGACGAGCACGTCGCCGGGCGCGAGGCGGTCGGCCTCGCAGGCGGCTTTGTACTGCGTGGTGTTGTCGGGGAACCGCGTCCTGAACTGCAGCGCCAGCCCCCGGCTCATGACCCCCGCGCAGTGGACCGGGTTTACGAGCGCCGCTACGTCGGCCTCGAAGAGGTCGCCCTGTACGATGTCGACCATCGGTGGGAGGACGGCAGGACGGCACAATTAGAACGCGCCGCCCGCCCCGGCAACGGCGGGCGGCGTGGTCGAGGGTCCGTAGGCGGCGGATCTACGCCTGCAGGGCCGCTTCGAGGTCTTCCTCGTCCTCCGCCTCGTAGGCGTCGGTCGGCGGGCAGGAGCAGAAGAGGTTCCGGTCGCCGTAGGCGTCGTTGACGCGGCGCACGGTGGGCCAGAATTTGTTCTCGCGTACCGCCTCCATCGGGTAGGCCGCCGTCTCGCGGCTGTAGGGCCGGTCCCACTCGTCGCTTACGACCATCTCGGCGGTGTGGGGCGCCTGCTTCAGCGTGCTCGCCTCGGCGTCGAGCGCGCCGGTCTCGACGCCCTCGATCTCGCTGCGGATGGCCTTGAAGGCGTCGCAGAGGCGGTCGAGCTCAGCCTTCGACTCGCTCTCGGTCGGCTCCACCATGAGGGTGCCCACCACCGGCCAGCTCATCGTCGGGGCGTGGAAGCCGTAGTCCATGAGGCGCTTGGCGACGTCCTGCTCGTTGATGTCGAGCTCTCTGCGGAACGGCCGCAGGTCAAGGATAAACTCGTGGGCCACGCGGTCATTCGGGCCGCGGAAGACGATGTCGTAGTGGTCCGAGAGCTGGTCGGCCACGTAGTTGGCGTTGAGGAGGGCGACCTTCGAGGCGTCGGTGAGCCCCTCCGGGCCGAGCAGCTTGATGTAGGCCCACGAGATGAGCAGGATGAGCGCGCTGCCGTGCGGGGCCGCGGCGATGGCGGAGATGCTCTGGTCGCCGCCGGCCTCCACAACCGGGTGGCCGGGGAGGAAGGGGCTCAGGTGCTCGGCGGTGCATACAGGGCCGACGCCCGGTCCGCCCCCGCCGTGCGGAATGCTGAACGTCTTGTGCAGGTTCAGGTGGCACACGTCGACGCCGTACTCGCGGGGCCGGCAGAGCCCCACCTGAGCGTTCACGTTGGCCCCGTCGAGGTACACCTGCCCGCCGTGCTCGTGCACTACGTCGCAGAGGTCCTGGACGTGGGCCTCGAAGACGCCGTGGGTGGACGGATACGTGATCATCGCGGCGGCGAGGCGGTCGCTGTGGGCCTCGGCCTGCTCGCGGAGGTCATCGAGGTCCACGTCGCCGTTCTCGTCGCAGTCGATCGTGATGACCTCCATCCCGGCCATGTTGGCGCTGGCGGGATTGGTGCCGTGGGCCGACTCCGGGACGAGGCACACGTCGCGCTGCCCCTCGCCGCGGGCCTCGTGGTAGGCCTGAATGATGAGCAGGCCGGTGTACTCCCCCGCCGCGCCGGAGTTGGGCTGGAAAGAAATGTCGTCGAAGCCGGTGATCTCGGTGAGGGAGTCGCTCAGCTCGTCGATTACTTGATCGTAGCCCGCCGCCTGCTCGTCGGGGGCGAAGGGGTGCAGGTCCGCAAACTGGGGGTTCGAGATGGGCGCCAGGGCCGCCGTCGGGTTCAGCTTCATCGTGCACGACCCCAGCGGGATCATGCTGTGGATGAGCGACAGGTCCTTGTCCGCCAGCGACTGCATGTAGCGCGTGAGCTCGCCCTCGGAGTGGTACTGGTTGAACACCGGGTGCTCCAAGTAGGCAGTTTGGCGGGGCAGGGGGCCGTCGTAGCCGCTGTCCAGCTCGGCGGCCACCTCCTCGGCGTAGAGCTTCTGGCCGTTGGTGGCGCCGAAGACGGTGAAGAGGGCGTCGAGGTCCTCGGGACTCACCGTCTGGTCGAGCGCCACGCCGACCGAGCCGTCGTCGTAGTACCGGAGGTTGATCTCGTGGGCCTCGGCCCGCTTCCGGACCTGCGCCTGCGTGGCGTCCTGCAGGTCGACCCGCAGCGTATCGAAGAAGGCGTCGTGGCGCACCGCGTGGCCGGTGCGCTCCAGCCCCTCGGCCAGGGTCTTCGTGAGGTCGTGCACCCGCGTGGCAATGTTGCGGAGGCCCTCCGGCCCGTGGTACACGGCGTACATCGAGGCCATCACGGCCAGGAGGACCTGGGCGGTACAGATGTTGGAGGTCGCGCGGCCGCGTCGGATGTGCTGCTCGCGGGTCTGCAGGGCCATGCGCAGGGCCATCTCGCCGTCCGCGTCCTTCGTGACGCCGATCATGCGTCCGGGCACCTGCCGCTGAAAATCCTCGCGCGTGGCGAAGTAGGCGGCGTGCGGGCCCCCGTAGCCCATCGGCACGCCGAAGCGCTGGGTGGAGCCGACAACCACGTCCGCGCCCCACTCGCCCGGTGCCTCCAACAGGGTCAGGCTCAGCAGGTCGGCCGCGACGGCCACATAGGCGTCGGCCTCGTGGGCCCGGGCGGCCACGGCACTGTGGTCGCGAACGGCCCCGTCGGTGGCCGGGTACTGGAGGAGGCAGCCGTAGGTGTCTTCGCCGAAGACGAAGTTCGACGGATCCTCCACGATAACGTCTACTCCGATGGGCGCGGCGCGGCCCTTCACGACCTCGATGGTCTGCGGGTGGCAGTGCTCCGAGACGTAGAACGTGGAGGCGTCGCTGCGGCGGTCCACCCGGTTCAGCATCATCATCGCCTCCGCGGCGGCCGTCGCCTCGTCGAGCAGCGACGCGTTGGCGATCTCCATGCCCGTCAGGTCGATCGTCATCGACTGGAAGTTGAGGAGCGCCTCCAGCCGGCCCTGCGCGATCTCGGCCTGGTAGGGCGTGTACTGCGTGTACCAGGCCGGGTTCTCCAGGATGTTGCGCTGGATTACCGGCGGCGTGTGGGTGCCGTGGTACCCCATGCCGATGAACGAGCGCCAGTTCTCGTTCTTTTCGCCGGCCGCCTGCGCCGCGTCGAGCACCTGCTGCTCAGTGAGGGCCGAGGGCAGATCCAGCGGCTCGTCCGTGCGGATCGAGTCCGGGATGGCGGTGTCGACGAGGGCGTCGATCGAGTCGACCCCGAGCGTGTCGAGCATCGCGTCGACCTCGCCGTCCGACGGGCCGAGGTGACGCTGCGCAAACGTGTCGGAAAAGGAAAGGTCGATGGCCATGTGCGTCCAGAGAGTGCGTCCAGGGAATCAGTGGGGAAATCGGCTCGCCGCGTGTGCCGTCGTCGGTACGCAGGGGAAAGAATGGGAGACGGTCGAACGCGAGCCGTGGAGAGGAGGGATCCTCTATCCGTACTGGGTTTGCAATAGGCGCGTGGCTCAGAGGGGTTTCCCGCGGGAGCGCGCGTCGCGGCATCGTGCCCGATTCTTAACAGATGGACCCGTCGTCCTCGACGTAGCAGGCGTCGGACTGAAAGCGATCCCAGTCGTTCATGAGCGCCCGCAGCTCCTCCAGGTGGGTGCGCAGGGCCGTCTCTCCGGCAATGACCTCGCCGTCGTCGCGCAGGGCGGGCGTGTCCGGCACGTCGGCCGGCAGGGCGTCGGCGTCGGGGACGGACTCGGTCTCGTAGGCGATCACCATCTCGTCGAGGGCTTCCTGCACCTCGTCGGCCCACGGGTCGTCGGGACGGCGGTAGAGGACGATCATGGGAGTAGGGGACAAGTCAGCGAGAACGCACCCAGTAAACGCGCCCGACCGCCGTGAGTGCCGGGGCGGAGGACGTTTCCGGAGCGGGAGGGACGTCCCCCTGAAGGGAGGAATGGGGTTACGAGCGCCCGTCGCCCGGCGGCGTCCTCGTAACCATCTCGGGTCGACACTCGTCCGCTCCCTCAACAACACCAAATCCCTTTCTCCCAACGCATGCATCGCAGCGTCTCTGCCCCCGACGGATGAGGCCCCTGCGCGTGTCCGAGGAGCGAGCGCACCGGGCTCTTGGAGACTGTTTTGATGCTTCGGTCGGTCACAGACCGCGTCGCCCCCTCCCGTCCGAGCGTCCTCGGATCTCCCGGTCTGTCCGGGAAAGTGCCCCTCTTGCGAGGGAAAGTCAACATACCAGTCTCTAGGACGGACGGAAACGGAGGCACGGACGCGAGAAGTGTTCAGCCGCGGAGCAGCTGCACGACCTCGTGGGTCACCGACGGCTCGCAGGCAACGATATAGTGCTGGCCCGCCTCGATGACGGTGTCGGACCGCGCTACGCGAGTGCCCTCCTGGTCGGAG
This sequence comes from Salinibacter sp., assembly GCA_042218975.1. Taxonomy (GTDB): domain Bacteria; phylum Bacteroidota; class Rhodothermia; order Rhodothermales; family Salinibacteraceae; genus Salinibacter. Next base: position 30,717 of record JBDGQP010000048.1, read on the forward strand.
ACGACGAGGCTGCCGGTCGGGAAGCTGATCTCCTGGAGCGACCTCCCGTCGGCGGGCGCTCCGTCTTCCACCTTCACCTCGATGATCTCGAGCTGTCCCATCGCGTGCTCCAGCGACCGCACGTCGCCGCCGACGATGGCGTTGACGGCGAGCAGGGCGCTGGCCCGCTCGGGGTAGATGACGGCCCCCACAAGGTCGGCGTGGGCGTCACCCGTCTCCGCGTCCGTCCGCAGGACGGTGTGGAGGGCGTCGTTCATTTGCTGGGCCATCATGCAGATGGCGAGGTTGGCCGAGACGTCGTTGGTGAGGCCGGCCACCACGTCGGCGTCCTCGGGCCCGGCTTGACGCAGGATCGAGGGGAGGGTGGCGTCGCCGTCGATGACGGTGGCAATGTAGGCGTCGGCCAGCTTCTCGCAGCGCTCGGGCCGCTTTTCAATGATAAAAACGTCGTGCCCGCGCTCGTTGAGAAGTTCGGCGGTGTGGAGGCCGATGTCGCCGCCACCGGCCACGATGACACGTAGGTCTTTTCCGGCGGTGCTCATGGGACGGGGGAAGTTGGGGGCGGGGGAACGAAAAGAAAACGTCGTACGGGCTCTGCGTGCTCCGTGCGGGTCTGGATGTCGGGGCGGAGGTGTGCGGAGTGCGCTCCGTGTCCCCTCCCGTCCATCCCACAGGAGGCCGCGGGCCGACGGAGGCAGGAAATCCGGCTGCGGGATTCGGCGTCAGGGGGCGGGCTCCTCGGCCTCCTCCAATGGGGCTTCCGCGTCGGTCGTCGACGGCGGCGAGTCCTCCCGCTTGCGCCACTGTAGCCCGGCGTACACCAGCCCCCCGGTGGCGAGCCAGCCGATGCCGATGGCGAGCGTCACCGGGTCGTCGCGCAGTAGAAAGTACGAGAGCACGAGGTTGAGGAGGATGCCCAGCGCGGGAATGTAGGGGTAGAGCGGCATCTCGAAGGGGCGGCGCATGTTGGGCCGTCGGCGTCGGAGGCGGATGACGCTGTAGTTGACCACCACGAACGAGATCAGGAAGAAGAAGCTCGACACGCGCCCGACCTGCCGGATCGGGAGCAGCGTCACGCTCACCAGCATGATCACCGCGCAGAGCAGGACGGAGGTCACCGGGGTGCCGTAGCGCGCACTAATCTGTCCGATCGGGTCCGGCAGCTGGTTCTCCCGCCCCATCGCGAAGACGACCCGGCTCGACGCCAGCACCACGGCGTTGAGGGCGCTCAGCGTCGAGAAGACGGCCCCGAAGACGATGAGCGCGGCCCCGTCGCCCAGGAGCGGAATCACGGGCATGAAGCTGCCGGCCGCCTCCGCAATGCCGGTTTCGCCGGCCCGGCCCAGCTCCTCGGCCCCGAGCGTCCCGATGGCCACGAAGACCACGAGCAGGTAGATCGCGACGGTCGCGACGAGGCTGATGAAGATGGCCTTCGGAATGTTCTCGCGGGGATTCTCGACCTCCTCGGTGACGGTCGTGATGAGGTCGTAGCCCTCGAACGCGATAAACGTAAGGCCCATCGCCGGAAGAATCGAGATGGCGGTCTTGTTCTCGGCGATGAAGGGCTCGAAGTTGCCGAGCTCGACCGCCGCCGCTCCGAACCCCGCAAAGATGAGGAGGATGATGATCTTGACGATGGTGACAATTGTCTCTGCGCCCCCGCTCGCCGCGGTCGAGAGGGCGTTGAGCAGCACCAGCAGGCCGATCACCGCCAGGGCGTACATCACATTCCACGTGGGGCCGGCGGGCAGGCCCGACCAGTAGATGTGGACGAACTCGATGAAGTTCGAGGCGAAGCCGAGGGCGTAGAGGGCCCCGGCGATCATGTAGGCGAACGCAAGCATCCACCCCATCAGGAACGAGGTGGGGCCCGAGAAGACCTCGCGGACGAACGCGTACCCCCCACCGCTTTTCGGGATGGCGCTGGCGAGTTCGGCGTAGCAGATCCCCGTAAACGCCGTTACGACGCCGTTGAGGGCGAAGACCAGGATCGCGGCCGGCCCCGCGATCTCGGCGGCCAGCCCCGTGAGGACGAAGATGCCCGCTCCGATCATGGCCCCCATGCCCACCATCGTCGCGTCCAGCAGGCTGAGGTGAGCGGCGGGCTCTCGATCTCCCGTCTGGGCCATGGGCGGAGTGGGAACGAGTAGAAGCTCCAGTTAACGGCTTCTTGCAACAATGAGCGGGACGGGAAAGTTGGCCCCAACAGGAGGCGCTGGGGGCTTCAGCGGCCGTCCTGGCGGCTGCTCCCCCCGACGCGCGGGGAGTGGTGCCGCTCCCATGAAGGCGGGCCGCTGCTGGCGCCTCGGGAGCCCACCTTCGGTGATAGAGACCGGGCTCGGCAATTGCCGGCGCCGACGTCGATGCTGTAGGGACGGAGATCGAGGGCGGACGTGGGCGGCCGGGAACAGTGCGGGGAGGCCGTGCTCCACGCAAAGAACGGTCCTCACAGACGTCTTCACGGATCGGGAAAGAGGACGACTCGGAAATGGGGGACCATTTCCTCGTTGAGTCGTGGAGACGACGGGCGAGGCTCGGTCGGGGAGGCCCCCACGGAGTCCCGCGGGGGCGGCACGGACCGGCCACCGCGTCCAATCTGTCGACACGCCCCCTCGCGCCATGGACGTTGCCCCCACACGGACGGCCGCCGATCTGAACACCGTCGCCCGGTTCCTGGCGGCCCCGGACCTGACGGCCCTCACCCCGGTCGCCGTCGAGGAGCAGGGAGGCGCGGCGCCGGCCGATCTGCTCGTCCTCCTCGGCAACGCCGTGCTCGCCACGGTCGACGCCGTGGCGGCGGGCCTGCGGGCCGGCGTTGCCGACCGCCTCCTCATCGCGGGCGGGACGGGCCACTCGACCCGACACCTGCGGATGGCCGTCCGGGCGGACCCGCGCTGCGACGGCCTGCCCCTCGACGAGCGGGCCGAGGCCGAGATCCTTCGGGACGTGCTCGCCCGCTGGCACGGGCTCGATCCGCAGTCGATTCTCGTGGAGACGCAGTCGACGAACTGCGGCGCGAACGCGAAGGAGGCCCACGCGCTGCTGCGGGACCGCGGGCTGCGGCCGGACGACGTCGTTCTCGTGCAGGACCCGACCATGCAGCGGCGGACCCGGGCGTCGTTTCGCCGCGTCTGGGGGGACCCGGCGCCGCGCTTCCACAACGCCCCCCCGTTCGTGCCGACCGTCGAGGCCGACGGGGACGCGCTCGTCTTCGCCCAGCCCGACCGGGCGGGCCTGTGGCCGATGGAGCGGTTCGTGTCGCTGGTAATGGGCGAGATCCCGCGCCTCCGCAACGACGAAAACGGCTACGGCCCGAACGGGCGCGGCTACATCGCGGCGGTCGACATTCCCCCAGCGGTCGAGGCGGCGTACGACCGGCTCCTCGGGCCGTTCGGAGATCGAGTGCGGCCGCCCGGGTGAGGCGTCGGGCGTGCTGGGCCCGGTGCCGGTCGAGCGTCTTGTGGGTCGCGGCGTCGCGTACAGCGTCACGTCGGTCCCAGCGCCGCCCCGAACACGACCTCGCGGGTTGCCGCGTCGGTGTGGGGACCGTAGACGTCGGAGGCCCGCCCGAGGGGCATCGCACCCGGTCCGTTTCGTGGGCTGCCCACACCTGCTTCCCCATCTCCGCCGGTGGCCCCGGGGGCGACGTAAGGAGAAGACGACACGGACGGGGGTCACGAGCCGGGAGGAGACGAGGAGGACTTGTCGGGAACAGCCTCGGGGGGTGCGTCCGGCGTGATGGGGGCACACCAGAGCACCCCTTGGGGCAGGAGGGAGAGCTCCGCCGCGTCGCCGAAGTGCTCACGGAGGCGGGCGTAGAGGTCTGCAATCCCGGAGCCGCGGCGCAGGACGGCGGCGGGGTCGGTCGTGGCGAAGCCGGGGCCGGTGTCGAGCACGGCGAGGCAGAGCTGCGCGTCGTCGTGGCGGCCGGTAACGGTCACCGTACAGGACCCCTCGCCGACGGCCGCGCCGTGCCGGACGGCGTTTTCGAACAGGGGCAGGAGGCAGAGGCGCGGCACCTCGACGGCGAGAAGCGGGTCGGGTACGTCGAAGCCCACTTCCAGGGTGTCGCCGTACTGCACCTGCACCAGCTCGACGTACCAGAGGACCGCCTCGATTTCCTCGGCCAGCCGGACCGGTTCCCCGGTCGCCGCCTCGTGGCGATATCGCAGTAGCGCGTGCAGGTGGTTCAGGAGGGGCGTTGCCCTGTCGGGGGCCTCATCCAGGAGCGTGCCCGCGGCGTCGAGCGTATCGAACAGCACCGGCGGGCATGTCTGGGTCCGGAGGCGGCGCATGCGGGCCTCCCAGCCCCGGGCGTGATCCTGCCGGTCGCGCCGGTAGTAGGTCCGCAGGGCCAGCACGCCGGACCCGCCGCCCGCCCCAAGCGCGGCGAGTGCCCCGACGCCCATCAGCAGGGGCCAGGAGGGCGAAAACGTGGCCCCGAGCGCCCCCTTGAGGCCGGCCGTGAGGGCCAGAAACACCCCCAGCACCGCCGCCGCGGGGCCGAGCGCGTGGTAGAGCACGTCCCGGTCCGACGTGAGGGGCACGAACGTCTCCATCGCGGGCCGCACGAGCCGCACCGTGGCGTCGAGGAGGGCCACGTAGAGGATGCCCACGAGAATGCTGTTGCCGATTGCGACCGGCGACCACGTCTGGATCCAGACGCTGCCCGCCCCGCCGGCGTAGACCGCCAGGCCGCCAAGCCCCCCGGCCAGAAGCACAAGGCTGGCCCGGCGCAGGCCGTCGAGAACTGAGGATAACATCGTCGACATGGGCGGCTCCGGCGAGTCCGAGGAAGGGTCCATTCCCATCCCAATATAGGCATCCGCGCGTGGACCGTTCGGGGGCGTCCCCAGTGGCGCCGGGACGCCGGTTGCATGAAAATCCTCGGACCCTCGGGGCCCGGGACCCGTCAGGCGACGACACGGTGGACCTCATGGGGAATGCTTGCTACATTTCGATCCTCTGTTGCGGCCCAAAACTTTCAGCGTGCGGTCGCGTGCACCATTCGCCGTCGATTTCCCTCGTGGAGGGGCCGGATCGGGGCGCACGCGTCTGCGCACATGACTGGAATGGGCGGTTCTGTGCTCGTTCCGCCCCGGCAACCTTGCGGCGCACGAAATTGAAACAGCGTCTTCCATACCGGGATTCGAGCCGGCGACGGGCACACCACGGGCACGACTTCGCTCAGCACAGACCGACGACTAGGGCACGCACAGCGGTCCGTCGTTCGCGGGAGAGCGGGCCGTCCCCGTAATTTGCCGTCCCCGTGATTTGAGGTCTCCACGTGTCGTCTTCCCCAACAAGAAGCCGGTCCTCATGGCGTCGACGTCCGCCCCAACGCTCCGCTCACCGCGCATCTACGCGATCGTCCTGGCTTTCACCGTGCTTGCGGTTGGGCTCGGCGCCTGGCGCCCCGCGTCGCTTCAGTCTTCGGCCTTCGTCGTGCTGCTGGTCGCCGTCGTGCTGACCGGCATGCCCCACGGGGCGATCGACCACCTCGTCGCCGCGAAGCTCTACGGCCTGCGCTTCACGTGGGCCGATCAAGCCAAGTTCTACGCGGGCTACCTGGTTCTCATGGCGCTCTACGGCGGGCTTTGGATCGTGGCCCCCGTCTGGTCACTCATGATTTTTCTGGTGATGACGATGTATCACTTCGGGCAGGCGGACCTTGCGTACTGGGGACTGCCCCCCTTCCCCGCCCGGCTGCTGTACCTGTCGCGCGGCCTGCTCCTGATCGGCGGGCCCATCGCCGCCTTCCCGACGCTCGTCGACCCGATCTTTGAGGCCATTGCGGGCGTCCAGGTCTCCGCCTGGCCCCTCCTGTCGACGCGGCCGGACTGGGTCTTCGCGGCTCTCGTGGGCCAGCATGGGCTGGCGGCCGCCGGGAGCGCGCTCGCCTGCGGGGCGGAGCGGGAGAAATGGGGACGCGAGGCCCTCAACATCCCCCTTCTGTCGGCCCTGTTCGGGGTCGTCCCCCCGCTCGTCGCGTTCTCCGTGTACTTCGGCCTCTGGCACTCGTTGGGCCACATCCTGGAGCTGCTTCGATTCTTTCGGCGCCGGGGCGGGACGCCGACGACCTTCTCTGCCTTCTACCGCGAGGCCGCCCTCTTCACCGTGCTTCCGTTCGTCGGCCTCGCCGTCCTGTACGGGCTCACCCAGTCGTTTGGCTTGCAGGACCGGATGATCGCCCTCCTCTTCATCATCATCGCGGTCATGACGCTGCCGCACATGGTCATCGTCGAGCGGCTCTACCGCGAGCGAGAGGACCGGCGGGGCGTAGCGGCGTGACGCGAGCTCCGCATGCACCGCTCGGGTCCGGAGGCCTGGACGAGGGACCTGGGATGGGAATTCTCCCTCCCTCCTCACGTCCTCACCGCCACCCCTGCCGGAAGCTCAAGGCCGCCGGACGACGCAGGCCCCGCCGCAGGATTCGGTACCCCCGCACTACAGCGGAACCCGCCCGTCGTTCAGCGCGACGGGCGGTGGGCCCTGCTGTGTCCTGACCTACCGCTCCGCGGTTGCTCCGAGGCCGTGACCTTGTGGGACACGACGCGGCCGGCGGCCGAGCGGGCGGCCAGGGGGCAAAGGGGCCGACCGCCTGGGCCGTCTGTACGACGCCGGTCGGGGCGTCGGTGTCCTGCTGGGCCTGTGCGGGAAGAAGTGCGTAGAGGGGAGGCAGAACCCACAGGGCGGAGCCCCGAAGAGTTGAGGAAGTTGTGGGTGAGAAGGGACGTGTGTGCGCGGTCCCACGAGCACACCCGCGGGAGAGACGTGTCCGCGGCCGGGGGCGGGGCCGACCCTGCGACCGGAGCGATGGACCCGGGTCGCGGGCGCACATCAACAAAAAGAGGACGCGGCCGATCGGCCACGTCCTCGGGATGCCGCTCAGATGGAAGGCTGGGGCTACATGCCGCCTCCGTCTTCCATGGGCGGAAGCAGGACGCTGTCGACCACGTGGATGACCCCGTTGGAGGCCTCGATGTCGGGCTTGACGACCGTCGCCGAGTTTCGGCCCATGATCGTTACGGTGCCGTTCTTCACCTGGAACTGAACCGACTGGCCCTGAAGCGTCTCAGCCCCGCTCATGCCCGTCACGTCCGAGGCCATGGCCTTGCCGGACACGACGTGGTACCGCAGGATGGACCGAAGCTGCTCCCGGTTCTCGGGCTGAAGCAGCGACTTGAGTCGCTCGTCCGGGAGCGCCTCGAAGGCCTCGTCGGTGGGCGCGAAGACGGTGAAGGGGCCTTCTCCCTTCAGGGCCCCGACGAGCTCCGCGGCCTTCAGGGCTTTGACGAGCGTATCGAAGCCGTCGGCCTGAACGGCCGTGTCGACGATGTCGGGGGTGTCGCCCATGTCCTGCGCGGCGACGGGCCCTGCCATCAGTAGCAGGCCGGCGACGGCGAGGAGCGAAAGGCGGCGAAGAAGCGTGCGCATGGTGTGGTATGAGGTTTCTGGGAAAAGAACGTCCCACTGTGACCGCCCGTGGGAAGAAGGAACTACGCAACGTGCCCCCCGCAGATCCCCGTTATAGCACGCAGCGGCGGGACTCACGGGTTCGTTGCATGCATTACTATCCGGAACGCCCCCAAACGGAGCGACGGTCTGGGGGGCCTCGGTCGAAAAACGGGCGGATGGAGCCCTCCGGGCACTGCCTCGACGGCGAACACACCCCAGCACGGTGCGTACGGGAGCAACAGTTATTCATGTCAAAGACCACTCGACTAATCCATATAGCGTCGTGGCACAAGCGAAAGAAGGTGACGAAGTTCAGGTCCACTACACCGGCAAGTTGGAAGACGGCACCGTATTCGACACGTCGGAGGACGGGGAGCCTCTCAGCTTCACCATCGGTGAGAATCGGGTGATCCCCGGGTTTGAGGAGGCGGTCACCGGCATGGAGCCGGGCGACTCGAAGACCACCGAGGTTGAACCCGAAGAGGCGTATGGGGAGCACCGGGACGACATGGTGATGGAAATGGAGCGGGACCAGATCCCCCAGGACGTTGACCCGGAGGTGGGCCAGCAGCTCCAGCTTCGCCTTGAGAACGGCCAGACGGTTCCGGTCCTGATCACGGCCCTCGGTGAAGACAGCGTCACGATCGACGCGAACCATCCCCTCGCCGGGCGCAAGCTCCTCTTCGACATCGAGCTCCTCGACGTCTCGGAGGGTGAGGGCGGAACCGGCGGTGGGGACGAGGGCGGAAACATCGTCACGCCGTAGCGACGCACAATCCGAGGCGCCCCCACTCTTTGTGAGCGCAGCGACTTTGTGGGCGCACCGAACAACTGCCCCTGTGCGGCGCGGTCCGCGCAGGGGCACTTGTACGTCGATGGGGGCGGTGCGGACACCGCGCGGGGCGGGGCGGAACCGTGAACGATTGGGGGGCCCGCGACGGCCGAGCGGGCGCCGCCGCGTCGAGGGCCCGACGGCCCCGCCCGAGGCGTTACACGAGCGGCGCATGTTCGGCCGTAGCAACCCGTCATCGTCCGTCCGGGCCGTTGCGTCGGATGTGCGGCGTGTCTAGGTTAACCTTCCGTGAGAATGGTCCTGGCAAGAACCTTCGAACTCACGGATGCGTGCACGCGACTGCTCGCCTCCAGCGCACCCTCTCCAGAATCCGATTTCTTCGACCCAAGCATGGACCACGTGGCTCGCCCCGACGCAACGCAGGACGCAACCGACGACACGCCGGCCGCGAAGCGGACGCCCGCCGACCGTGACCAGCGCCTCTACAACTTTTCGGCCGGGCCCGCGGCGCTCCCCGAAGAGGCGCTCCTCGAGGCCAAGGAGGAGCTTCCGGTGTACGACCACACCGGCGCGTCCGTGATGGAGATCAGTCACCGGTCGCCGGCCTACGACAAAATTGAGGAGTCGGCTCGGGAGCACCTCCGCTCGCTGCTGGAGCTCGACGACGACTGGAACATCCTCTTCCTGCAGGGCGGGGCCTCGATGCAGTTCTACCAGGTGCCCCTCAACTTCCTCACCGAAGACGGTGTGGCCGACTACGTGATCACCGGCCGTTGGGGCACGAAGGCGATCAAGGAGGCCCGCCTGGTCGGCGACGTCAACGTGGCGGCCTCGACGGAGGACGAGGACTTTGCCTACGTGCCGGACGTGGACGACTGGGACCTCACGCCGGACGCCGACTACGTCTACATTACCACCAACGAGACGGTCAACGGCAACCAGATTACGTCCGATCCGGTGCTCGACGCGCCGATTGTGGCCGACGCCTCCAGCGAGTTCCTGAGCCGCCCGATGGACCTGGAGGGCTACGGGCTCGTCTTTGCCGGGGCACAGAAGAACGTGGGCCCGGCAGGCGTCACCGTCGTGCTCGTGCACGACGACTTTCTGCAGCAGCGCAAGCAGCCGCTGCCCACCATGCTCGACTACGGCACCCACGCCGAGCGCCGCTTCAACACCCCGCCGGTGTTTCCCATCTACATGGTGGAAAAGGTCTGCCGCTGGCTCCTTAATCTCGGCGGTCTCGACGCCGTTCACGCGATCAACCGGCGAAAGGCGCAGAAGCTCTACGACCGCATCGAGCAGACGGACTTCTACTACTGCACAGTGGAGGAGGGCTCCCGTTCGATGATGAACGTGACGTTCCGCCTCGATGACGCGGACCTGGAGCCGGTCTTCCTGAAAGAAGCCGAGCAACACGGCCTGCTCAGCCTGAAGGGGCACCGCACGGTGGGCGGCATCCGTGCCTCGATCTACAACGCGATGCCCGAGGAGGGGGTCGACGCGCTCGTGGAGTTTATGGACAAGTTTGAACGCTCGCATGGGTAAGGGGTCATGAGTCACGAGTCATGGGTCACGAGTTGCAGCGTTTTCTTCCCTCACGACTCATCAATTCATGACTCATCAATTCATGACTCATCAACTCATGACTCGTGACTCATGACCCAGAGGCCGCTGACTGTCACGACTTCCTTGCACTGACAACGACGACACAATGGCTCTTTCAATTGGGGTCCCACGCGAAACTGAATCGGGAGAGGCCCGCGTAGCGCTCGTTCCCGACGTGGCCGACCGCCTGCTGACAACCGTAGAAGACCTGGAGGTACGCGTGGAAGAGGGCGCGGGCCGCGGCGCACATCACACCGATGCGGATTATGAGGAGACGGGGTGCACGGTCGCGGACCGGGCGGACGTGTTTGGGGCAGACGTCGTCATAAAAGTGGCCCCGCCGTCCGACGACGAGATCGAACGGCTGGGCGAGGGGCAAGTCCTAATCGGGCTGATGGATCCGCTGGGCGACCCCGCGAGGGCCCAGGCACTGGCCGAGAGGGGCGTGACGACGCTGGCGATGGAGCTCGTCCCCCGCATCTCACGAGCCCAGAAGCTGGACGCCCTCTCCGCGATGAGTTCGATCGGGGGCTACCGCGCGGCCATCCTGGCGGCCGAGCGGCTCCCCAAGTTCTTTCCGCTCCTTACCACCGCCGCCGGCACCGTTCGTCCCGCCCGCGTGCTCGTGCTGGGCGCCGGCGTGGCGGGCCTGCAGGCCATCGCCACCGCCAAGCGCCTCGGCGCCAAGGTCTTCGGCTACGACATCC
>JBDGQP010000049.1:0-2970 GCA_042218975.1 Salinibacter sp.
GGCCATCGTGATGTCGAAGGAGTACGACCTCACGTTCCAGAGCCGCGACGAGGCGGTGTTCGACCTGCAGGACCTGCTGAAGCCGACCGAGCAGGTGCAGGACCGGCTCGCGTACCTCGACCAGTACAAGAACAAGCAGTTCGGGCAGCAGTGGGACTTCCGCGAGGAGAACAACCTCCACAGCGTGAAGGACCAGCACTTCCTCGACTGGCTGGCCGAGGAGGGTATGGACGCGCTCGACACCACCCACACCCGCGAGGACCGCATGGCGACGGAGGGCGACCAGAACTGGGGCAGCGAGCGCCACGACCCGCCCCCCAAGCCCCACGCCGCCGAGTGAGTCTGGGCGTGTGGGAGTATGTGAGTATGTGCGATACTGCGACAGCCGCTGGTTCTTCTCGCCTTCTACCGTTGGGGGGACTCGTTCCTTTTAAGAAGACCGTGCTGATGATAGCCTGTATGCCACTGTCCGAACCAGGGGAGGGAAGGTGCGAAATGGCCGAAATTTGTGAAGACCTCCGTTCCACGCAGAACGGGTCGACACTCCCGCCCCCCCACACGCACAAACGCCCACACCGGGATGAGTGAAGTCACGGACATCGAAGAGGCGCAAGCCGACGATCCGGAGGCGCTGCGCGAGGCACTGCTCGGCCAGCTCGCCTACCTCGTCGACGAGATCGAGGCACTGCAGACCGTCGTCGGCGGCCTGCCCGACCAGATCAAGACCGGCCGCCCGGCCCCCGACACCCTCAGCATGAAGGAGCTCTACGGTGTGATTGCCACGCTCGACACCGAGGTGCGCCGGCCGCGGGTCCGGCGGATCGCCGAGGAGAGCGTCCCCACGCTCACGCCCGTCGACCCGGACGTCCAGGCCCGCGAGGCCGGCTGGAACGACGAGCCGCTGGCGGCCATCCTCGACCGCGTCGCCGAGGCGCGGGCCGCCCTCACCGACCAGCTGGAGGCCCTTCCCCTCGAGGCCTGGCACCGCACCGCCACGCTGGACGGGGAGACGGTGACCCTCTTCGACCTCGTCCACCGCATGACGCAAACCGACGCCGAGCGCCTCCGCGACCTCGGCTACCGCCTCCACGGCGCCCACCTCTCCGACCGCGACGAACCGCTGCCCACCTGAGGACTGCGGAATGTGGAGTGTGGACTGCGGAGTGCTTCCACATTCCCAATTCCACAATCCACACTCGACGATGGCAAAAGACACGGGCCCCTCGTACGACGACCTCGCCACGGCCTTTCGGCACCAGAACTTCGACCCGCTCTATTTCTTCTTCGGGGAGGAGACGTTTCTGATCGATGAGCTGCAGGACCTGCTGGTCGAGGAGGCCCTCACCCCGAGCCAGCACGACTTCAATCTCGACGTCGTCTACGGGTCGGAGATGGAGGCGTCCCAGGTCATCGGCCTCTGCCAGGGCTTTCCGGCCGGGGCCCCCAAGCGGGTCGTCGTCGTCCGCGAGTTCGAAAAGCTGGCGAACAACCGCCAGTTCAAGACCTACGCCCAGCAGCCGAACCCCCAGTCCATCGTCCTGCTGGCGTGCAGCTCGAAGCCGAACCTGAGCGCCCATCCCTACCGCGCCCTGAAGGAGCACGCCACCTGGTCGGAGTTCGAGTCGCCCTACGACAACGAGATGCCCGGCTGGATCCAGGACTACGTGCAGGGGCAGGGCTACGAGATCGATCCTCGGGCCAACCAGATGCTCGCCGACTACGTGGGGACGGACCTGCAGCGGGCCGCCAGCGAGATCGAGAAGCTTATCACGTTTGCCGGCGACCGCACCCGCCTCACGGCCGACGACGTGCTGGCCGCCAGCGGCCAGACGCGCGAGTTCAACGTCTTTGAGCTGCAGGCCGCCATCGGCGAATGCCGCCACGCCGACGCCGAGCGCATCGCCACGCGCATTCTTCAGCAGGCCTCCACCCCCCGCAGCGAGGCCATCATGATCGTGGCCGTCCTCAACGGCTACTTCGACAAGCTGTGGAAGCTGCAGGCGCCCGAGGCGCAGCGGGAGAGCAAGTACGACATCGCGAGCCGGATCGGGGTCCCGCCCTTCTTCGCCGACGAGTACCGGCAGGCCGCCCGGCGCTACGACCCCTCCACCCTCGCCGACGCCTACGCGGCCCTCCTCGCCGCCGACTACGAACTGAAGGGCGGCGCGTCCCGCGACGCCGCCCTAATTCTCACCCTCCTGCTGCGGCGCCTCCTGCCGCCGGCGGCCCGGCCCGCCCGCGCCTAATCCGGAAACAAATCCCCCCCCGGATCATACGTCCTTCTAGCTTTGCCCTCGAGGGCAAAGTCGAGTGCCGTTGGCCGAGACCGAGCCGCGCCGACACGACCGACAGTCATCCGGTTCCGCACCGTGCTATGAACAGCGAGAATCCCTTCGAGGGCCCCGTGCCGGACGGCGGCGATCCCCCTTACGAGTGGATCGACGAATGGCTGTGCGAGTACGTCGACGGCACGATGGATCCGTCCCTCGAGGCCGTGTTCGAGCAGTACGTGGAGGCCAATCCGGAGCTGGAGGCCCACATCAAGCGGCTTCAGCAGACCCGCGATCTGCTTTGCGAGTGCGGCCGGTCGCGCGCCGCGTCCCCCGACGTTGAGCCCGCCCCCCGGATGGACGAGGGGCCGGCGTCGCCGCCCGCCTCACCGTCGGTGTCGGATGCGGTCCGGAACCGGCCCGTCGTTGCGGCCGGCATGGTGTCGTCGATTGCCCTCGCCTTCGTGGTGGGCCTTCTGGTCGGGGCCACGATGATGCGGCCCGCGCCCCCGGTCTCCTCGACCGCCCCCTCGGTCGACCGGGTCACCCGCTCCGCCCCGCTGCCCCAGCGCCTCCAGCCCGCCGTGCGGGACGATCGGTCGCTCCGCCCTCGGGCGGCCCCGTTTGCGGCGTCGGACTCTACCGAGCGCCCGTCTTCCCTCACCACCATCGGGCTCCCGTGATCCTCTCGGTGTTTGCC
>JBDGQP010000049.1:3106-20575 GCA_042218975.1 Salinibacter sp.
AGAGCGCTCGCCTCACACGCGAGAGGTCCCTGGTTCAAATCCAGGAGGGCCCACATTTTCTCCCCCACGCCGCTGTGCTGTAGGGGATTTTGTATTTTGTCCCTTTCTCTCATCGGAACGCTCCCAGCCGGGGACCACTCGCAATTTTCGGGGCGTCGGGCCTGCGTGGCGGGGGCGTCTGGGGAGCGCGGGCGGGCCCTTCTCCGATACGGCCCTTCTCCGATACGAAGGTCTCCCCGTCTGCACGTTGGCCGCCTACTGCGAAGGCCGGGTCCGGAGTCACTCTTTGACGTTGGCGGTAGACGGACGAGCCTGCTTCCGAGCCCACTCCAGAAATGCCGAGACGGTCACCGTGACCGGCCGGTATTCGGAGGGCGAACGACGTCGAAACGGGCGGGCCGAGGGCTCTTTGCGAACAGCGGACCGACCGGGAAATCGGCGCAAGGGGTTGCCGATGGATCACCTGGGCGAACTGCGGTCCACGCGGCAGAGGCCGTTCTCCGTTGCAGAAGTTGCGGATCTCCGTTCGGCCGGGCTATGCTGTGCGTGAAGCGGGTCCGTCTCTCTTTTCTCGTTCAGGCGTCCGATGTCCGAATCGTCGTCCCTGCCCGGGCGCCTTCGGGCTCGTTTTGGCGATCTTACTGTCTGGAAGCGAGGCGATCAGCGAGCTCCTCACAAACCCCTGCTGGTTCTTTACACATTGGGTCGACTTGGCCAAGGCGACCGCTGGCTTCGGTTTTCGGACATCGAGGACGACCTCACAGATCTCCTGATCGAGTTCGGTCCGCCCCGACAGAGCCACCATCCAGAGTACCCCTTCTGGCACCTGCAATCGGACGGGGTATGGGTCGTGCCGGAGGCCGATGTCCTTGAAATGCGGAAAAGTGCCTCAAACCCACCCAAAACGGAACTCCGCGAGAAGGAGGCCCGGGGCGGATTCCCCGACGAGATCCATCAGCCCCTGCGGACCAACCCCGAGCGTCGACGAGAGATTGCCCGCCTCCTTCTCTCATCGCACTTTCCGTCCTCGCTCCACCAGGACATTGCCACGGCGGTGGGACTCAACCTCGACGGTACAACATCTGTGCGCCGCGATCCCGACTTTCGAGTGCAGGTGCTGCAGGCGTACGAGTACCAGTGTGCGGTCTGCGGCTTCGATCTTCGCGTCGGTTCAACTGGTGCTCCGATCGGCCTCGAGGCGGCCCACATCAAGTGGAAGCAGGCGCAGGGTCCCGACGAGGTGTCCAACGGGATCGCTCTCTGCGCCCTCCACCACAAGATGCTCGACAAAGGCGCCCTGCACGTCACCGAAGACCTACATCTTCTCGTCTCGGAGGCCATCCACGGCTCCGAGCCGCACCGGACTCGACTGCAGAACCGACACGGCGATCGGATCCACACTCCTCAGCGCACGACGTACTACCCAGACGAGGAGGCCGTGTCCTGGCACGTAAAGGAGGTGTTTCGGGGACCGGCCCGGGCGTGAGAGCCTGGGATCGAGGCCGATGCGCTCCGTTCTTGATCGGACGGAAGCGACGTACCGGGGGCAGAAACTACGGCTCGCCCGCCTGCTCTAGAATGGATTGGTAGAGGGCGTCGCCAATCCGAAAGCCCGTACTGACCAGTCGATCAACGACCGGCGCAACCGCCTCAATCAGGTCCTCTTCCTTCGCAAGAAGCAACACGCCGAGGGTGCCGGTAATCGTGCGTCCGTGCGAGTCGGCCACTCGACGGCCAAGGGCCTCATCTATGAGCAATACGCCAGCCTCAAGCTCGATCGCCAGCGCTATTGCCTCTCGTTCTCCAGCGTCTAGATTGTCGTGAAGCAGCCTCCGCGTCGATTGGTTAGAAACCGACTCGGTTCGTAGCCAGTCCGCGTTCGCAAACGACACCGTTCCCGGCCGCTTCCTGTCCGGTTTCCTGATCTCGTCTCGCACGGCGACGGGAATCACAATGTCGCCGTAGACGCCGGGAAGCAGATTCAACGCTCCGATTCGCGCCAGCGCAATCAGCGGCCCCGCATCACTGACGACCGTCATGAGGACTCGGCATTCAGTTTCTCACGGACGGCCTTCACCTGGGCCTCCAATTCTTCGGGTGTCTCCGTAAAATACGCGATTCCGTGCTCGTCCAGGAGATCGATAAACTCGGCCTTCGAGATGCCCAACAGCTCTGCCGCCTTCCCCGAGGAGATGCGCTCTTCCCGGAAGAGCTCCAGCGCAATCAGCTTTTTGAGCTGGGGCTCCAATTCCTTCTCCGACACGTTTAGCGCTCCGAGTAAATCACGGGGGACGTCGAGCTCGACCCGTAGTGTTTCCATCGCGGCTCTCCAGAATTGTGGATTTTCGCCGTGTAGTGTTGTGTTACGACGGAAAACAAAGAAATGTGCCTCCCATCTCGAGGCTACCCGAAACCTCGGCACGCAGTGGTACGGAGAGGAGCGGTCGGCCGTCCTCTGCGTTCCCAGCGCACCCCAAGAGTACTTGGTCACTGCGTTCCCAGCGCCGTGTGTCCGGTCGCCATGAACGGCCTGATCCATCCGTTCCCTCCCGACGTCCACGAGCTGAAGCGTGGGGATCCCCTTCCCTTCGCCTGGGAGGCCCGCCTCTTCCAGTGGATGCAAGACAAACCGCTGCAGAGAGATGAACGATAGCGGATCCGTTTTAGGAGGTCTCCCGTCCTTTTGCTGAATCCGCTTCATGAACCGCTCGTGGGCGGCTGCGCTCTCTTCCTGATAGTATTTGAGCCGCTCCTCCGGGGTCATGTCCTTCCCCCGTTCGTACCGGTCGTCCCGGATCCGCCGGGTCCTCTCCCCAGCATCAATCCCGTGGTCCGTCTCCTCCGAATGATTCCCCATGGTGAGTCCCTTCTCGTGGTGAGCGGCTATCGATCAGAAGCATCCGCAACGGTCGGTCACGGTTCGGGAAGGGCTTCCCGTGTTGGATCAAACACCGCAAGCCCCGCCTGCACTGCGGCCTCCGCCAGTTCACGGTCGGAGGTGACAAGCCCGATTGGATCGTCCGCGAACGTCGGTTGATTGACAATCCAGCGAGCCGCTGCCAGATGAAGCGTATCGGCCCCCCTCAACCCATAGCGTCGTGAGAGAACACGAGCATTGTTCGTTACACCACTCGAAAGCGGCACCGAGGCGAGCCGTTCGAAGTCTTCCTCGACGGTTTCCAGCGACGCTTCCATCTTTGCTACGTCCAGCTCCCCGGCCCGTCCTTCCGTACCAGCGTACTCATGACCTCGATCAGCGCCAGTGAAGAGGTGGCCACAATCGGCCCCTTTTTGAACCACTCTCGCACGCGTCTGCTTCCCTCCTCAATCACGTACCGCTTCACCCACACGCTGGCATCGAGATAAACGAGCATTATCGCCGGCGGCGGTCTCGGATGAGCAGCTCGGACGCGGGAATGCCCTCGATTTCGACCGGCTCCACGTCCGGCATCCGCTCTTCGGGCGACGTTGCACGCAGGCGCTTTACGGCCTGGTCAAAGGCTTCCTCCTCGGTCGGTTTCTCAGAGGGCGAAATCGAGAGCGCCCGTTCCAATTCCTCCTGAACGAGGTCCCCAACCGAGCGGTCTTGCTGTTCCGCTCGCTGGTGCAGCCGGGCAAGCACCTCGTCATCAAGGTCAGTGAGATGAAGCTCGGCCATGAGAATAGGGGGAGAAATGAGAAAAGAAGGTACAAGAGCAAACGCATGTTCAGATGGCCCGGTTTCGAGCCCCATGCGCCCGGTTCCGAATGCCTCCGCGCTAACGATCGGGGGCTTCGCAGCACAACTGCTCGCGACTGCTCCGCCGCCTCATCCCTCTTCCGCGTAGACGTGGATCGTCCGGTCCTCGGGGGTGACCTCGATGCTGGGGTCGGACACCGCCCCGAAGGCCGCCCGGAGGGTGTCCGCGGGGCGCTTCTCCGGCCCCACGACCAGCGTCCAGAACGACGCGTCGAGGCTACGGGGGTCGATCGCCGTGCGTCCGGTGGTGATGTCGACCTGGAGGGCCAGGCGGAGCGTGCCGGTGTCGGTGTCCCGGTACGTGGTCGTGAAGAGGTGCTCCTCGGTGCGGGTCGTCTCGACCGTGAGGCCGGCCGTCTCGTCGGTCACGAGGCTCTCGCCCACGGCCAGGTCGGTGGACTCGTCGGACATGGAGAAGGGCGGGGGGAATGAAAACGGCGCGATGGGCCCGCCCTAACGCCCACCGCCCCGAATCGCTCCGGGCCCGCGTCGGGGCACTCGCCTCCTGGGGCGCCGACGCGAACGGCGGAGGCGCACGGGCCCTCTCTCGTCCGACGGGACCCGGAGAGAGAAGGCGAAGGGGCGCACTCCAAGAGCACCTCCGTCGTTCGGTCGGGGCCTGTGGGAGCATAGACGGGCTGCCTCCCGCTCTGCCGCGTCCCCGTGGTTACATGGACGCCCGTAAGGGACGACAAGATGCGGTCGTCTTGGGGAGCCGCATCGGAGGCTTGACGCGCGCCGGTCGTCGTTCCTACGTTTGTCGACCCTCCTCTCGCCTTCCCCCCTTCAATCCTCCTCCATCTCATGCGCGCCACATTGTTCGTTCTCGCCGTGTTCGGGGCGGCCCTGCTGGCGGGTTGTGCCACAACGCAGGGCCTTCCCGTCGAGGATCGCCGCCGCACCTTCGACGCCCCGACGGACACCGTCGTATCGGCGGTCGTCGCCACGCTCACCAACGAGGGCTACTCGATCGATCAGCTGGACCGGGCGGCCGGGCTGGTGACGACCGACACGCGGAAGACGTTTGGCGTGCTCAGCGGCCTGGACCGCACGAGCGTCACGGCGCAGGTGGACGGCCGGGGCGAGGGGGCCCGGGTCACCCTGACGATTTCCACCAGGCAGGAAGGCGGCCTCATGCCCGGAAGCCGGATGACGGAGGACCAGGCGCAGGAGGCCTACGACCAGCTCTTCGCCTCGATCGCCGAGCAGCTCAATTGACCGCGGCGGCCGGGGACATCGACTACCGCCGTCCGCGGGAGACGGGCGTCCGCGCCAGCGTGGAGGTCATCGTCGACCTGCTGGGGCGGGACCGCGTCCGCCGCCTGCGGGAGCGGCGCCGACGCCTCGGCCTGCGCGGGCGGCTCACCGGCCAGTGGACCTCGACGCGGGGCGGCGGGCTCGTGCTCCGGATCCAGGCGGGGGACCGCCCGCTGGCGCGACTGGTCGACCGGCGGGGCGACGGCCGCCTCGACCGCATGGACGTCCGGCGCCCCCGCTCGTCGAGGGACTGACGCGCCAACGGACCGTTTTCCGGCGTCGTATCACTTTGGAAAAGACGTCGGATGGAGAATGCCTCCGAGGTGCGAAGGGGAGTCCCTTCCGGCCTTGAAGAAAAGGCCGCCCGGGCCTCTCGGAGGGAACCGCGCTCGGACATTCTTCGCTGTTGACGGCTGTCGGGACAGGCCCTTCCAGACCCCCACACTTCCACACCTCCACACCTAAGCGGAGGCGCCCTTACTGCTCCGGCGCCCCGTCGTCGTAGGCGGGCGGCAGGGCCTCCTCGTCCATGTAGCGGCGCAGCAGGCGCTTCTGGCGCGAGTCGTCCGCGATCCGCGTGCCGTCGATGAAGACGTGCTCGACGCTCGTCATCAGCTCGAAGGGGTCGCCCGACCACACGACGACATTGGCCGTCTTGCCCGGCTCGAGGGTCCCGTGCGTGTCGCTTATGCCGAGGGCCCGGGCCGGGGCGCGGGTCACCGCCTCGAGAGCCGCGGCCCACTCCATTCCGTAGCGTACCGCGTGGCCCGCCTCCAGCCGCAGGGTGCGGGCGTTGTGCGTGTCGAACGTGGAGAGGACCACCGGCACGCCGGCCGCACTCAGCCGGGCCGGGTTGTCGAAGCGGGCCCCGAGGCGGTCAAACTCGGCGGGCAGGTTGTCCATCGCCTGCACGATGACGGGAACGTCGGCCGCGGCCAGCCGCTCGGCCCGCATCCAGGCCTCCTCCCCGCCCTGAATCCGCAGGGCCACGTCGAACTCCTCGGCGATGCGGAGGGCGACGTCGATGTCGCTGGCCCGGGCGGCGCGCACCACGAGCGGCCGCTCCCCGGCCAGGACGCCCGCCAGGGCCTCCAGGTCGAGCCGCGAGGCCGACAGGGGACGGGTGGCCCCCTTCCGGTACTCCTCCCGGTGGTCGGCGTAGAACTGCGCGTCTTCGAGGGCCTCCCGCAGCCGCAGGGCGAGGCCGCCGCGGGCCTCGCCGGTCGCCTCGGCGCCCTCCGGCGTAAAGGTCGCGTACATCGCCGCCCGGTCGCGCACGAGCATCTCCCGGAGGGTCGCGCCGCGGAGGTCGATCACGGCACCCTGCCCCGAGATGGCACCGCCGCTGGGGACCGAGGCCACGGTGGTGACGCCCCCGAGCCGCGTGACCGGAATGACCGTGGAGTTGGGGTTGATGCCGTCGGTCACGCGGAAGGCCGCCCGGATCGGGTCGTCGGTGTCGAGGGCCTGGTCGCGGGTCGCCCCCACGGCGCTGACCTCGACGAGGCCGGTCGCCGTCACGGCGTCGATGAGGCCGGGCGTCACGACGCGGCCCGAGGCGTCGACCCGGCGGGCGTCGGCCGGAATGGAGACCGCGTCGCGCGGGCCGACCGCGGCGATGGTGTCTCCCTCCAGGAGCACGACGCCGTCCTCGATGGGCGGCTCGCTGACGGGATGAACCGTGCCCCCGACGATGGCGGTGGGCTGGGCGGGGACGGCCGGCGCGGCGAGGAGGCCGGCCACGAGGAGCAACGCGAACGCGAGGACGGAACGGAGAGAGTGCATGGGCGGGCGGGACGGTGAACGGGGCGGCGGGGCGGACGCTCGGGGCACTGCTACTTCTGGGTGCGGGGACCGCCGAGCTCGAAGTCCGACTGGGGCTGGCGGTCGGGGGTGGAGCGGTCGTACACGAGGGCCCCGTCGATCCACACGCGCTGGGCCTTCGTATAGACGCTGAAGGGGTCGCCCGACCAGAGCACGACGTCGGCGTTCTTGCCCTCCTCGAGCGTCCCGACCCGGTCCTGGATGCCGAGGGCCCAGGCGGGGTGGGCCGTGATCCAGCGCAGCGCCTCGTTGCGGGTGAGGTCGAGCCCGGCCTCCCGCCCGGCCCGCAGCGCCTTGGCGGCCTCCTGGTTGAGGCGCTGGATGTTGAGGTCGTCGTCGGAGTGGACGATCGCGCGGGCCCCGGCGTCGGCCACGAGCGCCACGTTCTCGGGGATGCCGTCGTAGGCCTCCATCTTGAAGCCCCACCAGTCCGACCACATCGACGCCGAGACGCCCGCCTCCGCGAGCCGGTCCCGGATTTTGTACGCCTCCACGGCGTGGTGGAACGAGCGGATCTCGAAGCCGAACTCCCGCGCGATCTCGAGGAGCTTCGTCATGTCGTCGGCCCGGTAGCAGTGCACCTGCACCAGCATGGTGCCCCGAAGCACCTGCGCGAGGGTTTCCATCCCGAGGTCGCGCTCGGGCGGCTCGCCGGTCGGATCGTTCAGCCAGGCATCCCATTGTTCGCGGTAGTTCTGCGCCTCGATGAACGTGCTCCGGAAGCCGGCGGCCGTGCCCATCCGGGTGGTGGGGAAGGAGGAGCCGCCCTTCGGGTTTTCGCCGCAGGCCATCTTGAGGGTGGGCGGCGCGTCGGGGAATTTCATGTCCTGGGGCGTCCGGCCCGGCACGAGCTTGGCGGTAAACCCGCGGCCCTCGATGAGGTCGCCGCTGCCGGGCAGCAGCAGCGCCGTGGTGGTGCCGCCCGCCAGGGCTCGGGCAAAGCCGGGGCCCTGCGGCCACACCCCGTGCTCCATCCAGAGCTCCGGCGTGGCCATGCCCACCTCGTTGTTGTCGTAGTGCGGGCCCACCTCCGGCGTGGCCGAGACGCCGAGGTGCGAGTGGCTGTCGATGAGCCCGGGCGTCACGTACTTCCCACGGCCGTCGACCACGCGGGCCCCCTCGGGCACCGGCACGTCCGTGCCCACCGAGTCAATCGTGCGGTTGCGGAGCAGCACGTCCCCCTCCTCAATCGTCTCGCCCGCGGCGGTCATGACGGTCGCGTTCCGGATGACCGTCGGCTCCGCGGGCAGCGGCTCGTAGCTCGATGCCCAGGCGTCGTTGTAGGTGCCGCGCCGCATGTTCTCGAGGGTCGCCTCGTCGTAGGAGGCCTCGTTCTCGGGCGACGACGGCGCCGTGGGCTCGGAGGTGGCGCAGCCGCCCAGCACGAGGAGGACCAGGCCGGCGAGGAGGATCGGGCGGACACGCATGGGAGTAGGGGGGTCGGCGGAGCGGACGGGTATGGACGAAAACGATGCCTCAACGTACGGGACGCAGTGCGGACAAGTAAAGTCCCCCGCCTCCGTGCACCCGCAACGTGGGATCCACAACGAGAAACGGAGCCCGATTCTGTCCGGAGCAGAGAGAGGGCGAGCGGGCGCATCCCCGACAACTGTCGGGATGCGTCCTCCCTCATTGGCATTCAGTCAGGGCGCGTGGAGGCACGAACGGCCTGCCTCTCATCGGTACCGGTCGAACCAGGCGAGCACGTGGTCGACCTTCGTGATGAGCTGACTGGGGCGCTGGGAGATGAAGTGGGACGCCCCCGGAATCTCGACGTACGCCGTCTCGACGTCCCGCATCTGAAGGCCGTTGTAGAGCTGCTTCGCCTGCCAGGGCGGGGTGCGGAGGTCCGCCGAGCCCACCATCACGACGGTGGGCGTGTTGATGCTCCCGAGCAGCGAGACCGGCGAGACGTCCCAGTACGCCATCGGGTTTTCCCAAGGCTGGCCCGGGTACCGGTAGTCGTGGTAGCCGTAGTAGTTGTCCGCGGCAAGGGTCTTGCTGATCCAGTTCGTGACGGGCTTCTGGACCGCCGCGGCGCGGAACCGATCGGTCTTGCCCACGATCCAGGCCGTGGACGTGCCCCCTGCGCTGCCGCCGGTGACGTAGAGGCTGTCCTCGGCCACGTAGTCCCGCTCGACGAGGCGGTTGACCCCGTCGATAATGTCCTGGTACTCCCCGCCCGAGAAGTTATTGTAGAGCAGGTTGCCGAACTCTTCGCCGTAGCTGGTGCTCCCCCGCGCGTTCGGGTAAAAGACGACGTACCCGTCGGCGGCGTAGAGCTGGAGTTCGGCGGAGAACCAGGGCCCGTAGTTGCTAATCGGGCCGCCGTGGATCTCCACCATCAGCGGGTAGGTGCGGTCCGGGTCGAAGTTCGGCGGCGTCACGACCCACCCATGGATCTCGCGCCCGTCTTTCGAGGAGGGGTACCGGATCTCCTGCACCTGTCCGAGAGTGCGGTGGTCCAGCAGGTCGCCGTTCAGGTCCGTGAGCCGCCGTGTCTTCGCCCCGCGGCGCGTCGTCGCCAGTTCGGCGGGATGCGAGGGGGCGCCCTGGTTGAGGGCGAGGCGGCCGGTCGACGCGACCGAGAAGCTGCCGCCCCCGTACGGCCGGCCGATCGACGTCCCCCCGACGTTGCGGGCCACCGGCTCCATGTCGCCCTGCAGGGTGGTGTGGGCCACCTTGGTCGTGCCGGCGTCCGTGTACTGGAGGTAGAGGCCCTCGCCGGCCGCGTCCCAGGCGATCGACTCGACCGAGCGGTTGAGGCCGGTCTCGATCGCCCGCCGCCCCGTCCCGTCGCGCCCGATCAGGAAAAGCCGCGTGACCTGGTAGGTCTGGACCTCATCGTCGTAGCCGAGGTAGGCCACCGTCTCCCCGTCGGGCGACACGCGGGGGTGGTGGTCCGGCCCGAAGCGATCGGTGAGCGGCGTGATCGCGCCGCTGTCCACCGGCACGGCGTAGAGCTCACTGTTGCGGCGCTCCCGTGCCCAGTTGTCGTGGCGGTTGGCCGAGACGATCAGCGCCTCCCCGTCGGGAGTCCACACCGGGCGGCTGGAGTGGTGGTAGTCGCCGGACGTCACCTGCCGGGCCTGCCCCCCGTTCGTCGGCACCACGAAGAGGTGATCGAAGCCGTACTCGAGGACGCCGACGCCGTCGGCCTCGTGGTTGAGGCGCGTCTCCACGCGGGGCGGCTCGGCCCAGTCGGCCCCCTCCGGCGCCTCGGGCGGGGACGCGAGCTGCGGCTCCGGGGCCGGCACGCGCGCCGAGAAGGCGATGTGCTCCCCGTCCGGCGACCAGGCGAGCCCGCTCGGGGCGTTCTCCATCTGCGTGAGGCGCGCCGTCCGTCCCTCCTCGACCCAGTGCACGTAAATCTCGGTGCCGTGCTCGTCGTCGCTGCTCGTGAAGGCGACCTTCGAGCCGTCGGGCGACCAGCGGGGATCGGAGGCGTTGGCCTCGCGGGTCGTCAGCTTCACGTGCTCGGTGCCGTCGGCCCCGATGATCCAGAGGTGGGAGGTCCGGCGGTCGTCCATCACGTCCATCCCGTGTCGCTCGTAGACGATCCGCTCCCCGTCCGGGCTGATCCGCGGGTTCGCCGCCCACTCCAGGTCGAACACGTCCATGCGCGAAAACGGCTGCTGGCCGTGCGCCAGAAGCGGCGGGGCGAGAAGAACGGCGACGGCGAGCGTAATCCTGCGTATCATTGGGGGGACGAGGGGTTGTGGGAGGAACGGACGGCCGGGGCAAACGCGTCGGCCCGGCACTACCAGGGACGGGCTCAGCGCCGTCAGAATCAACGAGGGCGCGAACATCCGCCCGCCGAGACGTCCGTCCTCGGGCCGTGGCGCCCCCCTGCGCCGACCGGATCGTGATCAACGGCAAACATCTGTCCCCGGTGGAATGCCCCCCGTCTGGACGGGACGTCCCGTGTGGGCTGGAGGCCTCACGAAGACGCCAGAACCCGCGGGTCCGTCTCGATGCGCTCGGCGACGCCGACGACGCCCTCGTGCGGCCCCGTGGCGGCGGCCACCCGGAGCTGCCCGTCTTCCACCTCGGCGACCCACTGCTCCGCGTGCTCGTCCGGCTCGCCCTCATCCTTGAGGTGAATTGTGGATCTCTCCACCGCTAGGATGGGATGGCGCGCCACGTACAGCCCCTCCGCCTCGGCTTTGATCACGTCCCAGTGCGCCGGCGTGGCCTCGTAGTAGGTCGGACGGTCGGGCCGGGCGCCGCCGTAGCGACGAACGCGCCACCAGCCCACCCAGTCGGGGCCGTCGGGGTCTGGAGCGGACGGGGGCGTCGACGCGGCAGTCATAGACGAACGACGGACTGTAAAGTGGACGGCGTGCCCCACAACCGGGACGAGAACGTCGCGGTCGGATCTTTCGGGGTGACTGTCACTTTCGTACGTGGTGCCGCGTCGCTTTTTCCAACCTGCCGGCTCTTCCCGTGCACCGTTCCTGTGAGGACGTACCGAGCCGCCCGCTGGCGTCCCCGGACGCGGAGAGCTGTGTCTGTTGTCTCTGTTCGCCGGGGGACAGCGACGCCGGGCCGGGCCGCTGACGCACCGTGCCCGACGCCCCGTCGCCCTCTCCCCACCGCCTGGGTGAGAGGGCTTTTTTGTTGTCCGTTCCCTTCACCATTCTTTCCTCCTCATGGAGTCCACCCGCCCCGCCCTCGCCGTTCTCTACGAGCACCCGTCCTGGCAGGAGCCCCTCTTCCGGGCCCTCGAGGACAGAGGGCTCTCCTACGCCCCGGTCGACCTCACGTCCGCGACGCTGAGCGACCGGGACCGTCCCGAGGCCCCCCTGTACCTGAACCAGGCCAGCCCCAGCGCCTACACGCGGGACAACACCCGGGCCGTGCCCTTCGCCCTCGCGGTGATCGAGGACCTGGAGGCCCGCGGCGCGCCTGTGCTGAACGGAAGCCAGCCGTTCCGCCTCGAGCTCAGCAAGATGGCGCAGGTCAGCCTCATGCGTGAGCTCGGCGTCGACCACCCTCGCACCTGGGCGTTCAACGACGTCGCGGCGCTCCGCGAGCGCCGGGCCGAACTGTCGTTTCCCGCCCTCATCAAGCCCAATCAGGGCGGCAGTGGGGCGCGGATGATTCAGGTCGACTCGTTCGAGGACCTGGCGTCGACCCTGGAGGCCAACCCCGCCCTCTGGCGGCCCGACCACCTGCTGCTCCTGCAGGAGTACCTGCCCCACGACACCGAGGACGAGGGCATTGTCCGGATGGAGTACCTGGGCGGCGAGCTCCTCTACGCGATGCGCGTCGTCTCGAAGGGCAACTTCAACCTCTGCCCCTCGGAGGTCTGCAACCCGGCGTCGCTGAGCGATGGTGGGGGCGACGGGCAGCCGGCCGAGGCCGTCGCGGAGGACGGGGCCGCCGATGCGGGCCCGGACTTTCACCCGTACCCGGACGTGCCGGACGCAGCCGTCGCCACCGGGGCCCGCATCATGCAGGAGGGCGGGTTCGACCTCGGCAGCGTCGAGTACCTCGAGACCGACGACGGGCGCCGCGTCTTCTACGACGTGAACGCCAACTCGAACCTGCGCCGCCCGATCGGGGAGGCCTTCGGCTTCGACCCGTTCGAGCGCGTGGTCGACTTTCTGGAGCGCCGGCGCCGCACCCTGGTGGCCGCCGAGTAGATCACGGGGCCGCGCCGTCGGGTCCGGCGACGGGGCGCGTCCGGGCGCAGGTCGAAGGGGAGCCCCTTGCTCTCGACCCCGACCGCGAAGGCGACCGCGTCGGTCACCGGGATGCCGGCGCCGCGGTCCTCGGGATCCGCTACCTGCGCCCCGGCGTGCCGGGCGGCCCGGACGCCTCGTACGTCCGGCAGTCCCCGCCGCGGGGGTCCTGCCTCCTACCCGCGCACCGAAACCGGCGCCCCCTCCCGCGCGGCGGTGTAGATGGCCTCGATGATCTCGACCGCCGTCCGGGCCTCCCTCGCGTCGAGGGCGAAGGGGGCGTCGTGGTCGACCCAGCGGAGGAAGGCCTCGACGTTCCGGCGGTGCTTTGCGTAGTCGATGGCCATCGGGTCGGAGGCGCCGCCCTCGCCGTCCGTCTTGCCGTAGCGGGCCCGGAGGGCCTCGTCGTCCGGCCGTTCCTCGCGGAGCTGCCAGCAGACGAGTTCGTCTCCGTGCACCTCGGCGGTCCCCTCCCGCCCGGCAATCCGGAGCCGACGCCGGGTGCCCGGATACATCGACGTGGCGCCCAGCAGGGTGCCGAGCGTGCCGTCGCGGTACCGCAGCGTCGCGACGGCGGTGTCCTCCACCTCCACGTGGTCGGGGTCGTGGCCCCGCACGTCGGTGTGGGCGTGGACCGTCGCCACGGGGTTGACGCCGGCCTCGAGGCCCAGGCCCGTCCGCACGAGCCAGGCGAGGGCGTCGATCGCGTGGATCGACTGGTTCATGAGGGCCCCGCCCCCGTCGAGGGCCGCCGTGCCCTTCCAGGTGCCCTCGTAGTAGTCGTCGTCGCGCCACCAGGGCACCGCCGCCGAGGCCACGGCGAGCGCCCCAAACCGGCCGGCGGCGACGGCGTCGCGGACCGCCCGCAGGACGCCGCTGTACCGCTGCTGGAAGATGCCGCCCAGCTTCACGTCGTGGGCGTCAGCGGCCTCGGTCATCCGGTCGATCCGGTCGGTCGTGATCTCCAGGGGCTTCTCGCAGAGGACGTGCACGCCCCGCTTGGCAGCGGCGACAGCGGGCCCGAGGTGCGCGCCGCTCGGGGTGGCGATCGTCACCGCGTCGGGGGCCGCCTCGTCCAGAAGCGACTCGGCGTCGGGATACCACGTACAGTCGTGGGCCTCGGCGAAGGCCCGGCCGGGCGCCTCGCTTCGACGGGCGGCGGCGACCAGGGTGGCGGCGTCGAGGTCGGTGAGGGCCCGGGCGTGGAGGCCGGCCACGTCGCCCGCCCCGATGATGCCGAACGTGTAGCGGGTGTCCACGGGGCAGAGACTCTTAACCAGGGAGACGTGCAGACACTGCGCCCTCTACGTACGGGCCTGTTCGTCGTTCACGACCGCAGCCTGTGGGCGAACTGTGCCGCCGCCGGCGCTGCACGGGCTCGGGCCCGCCGTCCTCGCCCCACCCGGCGTCTTTCCCCCTGGCCCCCGGCGCCCGTCGGCCCCGGCGGCGCGGGGGCGTGTTCCTCCGGGGGACGGCCGAGAAGGGGCACTCAGGTGCGTGTCGTGGAAGCCGGTGGGGTGCTTCAGGCCGTAGCCCAGCGCCCGGTCCATTCCGATGTGGGCCGCCCAGATCAGCGCGACGCCCCCCAGCGGCGTGTGCTCCAGTCCCAGCGCAGCGCCCCCGAGGAGGAGCGGGACGGCGTACGTATGCCCGGCGTTGTACACCGCCGCCCCGACGCGCGGCCCGCCCCCGTAGCCGATTAGGACGATGTCGGGGACCAGAAGGAGCCCGGCGAAGAGCCCCCAGGAGAGGTCGGTGGCGGCGTAGACCCCTGCGGCGGCGATCAGGACGAGGGCGCCTTCGAGGCGAAGAAGGAAGCGGGAGGACATGAGCGTGGGGACTGGAAGCGGGAGACAGGCCCCCATTGGACGTCGGTCCCTCCCCCCGGTTCCTAGGTTCGGGTCCGTTGCTTTCCTGTAACGGCGAGCAACCGCCCCTGGACGGGCTTGTATCCGAGCTCCATGCCTCCTAACATGTAACGGTTCAGTCAGCAGAATTCAGGCTAGGCCCCTGCACGTCGGGCCCGTAGCGCATCCTCGCCGCTTCGGTCCGGATCGACACCCTCTGCCCCCGGTCGTGCTGAAAGCCCTTCCGCCCGGAGGCATCGCCGCCCTAATCCCGTCTCTCGATCACCAGTCTCACATTCCCATGACGGACTCCACGGTCTCCCGACGATCCTTTCTCGGCACGATAGCAAAGGGAGGGGCCGCCGCGGCGGCGGCGCCCCTCGTCGTTCCCCGCCGGGTGCTTGGCGGGCCCGGCTATCAGGCCCCCAGCGACACCGTCAACATTGCCGGCATCGGCGTCGGCGGCGTCGGGGAGGGAAACCTCGGAAACGTCTCCGTTCCTGAAGGCTCCCCCTCCGAGGAGAGGCCCGACAATGCGCCGTCCGAGAACGTCGTCGCCCTCGCCGACGTCGACCACAACTACGCCAGCGGGGTCTTTGAGAAGTACCCCGACGCGGCGACCTATTACGACTACCGGCGGATGCTCGACGAGATGGGGAGCGAGATCGACGGGGTTATCATCGCAACCCCCGACCACACGCACGCCCGGATTACCGCCGACGCGATGCAGCGCGGCATCCACGTCTACACCCAGAAGCCGCTGACGTGGTCGGTCGGGGAGGCCCGCTACCTCCGCCGGCTGGCCGCCGAGACGGACGTGGTGACGCAGATGGGCAACCAGGGTCACTCGAGCGACGATGCCCGTCTCGTAAACGAATACGTCCGCAGCGGCGCCATCGGCGCGGTCGACACCATCCACGTCTGGACCAACCGGCCCATCTGGCCGCAGGGCATGGAGATGCCCGATACCATTCAGCGCGTGCCCGACCAACTGCGGTGGGATCTGTTCCTCGGCCCCGCTCCCGACGAGCCGTTCCACGAGGACTTCCATCCGTTCAGCTGGCGCGGCTGGGTGGACTGGGGCACCGGCGCCCTCGGCGACATGGGCGCACACCTCATCGACCACCCGTTCTGGGCCCTCGAGCTGGGCGCCCCGAGCACGATCCAGACCCGGTCGACGCCCTTCAACGGCGCGAGCTGGCCCCAGGCCTCGATGACCCACTTCCAGTTCCCGGAACGGGGCGACCAGCCGGCGGTCACCATGAAGTGGTACGACGGCGGCATGATGCCGGAGCGGCCCGACGCGATCCCCGAAAAGGAGGCCCTCACCCCCGGCGGCGGCGTTCTCTTCGTGGGGGAGGACGGCTACCTGATGCACGACACCTACGGCAGCAACCCGCGCCTCTTCCCGACGGAACTGGCCAACGACGTGGACACGCCGCCCCAGATGTTCGACCGTGTAAAGAACGAGAACCACGAGATGAACTGGGTCCGCGCCATGAAAGGACAGGCCGAGGCAACCTCTCCCTTCGAGTACGCTACCCGCCTCACCGAGACGATGCTGCTGGGCATCGTCTCCCTGCGGGCCGACACCCGCAAACTTGAGTGGGACGGCGAGGCCGGAGAGGTGACCAACGTGCCGGAGGCGAACCAGTACCTCTCGCGCCAGAACCCCCGCAAGCCCTGGATGTTGAGCGAGGTGCAAAGCATGGTGGGGGCCGCGGCGCAGCAGTAGCCCATGCTCGGTCCAGCGTCTGCGTACCGCAGGAAAGGCCCCTTCGCGGCGTCGCGGAGGGGCCTTTTCCTATGTGCGGGGCCGACCGCAGCGATGGCACCGTCTGTCCCCGCGGCGGCGTGCCGAAAAACAGCGGGTCCGCCGAGCGGTACGTTCCCCCCTCTCTCCTCGACAGATGCTCCCCTTGCGCCGCCATGCCCGACTACGACCTCAGGAAGCTCGACGACTACCGGTGGGAACTCCCAAAGACCGGGGGCATGCAGGTTCCGGCCCGCCTCTACGCCACCGAGCCGATGCTGGAGGACATCCGGTCGGACGACGCGCCCCAGCAGGCCGCCAACGTGGCCCACATGCCCGGCATCCTTGGCGCCTCCCTGGCGATGCCCGACATCCACTGGGGCTACGGCTTCCCCATCGGCGGTGTGGCCGCGTTCGACCCCGACGACGGCGTGATCTCGCCTGGGGGGGTGGGCTACGACATCAACTGCCTCTCGGGCGACACCCGCGTCCTCCACGCCCACGGCTACACGCGATCGATTGCGGAGATGGAGACGACCTGGCCCGAAGAGACGCTTCGGTGCCAGGACCTGGACGCGCCGTCCCCGAACGGTACGTCCGTGACGGCCTACCTGAAGCATCGGCCCGACCGCCCTGTGTATCGGCTCTGCACGTCGGGGGGCGACGAGGTCCTGGCCACTGGGGATCACCCGTTCTGGACCCCCGACGGGATGACCCACCTCGACGAGTTACAGCCGGGCGACCGCGTCGCTCGTCGCCCGTTCGAGGGCGTCCCCTACGAGGAGCCGGAGGACGATGTGCTCGTAGACGCGGCGGACGTTCGGCGCGTGCTGGCGAAACAGGGCAAGGAGGGAACCGGAAATGCCGTCGGACAGGTCCCCAAGTCCCTTCGGGACCGAGACGTTCTTCCCCTGCGAGCCGATGACGCCGCCACGCCCTACCTCATCAAAATTGCCGGCTTTCTCTTCGGAGATGGCACGCTCTACTTCAGCGGCGACCGGGGAAAAGGGACGGCGTGGTTTTACGGAGAGCCCGGCGACCTTGACACCATCCGGGCCGACGTAGAGGCGGCCGGCTTTACTCCCTCCCGCATCTACCGGCGCGACCGCAATCACAGCATCGAGACCCCGTACGACCACTACGATTTCGAGCGGACGGAGACCTCGTTCAAGGTGGTGAGCACCTCCTTCGCCGCTCTCATGACGGCTCTGGGCGTGCCAGACGGCGACAGGGCGAGACAGGACTACGAGATGCCCAACTGGTTGAAAGAGGCCCCAAAGTGGCATCAGCGACTGTTCCTGGCCCCATTGTTCGGTGCGGAGTTATCGGCCCCGTCCACGCTGACCGACAACGGGCGCAACT